>CAYXRT010000011.1:0-54038 GCA_964467535.1 uncultured Desulfurococcales archaeon
TACGTCAGGATCACCCCACCTAAGCTTCAATCCGTTAGTATCTTCTATTGTTATGAGCCCTTTCTCAAAAGCTTCAATAGCAAAAGCAATAACACTTCCCGTAGAAATTGTATCAAGACCGTATCTGTTACACAATTCATTCGCCTTTGCTATTGCTTCTAATGAGTCCACCATACATAACGAGCCTAATGCTGCAATGCTTTCATATTCAGGTCCCTTTCCTTTGACGTGTTTATATGGCCCTTCTTTAACTTTTATCTCCCTACCACAGGCTATAGGACAAGCAAAACATGCCCCAACTCCTTTTAGTATAGTTTTCGCCATTGTTTGGCCTGAAATCTTCTTTGCTCCTTCAGGCCATATACCCTTACTCCAATATTTAATTGGTAAATCACCTAAAGGTTCCAATACTTCTACTAGTCCTGCCGTTCCATATATTCTTAGCCATTTAGCTCGGGGACTCTTTATGATCATTTCATTAACTTCTTTAACAATCTCTAAAAGCCTTTCAGGGTAGGCGATATTAATCTTCATGGTACCTCTTACAGCAATAGCCTTTAGCATCTTACTACCCATGACAGCTCCCAGTCCACATCTAGCAGCAGCTCTTCCTTTATCACAAATTATTGAAGCGATTCTGCAGAGATTTTCACCAGCCTTACCTATGGAGAGAACCTTGATTTTCTTATCCCCATGATCGCTTTTTATAATTTCTTCAACGGAATAGGTATCTAAACCCCATAGATGATCAGCCTTAAGTATCTTTACTACAAGGTCTTCAATATATACATATACTGGTTTCTTTGAACTACCCTTAATTATAATGCCGTCGAAACCAGCAAATTTTAACTCAGGCCCCCAAACCACTTGCAGTTGCTTCGCCCCAACCGTTAGTTAATGGTGATTTAGCACAAATGGCAAACCACTTGTGGGGAAGGATGTTCCCGTCATGGGGCCTGTCATTATAATAAGTGCGTTATCGGGGTCAAAAGCGTCTATTGAGGATGAAACCATATCATAAATGTATTTTGCGGCTAAACCGCTACCTCCTATAAAGAGACGACAATATTCTTCCTTTAAATCTAAAATTTTAACTTTAGGCTTTGTTAAGTCGATATAGGCTATTTTACCCATATAACCTGCTGGAACCCGGTATCGCATAGAATATTTCCCTGAGTTATACTATGCTGTAGGATTTTAAACTTAAGATGAACTGTTTTCTATGTTAGGAGTTATTTGAATTCATTAATGAGAAAAATATTTTTAATTTGTTTAATTAAGCTCTTTTTACCATCCAGCTTTTATTACTTCTTCAACTACTTCCTTAGAAGGCTTAGCTTTTGTTAGTAAACTGACATACAAATACGATAGTGTTTGCAATGACACCTCAAATTCCAAAGCGTATGTGATATGGATTCTTTAATGGACCTGTACTAAAGATTGCCATAGTATTGCCATAGTAATGAATCCTGCAATGAGACCTGCGATAGCACCATATTTAGTTACCCATCTTTGTGCTGTTACAGCACATATTATTTGTGGAAGTAATATGAAGCCTAGAGATGCTGGATATGCAGCTAGAAATCCTAGGATCATTGGATAGTAGAATGCTAATATGTATCCGGCTGCCATAAAGTATCTAAACCATCGTCCTCCTCCACTGGCTAGTTCCTTATTTGAAATAGTTCTTCAGGTCTTCCATGCAGAAGTTCAAAAACTTTTAATACTTTTAATAAATGAAAGTGAGCACCTGTATCTAGGTGACATGAGAATCACTATTTATATACCTTGAAACATTGTATCCTCTTAGTACGAGTTTATCTATATCATCTAGATGAATCGGAGTCTCTTGCATGTAAGACTGATATTTAATATATGTTCCCACATTATTCCCTGTATCTCGCTATTATGATACTTTCTCTCTTTGGATACACATGAGCATTAATTGTTAAATAATCTGGAGACACCATAGTACTCCCGTTTAAGGGTTAAAAAAAGTTATGTTGTTACATTTATATCTTTATCGGTTGCGGTCTATGTTTCCTTGTAAGGAGAGATACAATAATACATGTAATGATTGCTGTGATCATTCCCCAGAACCCGCTGTAAAGACCTAGAGGGTTCTTTGCAATGAAAGTCGTATAGACTAGTACTGCAAAACCCAGAATCATTCCTGCTGAGGCACCATACTTTGTGACAAATGTAATGTTGAAGGTTGCTGGTATTATTGCTACCGCCGTGATCGCACCTATAGATGCGGAAAGAGCTCCTATAGTCATTAATAACCATGGCATCACGAACCATAGTACAAGTCCTCCGAAAAGACCAACAATCATTGTTATCTTAAGTATAAGAAGCGCCTTTTCTTCGCTAACTTTCACTAATCTTTTAATGATATCATTTGCAAATGTTGAACCTAAGGCCAAGGACTGCGTACTAAGAGTAGTCATCATTGCTGCCATACCAGCACCTCCGACAAGTCCGAAGAGAACTGGATGCCATTTTTCATAGAGTATAGTTATAAGTAGTTTATCAGGTTCAGGGAAACCGCCGGGATAAAGAACACGGCCAGCAAGCCATGTTATAACTTGTTGCATAAAGTAGAGCCCTGTAGCAGCGACTACAACAAGTGCTGGGAGATAGAAGAGATATTCTCTTCTTTTTGCAGCAGCAAACTGCATATATATTTGAGGATGTAGAGGCCAACCTAATTGTACAGGTATAGTCCAACTGAGCAAAAAGGCGGCAGTCATAACTCCTGCAATACCTGGAAACATGAATGCCTGAGGAATCGTTGTAGTCAGTTGGCTTATACCCGCAGCTCCTCCGGCAAGACCCCACATATAAGCTCCAATAGCAATAGCTAAGGTTAAGAAGAATGCTCCTTGAAGTATGTTAGCCCATGCAATAGATTTTAGACCTCCAAACCACATGTATACAGACATTACTATATATGCTATTAACGCTCCATATATGAACGGTATTCTACCACCACTGGCTACTTCTAGGATATATGCCATACCACCAATTTGAACCTGCATATAAGGTAACAAACATATGAACAGAAGAATACCAGTTATAACAGCGGGCATCTTATCTTTGAAGAATAGTTCTACGGCATCAGGAGGTGTAGCAATTTTATAACGTTCAGCAAGCTTATTCACTCTATAACCTAAGAGTCCATAGAGAAATACTGAGATGAGCATATACCCGAGTCCCATTGCAAGCCATCCAGGAACCCCATGAATATAATAAAATGCTATAAAGCCCATAAATGAGAGAGCACTCCACTGCGTAGCACCAACTGATAATGCTACTGCTAATAGACCCAAGGTCTTGCCAGCAGCCATGAAATCCCAAAGGGTTTTCGGTTTAAAATATCTGTATGCAATAAATCCAGGCAGTGAAGTCACTAAAACAACAGTAATGATAACTGCTAGAGGAACCCACCACATAATATCATCCCTTACCCATTTTCATACTCATTTTCATGTATGCTTTCTCTCTTCTCCTACCCCATATGAAATAATGTGCTACTAAGTATATGTAGGCAAAGATCCAGTAAATCCATAGAGCTAACGGAAAGCCTCCAATGATATCAGGCTTCATAAACAGAAATGCTCCAGGTGGCATGAAAACTCCGAACATCACTATAATATGAATGATTAGGTGCTGTAAGTCAACTTTATCAACTTCATCCATGGCTCTCCCCCTTGCAGGATTAGAAGGTGACCTCTCCTCTAATAGAGGGAGGGGGGTTAAAAACTTTTCGTTCAAGTAACAAGAGGTTAAAAGATGTATTTAATGCTAAAGGCAGTTTAGCTACACTTATATTGAGGGAGCTTGGCGTTGTAGGTAATAGGGCAGTGTTGTTGAAGACCTTAGTTAAGCTAGGAATATTCCTGTATGTACTAAGTAACTCCCTTGATGCGTCAATATAGTCTCAAGTAATAGTATGATGCCGAAAGTTTCTGGAATGCTTCAAGGAAGCTTGTAAATTTCCTAAACAAAACAGGTACTTCTACATCTCAATAGCGATCGAGAGGTGGTGTAATCGAGGGCAACTGGTCTTTGCCGTATCCTGTCCAAAAAGTCCGAACAGGAACTGCATGTAGAAGCTCCCTTCCTAAGCTAGGCAAAGCTCGAGCGATACTGTCTACTTCTGGGACGATCAGGCAGCTTTTTAAGCTGGTAGCCTCGTGGTAACACTCGGTACTAAGTCTAGTGGCTACGTGGCGTCTTTAGGTAGCATGAGTAACATAGGGTAATGATGTCATGACAAGATACGACTTGAAGGAGCTCTGGGGTGGACTGGAGAGCTTGTGCCTCGAGAAATCGGTAACCTCTACCCTGGGCAGAATACATTTTGATGTTCTGAGGGTAAGTATATGATATTGTTATTTATGTTTACTAAATGAACGAGTATCGTAGCCCTGCGGGATAATGGAACCTCACTCTAAACCTCAGAGGGTTAAATATAGATGGGTGAGTTGCTCCATTATGCTCGTCGATCATCCATGACCTGTGGGATGAGCCTTAAAGGTAAGACCTCTAGGCGAGATGAAGCCCCAGGTACGAAATTTACATAAATTAATTTAAATTAATTAGCTATGAATTCCTAAAAGGAACGAGAGCCTCGCTGAGTTCCCGATGTTGATTCTAGGGAGCCACCATACATCACTAGAATGGAGCTTGCTAGAAGGTTATACGATGAGCATGGCCTTACCCAAAGGTGGATAGCTTCTAAGCTAAAGATGAGCTTAAGGGACGTATCCAGAGCATTGAAAATCCGGGGAGAGATAGGACTTCTTTCAACATCTCCTTTATGCTAGGAGATTCCGAGATGATTACTAGGGCCACCGGGCTCGTTAGGGAGGGTAAAGCTAAGAGCTCCAGCTCGAAAAACGTGAAGGACGGTTAAGGCTAAAGCTAAGACAGCTAAGTATATTAGGGAGGTTGAGATGAGGTCTTTGATAGTGAGGGAATTACTTAAGGAGTTAAGCGTGATGATTAAGAGAGCTAGAAGCTCTAAGAAAGGGTTCGAAAACATGTTCATTAAAGCAGCAGAGATCAATAGGGGGCCACCGTCAACTTGTCGAGGCTCTTGATAAGTATCTGTTTGCATTTCATTTCAGTCACTATCATCAATATAAGAGGTGTTAAAGGAATTCCTAGAGATGAGGAGTAAGCTAAGGAGTTTGAGGAGAGTAACTAAGCTTGAAGAACATGTTGACAAAGAAGAAGAGAAGAATAAGTATAGCTTCTAGAATAAAGTAGAAGCGTTCATTAAATAGAATAAAGCATATTAGCTAATTTCCCAGGTCTCATTATATGAAAGCAACCCCGGTATCGTCTTTGATAAAATTTATCAGATCATATAATTTAAGTCTTATAATTCTTCCCTACGAATATTGAAGACGGAACTGCATATAGACTGGTGTTTAAGATTAATTTAATCCATTAATGCAATTGATCAGGTAACCTAGAACCATTAATATGATTTAATTACCTATGGCGTATAAATTTAAGGTTAAAACCGAGAAGGTTTTTCTTCTCTTAACACTTAATAGTGTATATGTAGCTAATATGGTATTAGGGTCCTTGAATGAATAATGACGTCTGGTTGGGATAGCTCCATGAGCATTAGTAAGGAGTATTCAAAGTACCATGCACTATACGACTATATAGTTAAAGAGCTATCTAAATACGTCTATGGACAACCATTACTAGTTAAAACATTAGCTACTGTTGGTGCTGCCTCTCTCTGTGGTATTCCATATCATGTATTGATAATAGGGCCTCCGGGAACAGGTAAAACATGGTCTGTTCGCTGTCTATGTGAAATAACAGGCTTACCCTATGCTAGAGTCCAAGGAAATCCTGACATCTTACCAAGTGATGTCCTAGGTGATGTATATCCCTACTATGATAGCTCTGATGGTAAAGTTAAAATAGAGGTACTACTAGGTCCCATTTTTGAAGCTAATGGTATAGGAGCTGGAGATAATAATCCCTTAGCTATATCTAAAGATGTATGTGGCATATTATTCGTTGATGAAATAAATAGAATGCATCCACGAACACTAAACTTCTTAGTTGAGGTCATGGCGGAACAACGCGTTACCATTAAGGGGTGTCCTAAATCCATACCAGTAAAGGTAAGTATTGTAGCAACAGCTAATACTTTAGAGGAAGAAGGTATATTCACAATACCTACCCACATCATAGATAGATTTAATGCAATAGTAGAAATTGATTATCCCGACGAAGAATCAGAGAAACTTATTGTGAGCTCTGCTTTCAAGAGAATGTTTAATGTGGATCCAAATCCTATAACAGTATCCTATATAGTCAAACTCATTAGATTAATGAGAACAGCAAAAATGTTTACTGTAAGTACAAGAATTGCTATAAGCCTACTTGAATGGATATTCCTAAACTACGGTTCAACAGATCCAAGATACTTAACCTTAATGAATGATGAAGAATATATAAGTATAATTAGAAGATCTATAACTCTAAATTCTGATGAAATATCTTTCCTACGTAAACTGGTAAGATCCTTCAAGGAGAATATGAGTAAGGAATTACGTGATATAGAAGCAGAAAGAATTAAAATCTTAGAAGAAGATCTAAGGAACATATACAGTAGTATTATTACTGAAGAAACAAGAGAACTAAATGTTAATATTACTGCCCATAAATGTGAAGGTATGGATTGTAGTCAATGCGGTAAATGTTGGAAAAGCCCAATTAAATAAGGGATATAAGAGTGCCTAGAGGTATTACATTAAACTTACTGATAGCGTTAGAGCAAGCATTAAATTCTATCGACCATAAGTTTGTTAAGAATCTTGAACTAAGCATTTCCCAAAACGTATTTATGCCTATATGTATACCATACGCCGTTCAAGATATCATTATTCTACCTTCATGGATAAATGATCTTCAACCTTATGAAGCATACATTCTACTCGTCAAAGAATTGCTCCATGGATATTGGAGGCATCTAAGACCCACATCTACAGATCCTTTAATAATTTTATCAACAAATATAATCGAGGACAGAGTATCATCACTAACCCTATACAAACTAAAGCCCAATATCTTCAAAGCATCAATGGAACTAATATTTGATAAATCATTAAGAGAAGGCTTTACATTTAGACTTGAGATGCTAGCAGCCTTAACCACACTACCTAATAAATTATGGAAAAGAGCTCTTGAATACATACCTCACCGATTCATCGACGGAACACTATTTCTTAGAACAGTCTTATTAAAGAACGAAAGACCGGAAATCTTTAATGAAGGAACCTATTCTAGAGTCGTTAAAAAAGTATATAGTGCATTAAAAGTTCTCGAACTCGATGAAATATGGAAACCATTAATAGACGACTTCAAAGCTAGATTAGGTCATATAAGAGTAAAAGCTACACCAAGAATCAGGATATATAATGACGTTACGGAGAAAAACAACCTTGTAATTCTTTCAGATGAATTCAATAATATACTAGTTTCCCTCCAAGATAATATAGCAATTATAGCTAAAACAGCAGGAATAGCAAAAGTCATAAGAAATCTAAGAGCTAATAGGTCATTAAATATAATACAAAAAGCTATAATTTTATTGGAAAAGGTTTGTGGAAAACTCTACCCGGTAATGAGGATGTCTGAAGAGCACGATTATGTTACAGGCACGGTCGTCGTAGGTGCTAATCCTAGAGGAGGAGGCAGAATAATTAAGAAAACTATGGGTAGACCGTTAACCCAATGGCTTGACTATAGATTATTAGAGAGTAGAAGTTGTAAGCATATAATAGCGTTGGATGTCTCAGGTTCTATGAAGTTAAATATAGATCAAGCAGTGGCCTTAACAATGGGAATGCTTACATATAATGATATATTAGGCTTTATAGCATTTGATGCTGATGTAGCAGACTATGTAAAACCTGCTCAAGGTCCTAAGGTAATTAAAGACATCATTACAAGACTTATAAGCATTGAAGCTGATGGTGGGACCAACTTTAAACCTGTTGCAGAGTTAATTGATTTAAATCCTAGAACTTGGAGCGGCGATGTTTTAACCGTGATATCAGACTTTGATATGCATAGAGCAAGGATAAAGAGAGCTTCATGGAAATACGTAAACTTGGTTCTCATGGAAGAAACACCTTCAATAACGGCATTTGAAAGAGTTCTACAGTTTATTAATGAAGTTATCAATGAAAGGTTCTACAAGGCTAGGATTTGGCTTTTCCGATCTGATACTGAAGAATTAAAGTTTGTTAAAGAAATTAGTAGGGAGTATTTGCGATTAAGGAATAATGATATATCTAGGTTAAGTCCTGAGTTATTGAGATCGTTACAGGAATTAAGTGTTAAGTGAGCTTAAGATTAAAGAGTCTAATAGCATTAAGTCCAAATATAAGTTCCTTTTCATCCTCCTTCAGGTATGGCGAATTAACTATTATATCTATTGAGGGTTTAACATACTCTAGATAATCCGATCCGAATAAAACTCTATCAAAGCCTACATATGTTCTTATTTTTTCAATAATTCTTATATCACGTAAGATGTATGCAACGGCTGATATATCAAACCAAACATTATCATACTTCTTGCCTAGCTCTAATGCTTCTCGAAACCATATCCCAGGACATGTCGCACTATAGTATCCAAAGTGTGCTAAGATTATTTGAACATCGTATTCACGTAAAACGGGTTCCAATTTCTGGGGGTTAGCGTCTTCTGATAATTCTGGTATTTCCCAAGGGCCAGGACATGTACCTGTGTGCACCATTATTACCTTTTTTGTCTTTTGAAAACGTTCACACACTATTCTAAAGTTATCGCAGTTAGCTGGGTCAAAGAATTGTAGTTGGGGCCAGAATTTAGCACCTGCTAATTTAAGATCTTCTATCTCCCTTAGTTTATTCTTAACATATTCTTCGTCTTTACATAAATTAATAGAACCTAATCCTAGGAATTTATCTGGATGAGTATTTATATAACTTGCTAGCTCTTTATTTGAGACTGTTCTTCCAAGTCTTTCACGCATAAGCTCAAATATTTCTAGTATATGGAAATAATCATCCATTCCTAAACGTGCTAAAAAATCGCTTTTCATGAGTCTAGTGATTATAGTTTTTCGTATGTGGGGTCTATCTATATCGCTTGGATCGGTATCCCTTGCAAGCAAGACTGATAATTTAATATTATTATCCTTCATTACCTTTAATATTTCGTCGATTATAACTACTCCTCTTCTCTTAGGATGTACATGAACATCAATTATTATATAATTAGAGGTTGATGTAGACACTAGTTAGCACCATGAAATTTAAGATTAATGATTAAAATAGCTTTATTTTTAACATATTATACCTTTAATGACATCTAGCTCTTCCGCCTGCAAGCATATATGCATATCCTGTTATGAAATCTGCAGCTTCCGAAGCGAGGAACTTTACTAAGTCAGCTACTTCTTCAAGTTTACATAGCCTTCCTAACGGGATTTTTTGTGCTAGGAACTTTCTTTGTTCAGGTGGCATTCCCTCAGTTAATGCCGTTTTCTCTACAAGGGCTGGACATATTGCATTTACCCTTATACCATATGGCGCTAGCTCTTCTGCTAATGACTTAGTTAAACCTATCAAGCCTGCCTTTGATGCGCAATATGGGGCCATTTTTGCGTTGCCTTCGACTCCTGCAACAGATGATATGTTAATTATTTTACCATACTTTTGCTTTATCATATGTGGTACAACAGCCTTTATGACTAGGAATGCTCCCTTCAAGTTTACTGCAAGTACCTTATCCCATTCGCTTTCGGAGATTTCATGGACAGGTTTAAAGGGACCTACAATTCCTGCATTGTTTACTAATATGTCTATATGGCCGAAATACTTTATCGCTTCATCAACCATTTTTTTAACTTCATCCCATTTACTTACATCAGCTTTTACCGGGAGCACTTTTCTACCTAGAGCCTTTATCTCCTCAGCTGTCTTTTTCAAAGCTTCTTCATCTATATCGTTAAGTACAATGTCAGCACCATCCTTAGCAAGTGATATTGCAATAGCTCTCCCTATTCCTCTAGCAGCACCAGTTACTAATGCTACCTTTCCTTGAAGATTAACTTTAATATTACTTATAATGGGAGGTCTAATCTCAGCCATAAGACCACCACACAGTCTATTACATCTTTCGGATTTAAATATTTTGCATAGGATAACTTCATTTAAATATCAGTGCCCTATTATCTATAAACGGGGTCTATTTCATGCCTCTATCTGAACAATTAATTAATGAAATAGCAAAAAAGTTAGCAGAAGCCGAAAAAAAGAGGCAGCCTATTGATCCATTAACTGATACTTATCCTGGTATATCAATAGAAGATGCTTATAAAATTCAATTAGTAAACATAAAAGCTAGAATTTCCCGTGGTGAAAAAGTTGTTGGTAAAAAGATAGGATTAACAAGTAAAAGCATGCAAAGGCTTTTAGGAGTTAATGAACCTGATTATGGGCATCTAATGGACACCATGTTGATTAACGAAGGAGAATATGTAGATACAAAGCAGCTCATTCAACCTAAGGTTGAAGCTGAAATAGCCTTTATCTTAAAGGACGATTTGAAAGGACCTGGCGTTACAGTTGCAGATGTCCTTAGAGCAACTGAAGGAGTTATGCCAGCCCTAGAAATTATTGATAGTCGTATAAAAGGTTGGAAAATAAAGATACAAGACACGATTGCTGATAATGCTTCTGCTGCACGATTTGTTTTAGGAGGTAAAATGACGAGTGTTAAAGATATCGACCTTCGACTCGTAGGTATGGTATTTGAGGTTAATGGTGAAATAGTTTCAACAGCTGCAGGTGCATCAGTTATGGGGAACCCCGCAATAGCTGTTGCATGGCTTGCTAACAAGCTTGCCGACTATGGAACATATCTTAAAGCAGGTGAAATAATATTAGCAGGTTCATTAATAGCAGCCGTTGATGTAAAACCAGGAGATACCGTAAAAGCTACATTTGATAGATTAGGATCTGTTACAATAAAGTTCATGTAAACTGGAAGATCAAATTGAAGAACTTTATCGAGGGGATGCGAAGCCATACCTAATACCATAAAAATTTAAGGAGGATCACAGTAAGAGTAGATGCTAAACCAAGTGAGGAGGGTATTATTGAAGAGAAAGATACTTGACTTGAGAAGTATACTTGAAGCTGTAGCTAAGGGAGAGATAGGGGTAGATGAAGCTCTAAATATGATAAGATTGTTTGCAATTCAAAGCATTGATGATTCTATAAGATTTGATATAGGCCGTAGACTTAGAAGGGATGTACCTGAAATTATTTTAGGTGAAAAGAAGAGTACTGAACTCTTAGTTAAGCTAATAAAAAACATTGTACCTACCTTAGGAAGAGTAATAATATCTAGGCTAACAGATGAACAGATTAAAGCCTTAAGAAATTTACCGGAAAAATCGGACTTTGAAGTTTTATTAAATGAAGTAGGAAGAATAGCTGTTGTAAAATTAAAAGGCATTGAACCTCAACCCAAATTTCCATGTAGTGTAGGAATTGTAACTGCAGGTACAGCTGACATATGCATAGCAGAAGAAGCCCGTGTTATTGTAGAAGAAATGGGGTGCAAAGCAGTAACTATATATGATGTGGGGATAGCAGGCTTTCATAGAGTTATATCAGCTGTTAAAAAGCTTAAGGAAGCTGATGTTGATGTAGTAGTAGTAGTTGCTGGCATGGAGGGAGCATTACCATCTGTTATAGCATCCTTAATTGATGTCCCAGTAATAGGTGTTCCAACATCAGTAGGATATGGTGCTGGTGCTGGAGGACAAGCTGCTCTACTATCCATGCTGCAATCATGTCCTCTAGGATTAGCTGTTGTTAATATAGACAATGGAGTCAATGCTGGAGTAATTGCAGCATTAATTGCGCGTAGGGTTGGTATCTTTAGACAACGTTGCAAGTAATGATTACTTAAAGTAATATGCGTAAGTCTTAAAAGCATTAATAGCCACTCAATCCTTTGGGCTTAATAGTATGAATTATTATAATGAAGAAGGCATAGAAGATATTGAATTAAACCTCTTAATGAAAACCGAAATCTGGATAAATAATATTAAGCTATCAAACGTCAACCTAAAGGAGATAGCTAAAGCTGTAGCTGAAGTCCTTAACCTAAGAGAGGATGAGGTATTAGTAACTGATGTTAGAGATAACATCCTGGTTTTAGACATATTAAGGAGAACTATAACTGCTAAACAAATTATTGGAAAGAAAGATGAAATACTTAGAAAATTATCAACAATACCTGGAGTAACTATAACCCCTGAAACATCTATACATTCTGAAGGAATTTTAGGTTTAATAGCTGTTGATAAAGATATTGCTAAAGGAGTCTTGGAAAGAACTGCTAAGCTCGTTAAAACTATGAAGCAAAGAATTTCAAAGAGAGTCATTGTCTACTCAACGGGCTTTGAATTAAAGAAAGGTTTAATTAAAGACACTAATGCACCATTAATTAAAGAATTTCTAGGCAAGTATGGTTACGATGTAAAGATAGGAGGTATACTAGAAGATGATGAACATGAAATAGCTAATGCTATTTGCAAGGCACTTGATGAAGGATATGGAATGATAATATTAACTGGTGGAGTAGGTGCAGAGGACAAGGATAGAACTATTGAGGGACTGATTAAGGTAGATCCAAAGGCTTCAACGCCATATGTAGTCAAATACAAGAAAGGCGAAGGGAGACATGTAAAGGAAGGTGTAAGAATAGGTGTTGGTAAAGTAGGACCAACATTTATTATAGCCTTACCCGGTCCTACAGACGAAGTTAAGATATGTCTAGAAGCATTAATAGATGGACTAAAAAGAAATCTTGATAAAGAAGCATTAGCTAATTTGATAGCAAATAAGTTGAGAGAGAATTTAATAAACAAGATGAAGCATCACCTCCATCACCATTAACGTAAAGGTTATATGTGTGGGCCACTGAATAAATTAAAGGGTATACTTCATGGTACGTTTTGTAGCTTTTAGAGCTGAAATAGATACCTCAAAATGTGTGAAATGTGGTTTGTGCTGGTCCATATGTCCAACAGAAGCTATATCATGGAAGCCTGGTTCATTTCCAGAAATAAATTATGAATTATGTCTAGGATGCGGTGCCTGCTACGAACGATGTCCACGTTATGCAGTAACCCTTAAGCGCTTACCTGAGCCAAGGATAGTTAAAGTCGATGTAAGTAAAGTTGATTACAATAAAGTAAAGGAGATATGTAAGAATGCAGGTTTCCATCCCGAACAAATAATATGTTTCTGTACAGGTACACGTGCAAAAGAAGTAGCAGCTGCTATACTCCTAGGAGCAAAAACACCTGAAGAAATATCTAGAATGACTGGTGTTAGAACAGGCTGTAAAGTAGAATGCATTCAACCAGTATTAAGGTTACTTAAAGCGGCTGGCATAGAACCTAAACCAAAACCTAAGAGACATGCATGGTATGGCATGTGTCCTACAGTATTTGAGGTACCCAAGGAAGTCAGAGAAAAGTATAGAGCTCGCGGATTTTACTTTGATGAAGACGAATCTCTACTAAGAAAAGTTATAGCAAGAGTTTAAAATAATCTATGAGATAAAACTTGTTGGGGTGTGTACCTCATGCCACGTTATAAAGTTAATAAAGAAAAAGCCATAGGATCGCCAATAAAGCCTTTACCACCAGTACCTTCCCTCTACGGAGTTGATCCAAAATATGTTAAGAAAAGAGCAGCCGAATTACCAGGAATTGTCTCAATAAAGATTAATGAATTATTCCCTGACATACCTAAACCTATATGGCCTCCACGCAATCCGAAAGCTATTAGAGAAGCAACTGAAGAAGCTTTAGAAAAAGTAGATATGTCGATGATTAAGCCTCATCATTCAGTTAACATCCTTGGATCTCATCACGGATTTACTATTCTAGGTGGAGAACCCTATGCAGAAATGCTAAAAACAATAAAGGATGTTATAGAGCGTAAAACAGGTGCTAAGAACATTAGACTAAAGGTAGGAGTCGGACTAAGACATAGAGAATCAGAAGAATACATTAAGAGATTTAAACTAGACGAATACTTCGAAGGAAAAGCCTATGGTATGTCACCTCTAGATCCAGGTATACCCATAGAAACCGAAATCGGAACTTTCTATGGCTTAAGAGCAGCATATGACGCAGATAAGATAGTACACGCGCATAATACTGATGTCAGAGAAGTTCACTTCCATAGACACGTAGATAGAGCATTTAAACCCTTCGGCATGTCATATGCAAGACTTGAAACAAGATCCGCTTACCATCATAACCTAGGACCTAGAGGAGCAAACTTCGTAGCCAGAGCTATATTCAATTCAAAATTCGTACAAGAAAAGTGGACATTTGCAGTATTCCTAAGAGCTTCACCTGTAGGCATCCTAGGCGTATATGCAGATAATGATCTGGATAGACTGGATCGAAGAATAACAATCGACAACTTAAGATATTATGGTAAGGTAATGAGGCTACTAAGTAAAATCGATGAATGTATAGTTGTATTAGACTATAGAACACCAATACCATACACATTTGCAGGAGGAGTAATCTTCGCCAACTTCACAGGTGCAAATATTGATCTATTCGATCTAGACAACCCATTACCACCGTACACATGGTACACAGAAGCATATTACGATGAGCAGGAAAGACCGCTAATACCAGAAGTACCACCAGTGAACCCAGCAATTAAAGCCATAGTAATTAACTATGCATGGGGAGGTTATCCAAGCGTATTCTGGGCTAAGAAATTCCCAGTAATAGTTGTTGGAAGAGAACAAGCCGATGTATATAACAGAGATCCACAAAACATTGAGTTCATGAAACATGCTGTAATTGCAGATGATCTTGAAACAGCTATGGAGTTTGCTTATAAAATAGCACAGACAGATAAAGTAATAATCTTCGATGGAGTATATGGAGCAATAAATGTAAGTAAATCATTAGCCGAATACCTAATTGAAAAAGCACCAGAAGTAGATGAAGAAGTAGAAAAGAAACTACTACCAAAGTGGCTCAAACAAAGAGGAATTCCACCGGAAGAAGCTTACAAATAAAATCAAATCTTTTTTGTAATTCATTCTTTAATTCATAATTCATATGTTATCATGTAAACCTTATATCATTATGTATTTAAACCATACTACTTAATATTAATACACGCTTAAGGCGATATTTATGGCTAGGAATATATATGAAGACATAAGAGATTTAATATTTAGAGATGTTATGAATAAAAGAGTTATTGCAATACTTAGAGTTGACGGAGATGGAATATTAGCAGGAATGGAAAGGCTGAAAAATAGAGCTAAAGAAATAGGCTTGAGGGTATTAAAAGCTCTTCCTTCAGGAGCTGAAGTAAGGAAAGGCGACATTATTGCAGTTATAGAAGGAAATCCTAAACAAATAGCTATTGCAGAAGATCTATTAATAGGAATTATAGCAAAAGCCTCGGGCGTAGCAACAGCGGCAAGAAAAGCTGTTGAACTTGCAAAAGGTAAAATAAGAGTTGTATGTGGAGCTTGGAAGAAAATGCCCATAGAAATTAAAGAATTGTTAAGAGAAGCTATCGCTATTGGAGGGGCAGGTATAAGGATAATCGATAAACCATTTGTATACCTTGATAAAAACTATGTAAGGATTTTCGGAGGAATTAAAAATACTTTAGAAGCCGTTAAGGGTATAGAGAATAGGCTCAAAGTCATACAAGTAAGAGGAGAAACTAAGGATATAGTAGAAGAGGCAATAGAAGCTGTAAGATATGGAGCTAATATAATAATGATTGATACGGGAGATCTTTCACATATCGAAAGAGTAAGCAAAGCCTTAAGAGAACGTGGATTAAGAAATAAGGTACTATTAGCATTTGGAGGTAATATAAAACTAGAGCATATACCTATTCTAGCTGAGAAAGATGTAGATATAATCGATGTTGGAAGAGAGATAATCGATGCACCGCTACTAGATATGAAGTTAGATGTTATAGTTGTTGAAAATAGTTCCCCAAAGAATTCATAAGGAATTCGGATTCATGATGAATGTTTCTCTTTATTTAAAGCTTCATCAATGCTTCCTTCACGATAGCCGTAGAGGTCTAAGGTGACAAAGATATAACCTAGCTCTCTTAATGCATTGTAAATCTTATCCATAACGTCTTCATTAAAGAATAATTTCCTCTCTTTTCTTCCAACTTCAATTCTAGCTATTATGCCATGATCTCTTACCCTTACAGTTCTTGCACCCACGTATTCTTTAATTATTTTTTCAGCTTCTTCAATTCTCCTTAATCTTTCAAGCGTTATCTTTTCACCATAAGGTATTCTTGTAGCTAAGCAAGGTGAAGAGGGTTGATTCCAATTAGGTAATCCTATTGACTTAGCTAATAACCTAATATTACTCTTTGACAATCCAGCCATTGCTAATGGACTCATAATTCCTAGTTCTTTCAAAGCCTTGATGCCAGGTCTATACTTCTTTAAATCATCAGCATTTGTAGCATCCATAATTACATATGATCTTAAATTCCTCTTGGCATACTCTATGATCTTGCTAAAGACCATCTTCTTACACAGGTAACATCTGTTAGGAGGATTACTCCATATCCTCGGGTCATTGATTTCTAGTCTTAATATAATGTGTTTGACGTTAATTGTTCTAGCTATGTTCTTTGACCATTCAATTTCATGCCTAGGTATAAAGGGCATGTCTATAGTTATTGCTGTAACTCTGTCATAGCCTAAAGTCCTAACAGCTATGGCCGTTAGAAGCGAGCTATCTACTCCTCCAGAAAAAGCTATTACTATATTATCCTTATCTATGTTCTTAAGTATATTAATTAGCTTTCTATACTTATCATTAACAGAGTTATACATATTTGACACTAGTACTGTCTTTTATTTAAGGGTAATTTAAGCTTTACTAGTATCTTCTAGCTACTTAATATGTTTCAAACTTAAGGTATTTCGACTATTTATTTAAATAAGTTTATTTATGAAGCTATGTAATTGTATAGCTGGGTTAGGACATGTTAAATTACGAAAAAATCTTAGTTATCGATGCTAGTATTGCTGGCATTTCAGGAGATATGTTCTTGGGCGCGCTAATCGATCTAGGTGCTAATAAAAAGAAAGTTATTAGCTTACGTGACTTCATATTAAGGTATGTTGAAGGAGTTAAAGATATAGACATTACAGTTAAAGACGTTAAACGTAGAGAATTTAGAGCTAAAAAAGTTATTATTAAAGCAGTTGACGAAAAGAAGTATAGGCACGGTAAAGAGGTAATAGACTCAATAGTGAATATAGTGAATGAATTAGACTTATCTAGCAAAGCTAAAGAATTTGCAATAAATACGGTTAAAACATTAGTTGGTGTTGAGGCTATGATTCATGGTGAATCAGTTGATGAAGTACATCTTCATGAAGCTGGATTAGCGGATACCATTGTGGATATTGTGGGAAGCGCTATAGCACTTGATGATCTTAAATTATTTAATGCAAAAATATACGTTACACCAGTGGCGGTAGGAGGGGGTAGAATAAAAATATCCCATGGGATTATAACAAGCCCAGCGCCTGCTACATTAGAAATATTAAAGAAAAGCAATATACATGTCATTGGAGGTCCTATAAAAGCAGAATTAACTACACCAACAGGAGCGTCACTACTTGTTAACTTGGTACACGAAGCAACACTCTACTACCCTCATTTACAAGTAGAACGAGTAGGATATGGTGCAGGAGATAAAGACTTTAAGGAAATTCCTAACATCCTAAGAGTGGTTTTAGGCAGTAAACATGAAGCACTAAAATATGAAGAAATAATGGTTATTGAAACAGATATAGATGATGTAACTGGTGAGGTAGTAGGATACTTAGTTGATAAGTTAATAGCTGAAGGAGCAAAAGACGTGAGCATAATTCCCATTTATAGAAAGAAGAATAGACCAGGCTATATGGTGAGAGTAATATCTGATTTAGAAAATTATCAACGATTAACTAGAATCATCATGCTTGAAACAGGTACTCTTGGAGTACGCTATCTACGCTATGCAAGACATATAGTTCCAATACGTGAGATAAAGCCAGTAAAGGTGGTTATTAATGGCAAAGAGTATGAAGTTAAAGTAAAGATTAGTAGAGATTATCAAGGAAACATAATAGGATTAAAACCCGAATATGATAGTATCAAAGAAGTAGCTCTAAAAGCGAACATTCCGTTGAGAAAAGTATCAGATTTAGTGTATGAGAAAATAAGCAAACTTAAGACTATATAGAGAAAAACGCTACTTTAATCCTTTAGACAACCTGATACAGCATAAATTAGGGACAAATGGGTCACAATACGTGATAATCTTTTGTTTGGTCTTTTTATTAAATAATCCCTATTAGTCAAAGCATTGTTATTGAATACCAGGTCAACATGTAAAGTTATGATGAGATCTTGCATCTAAATAACTCCTGTAACAACCAGAAGATTAGACATACCTACATAAAAAACAAATAATGCCAGCTCATTTTGCATAGAGTCAAAGTAATAGAATATATCTCTGTATTCACTAATAATATCTCACTTTCTTTAGTTCCTCTATTACATCCTCATCTGTTAAATCTCTCCAATTAATATATGCATCAGCAACAGCATAGAATGGACCTGATCTAGGATTTAGGCAAATTACTAGATTTACCTCCTTACAGAATTTTAGAGCAGATTCAAGGTGACATGTAGGCACCGCAACATACACTTTCTCAGCACCCTTACGTTTTAGAAAACCTATTGCAGCTCTCATAGTATAACCAGCCGCAATACCATCATCAACAACTATGATATTCGAGCCCCTTAAATTAGGATATGGTCTATTTCTTCTCAGGATTCTTTCCCTTGATTTAATTTCATCTAATTGTGCTTTAATGGCATTACGAATTTCTTCATCAGTTAAACCTAGGTATGATGCAAAAACTTCATCAACATAAACATTGCCGTCAGGATCGATAGCACCAAATCCTGCTTCTGGGTTCCAGGGAATAAGGAGTTTCCTACAGTTAACGAGATCTATATTTACGTTAAGTTCCTTAACAATTTGTACTGCAATGGGTATACCACCACGTGGAATAGCAAAAACGTAATTAGCGTCAGCACAGAATTCTTTACAGATTTTTGCAAGCTTTAAGCCTGCATCAATCCTATCTTCAAAAACCTGATATTTTCCCAAGAGGTCTTCATCGTATACTAAGCATTTATGTTTAATCAACCCCAATTGGACACCACCACTGGTTATTTCACTAACTATCTATGTATATTATTAAATTTTAGAATTAGCTTCTTAAAGAGTAAGCTAATCGATGTAATGTTGGGTTAGTTATATGTCTAAATGATCATAAAATTTAATAGCAAAGGTGATAAATTATTAAATGAAGGGATCCTATGTGAAAGTCAAAATATATGTTTTCGCCTTCCTAAGAGATAAACTTGGATGGAAGGAGAAAGTCATTGAGCTTCCAGGAGATGAGGCAGCACTATACGATATTATTACAAAAATACCTGAACTAAGCAAATATGTATTAAAAGGTAATAATGTAAGTGAAGATTTCTTAATCCTCATTAACGGACTAAACGTAAAATTCACTGGAGGTGCAAAAACTATAGTCAAGGATGGCGATGAAATAGCTATATTTCCTCCAGGAGGCGGAGGAGCCTAAGCTCAATTTAAGTCTCGCCACCTACGTTATTCCATCATAATTCGTCCTATGGGGCATTTCTTATTGGAAACTAATAAGCTGATAATATAATGTACATTATGAGCATCAAAGGAGGGATGATTCAAGGATTATAAGACTCTATGGTAATGAACTTGAATTCTACTGAATGCCATTAGATAGGCTTATAAATAAGTCCACAAAGTTTTTAATATAATGCATATCTATACTACCAGAGCTTCTGCGCCACTACACTTAGATGTATTTTCAGACTTTGAAGCCTTTAGGTGCTTAAAGGTGTATGATAGGTACTTATCTATACTTAAGGATATAGAATATTGTGCTAAGCCTGGCGCGTATGTATTAGTTAGAATAGATATTAATTCTCCTATTGATGTAAAGAGCAAGTGTATAATTGATGATTATAGATTCAAGGCTCACGCTAAGACTATAAAGTATTTGGTAGATAATAATGTAAGGACAGTAATTATATCACATCAAGGTAGGCCTGGCAGAGAAGACTTTACATCACTTGAAATACATCAAAAGATCTTAGAAAAATACGTTGGAGTTCCAGTGAAATTCATAGATGATGTAATGGGCCCTGCTGCACGAAAAGCTATTAAGGAGTTAAAGCCTGGTGAGGTATTATTACTTGATAATGTGAGATTTGTTAGCGAAGAAGTCATTGAAAGGAGGATAGAGGTTCAAGCTAAGACATATATTGTTAAAAGACTTGCTCCATTATTTGATTATTTCATATTCGATGCTTTTGCAACAGCTCATAGATCGCAACCTACGGTAGTTGGATTTCCGCTAGTATTGCCTAGTTGTATAGGCTTAGTTATGAAGCAGGAATTGGAATCTCTATCAAAATTAAAAGAGCGTAGAGGTGAAGGTGTAGTTCTTGTAGTTGGAGGAGCCAAAGTTCCTGAAACCATTAGGGCAGTTGAGGAAATACTTGGATTAAATATGGTCGATAAAGTTTTGGTTGGAGGTTTTATTGGTGCAGTGTTTATCGCTGCTAAATACGGCTATATAACTTCGGCGTTAAGGGAAATGCTGGAAAAGTATGGACTGATATCATATGTGGATTATGCTAAGAGGATACTATCAAAATATGATGAAAGAATTAAAATACCAATAGATGTAGCGGTAGATATTAATAATTCACGTGTAGATGTAGATATATACTCAATTAATAGTACAATAATGGACATAGGATCAACAACTATAAGAGTCTTCTTAGAAGATATAAAGTCTTCGGCATCTGTTATAGTAAGCGGTCCGTTAGGATACATAGAGGATGATAAATTTATATCAGGGACAGGAACTATACTCAAAGAAGCATTAAATTTAAACAAGTACACCATCGTAAGTGGAGGTCATACGATAGCTGCAGCACGTAAATTAAATTTGATAGACAAAATATCACATATATCAACTGGTGGTAGAGCCTTCCTTGAGGCTCTAATTTCTCCAAACCTCCCTGCCTTGAAAGCTCTCGAAATTTCAACTAAAAAGTTTTGGGTGAAATAATGGTTTATGTAGGAGTAGTAGGTTATGGAACTATAGGTAAAAGAATAGCAGATGCTATTCTAAAACAAGATGATATGAAATTAGTTGGTATAGCCAAAACTAAACCAGACTATGAAGCATATATTGCCACATCTAAGGGAATGAATATATACACTATACCTAATAAAATCAAGTTATTTGAAGAAAAAGGTATTAAGGTGAAAGGTGTAATCGAAGACCTTGTTACTAAGTGTGATGTAATTATAGATGCAACACCAGCTAGTATTGGAATGAGGAACAAAGATCAATATTACTTGAAATATAATACAAAAGTTATATTTCAAGGTGGAGAAAAGGCTGAAGTCGCAGACGTAAGCTTTGTTGCACAAGCAAATTATGAAGAAGCTATAGGTAAAAGATTCATTAGAGTAGTCAGCTGCAATACCACAGGTATTTCAAGAATAGTAGCTGCATTCAGAGATAATGGACTGGAAATAGATAAGATAAGGGTGTTCATTATCAGGCGAGGAGCAGATCCTAAGGAATCTGGTAAAGGCCCCATAAATGACATATTACTAAATCCACCAACTTTGCCAAGTCACCATGCATTTGATGTTAAAACTGTTATCCCGAATATAGATATACTGACAATGGCTATAGCCGTACCCGAAACATTAATGCATCTGCATATGGTTTACATAATGTTTAAGAAACCCATTAGTAGAGAACATGTAATGGACATTTTATATAAAACGCCTAGGATTATAACTTTAAGAGCAGATATGGGATTTAAGTCGATAGCTCAAGTAGTGGAATGGGCTAGGGATATCGGGAGAACTAGGTATGATGTTCCAGAAAACATTATATTTGAAGAATCAGTAACAGTGCAAGACAAAGAGCTTTTCTTATTTATGGCTATACATCAAGAGTCAATAGTAGTACCCGAAAATATAGATGCCATAAGAGCATCATTAAATATGTTACCTAAATGGAGTTCAATAAGGAAAACAGATGCATCTCTAGGACTTGTTCAAGAGGGAAAGAAATATGGTTAATAAAGAAAATGGGGTAGAAGAACCTAGCTATACATTAGCATATAGGTTCAAGAAAATATTAGTACCAATAATACCTCAACCTCATGCGCAACAAGCAATAGATGTAGCTATAGATTTAGCACAAAGATATGGCTCCCACATAACATTCCTATACGTTGCTAAATCACGTGATGACCCATTAATAAAGGAAATCAAGAATATGCTAAAAAAGGTAGATGAAATAGGCATTGAGTACGTATTTAAAACAAGGGTAATGGAAAAGGGAGAAACTCCTTCGAGTGAAATAATAAAAGAATTAAGTGAAGAAAGATACGACTTAGTCATTATGAGTACTAGAGGATATTATGGTGTAGCAGCATTAATCTACGAAAGTACTTCAATTACAGTAGCAATTGCAGCAAATACTAGCGTATTAATATTAAGATAGTTAGGCAATGATTCGAGGGGTGTAAGTATATTGATGATAAAAAAGGATTTTATTAACTTAAAGGTAAACGATTTATGATGGTAGCAGACCTTCTTCCTCTAACCTGCTAGCTAACCACTTTAGACCTAATCTCTCTAATGTTTTCCTTGTTGGTCTACCGTCCTTCCATCCACGTACCTTATAGTATTCATCTAGCATTTCTTCTAATCTAACTACATGACCTTTAGCCGGCCCTTCCGGCATTGGTTCTTCTAATAGTCTCTTTGGTAATGTATCATATGCTCTACCGTCACCAAATGATAATATATTGAATACTCTTTCAGCATTCCATATCATTTCTCCAATTTTCATTAGATCATCTGTTGTATAATTCCATCCCGTTGCAGCTGATAATAGTGCTGCAAAGTCTTCTACGAAGAATGCAAATGTCACAAACTTACATAGTACTAAGCTGTCAACTATAGCAAATCCATCTTGGAAGTCTTTTAGTAGCTTGGCCTTGTTCTTTGTTGTAAATCTATCAACTAATTCTGGTACTCCCAGTACTTCCGGTGCAATCAGATATGCTCTTAGGTGGCATCCTCCACGATTACTTGTCGCATATCCGAGACCATGTCCTTGAGCTCCTCTTGGATCATATGCTGGTAGTTCTTGTCCTCGTACGACCATTGCTACTTCCGGAGCACCATACTTTTCAGCTAATCTCTTAGCTCCTTCAGCCAAGTCGTCTCCAATGCCTGATCTATATGCTGTTCTCCAGGTTAATTCTACGATTGCTTCAGGGCTACCCCATTCAACTCTTAATCCACGTAGCCTCTCCTTAGGTATTTTACCAAGCTCTGCAAGCTCCATGAGAGTGCCAATTACATGTCCCATGCTTATGGTGTCTAATCCTAGTTCGTTACATAGGAAGTTTGCTTTTGCTATAGCTTCTAGGTTGTCAACTCCACACTGTGCTCCAAAAGCCCAAATGGTTTCATATTCTGGTCCTCCTCCTTCACCTGTCCATGGGGGTGTTGTTATTCTTGTCCATCTAGCACAGCCTATTGGGCAACCCCAACATACTTCCTTTCTAGCTTCTTCCTTTACCAATATTGTTTCTGCTAACTTCTCTCCACTAATCTTATCAGCTGTTGGGAATACCCCTGTCTTAAAGTTTCTTGTTGGGAATATTCCATGCTTATTAATAATGTTCACTAATACTGCTGTACCATAAGTTGGTAATCCCTGTGATGTAACTGGGCTCTTCCTTATCTTTTCCATAGCTGCTCTAACAGCTTCACGGAATTTATCGGGATCAGCAACTTCTATTTTCTTATGACCTCTGACAGCTATTGCCTTAAGCTTCTTTGAGCCCATAACAGCTCCATGACCGCCTCTACCAGCTGCCCTATTCTTATCGTTGATAATACATGCAAATCTTACTAAATTCTCGCCGGCAGGACCGATACATGCAACCTTAATTTTCTCTGCCTCATCCTTACCTATAACCGGCGTCATTTCTTCAATAATCATATCAGTAGTTGTATGTGTGTCTTTACCCCATAAGTGCCTAGCATCTCTGAGTTCAGCCTTCCCATCATAAATCCATAGATATACAGGCTTTTCAGCAGCACCCTCAATTATTATAGCATCATATCCTGCAAACTTTAATTCAGGTCCAAACTTACCTCCACTATGACTATCATGGATTGTATTTGTTAAAGGAGATTTTGTAACCGAACACCATCTACCACTTGAAGGAGCTGCTGTACCAGTTAATGGACCTGTAAGTATGAGTAATTTATTGGCAGGGCTAAAGGGATTTATTTTTGGATCAACTTCCTTAAGCATTAAGTATACTCCTAGTCCTCTACCACCAATCCATTTCTTTAGAACTTCTTCAGGTAATACCTCTTCTTTAACCCTCTCCTCCCACAGATTAACACGCAGAACCTTACCCATATAGCCTCCAGGCACAGAACTCACCTAGATTAAGATACATGAATGCGGTCTTAAGTGTTACTGTAATCCCCTTATTTCAAAGATATTAATGTAATATAAGAAGTTAACCGATATATATGGCTGTATATATCGATAATATAATGTTATTAAAGCTTACTAATTAAAACATTAAGGATAGTAGGTGTCAGCTTTGACCAAGCTAAAATTAGATGAATGGGAAGTAAAGTTAATACCATTCTCTAAGCCTAAGGAGGCAGTCATTGAGTTAACCATGCAATGTAATCTTAAATGCATACATTGCTATAGAAATACATGTAATGAACCCTTTGGCTCTATGAATGAGAAGACATACACTAAGATTCTATTAGAGTTAAAGGAGAATGATGTTAAGAAGATTTGGATATATGGTTGGGGAGAACCATTTCTTCACCCTAGAATCCTAGACTTTATGGAAATAGCTAAAAATTATGGATTTTATGTAGCCATAAATACTAATGGTACATTAATAGACGATGATATAGCAGAATTCCTCGTAAAGCAGGGTATTGATGAAATAGCTATATCAATTGATTCAGCGTTTCCAGAAAAGTACGAGAAAATAAGAATTGGTGGAAAGCTAATTGAAGTCTATAATAACATTACGAGAATAGTGTCAGCAAAAAGGAGGCATGATAGTCTTAAACCTAAACTAGGTGTTGTATACACCGTAAACTCCGATAATTTATATGATATCTTTGTTTTAGCAGATCAGCTGTCTCGAATGAAAGTAGCTTATATTCTTATTTCGAACCTAATTCCTACATCTAAGGATATGGCTAAAACAGTATGTTACTATAATGTGTTGTCAAAGGAGGTAATTAATAAAATAAGATACATGGCATTTATTAAAGGATATGGGCAGTTTATTTCAATAGTATTACCAGAGTTCACCTTAAGGACTCAAAGAATGTGTCCATTCATTGAAAATAAAGCTGTATTCATTAGATGGGATGGAGGAGTGACTCCCTGTTTATACTATGCACATAATCAAAAGACATACATCGATGGAATTGAAAGACATATAAAGGCAGTAATCTTTGGAAACATAAATAACGAATCATTAATTAACATATGGAGAAGTAGAGAATTCACTGAATTTAGGTTCAGAACTAAAGTGCAGTATTATCCATCATGTTTTGATTGCATATGGCTTGAATGGTGTGATTTAACTAGAAGTAATGAGTTAGATTGTTGGGGTAATTCACCTACTTGCGCTCATTGTCCTTTTGCAAGAAGAATAGCGCAGTGTCCGCTCTAATTAGTTCAGTAATTAATAGTTAACTTATTTCAATGACCAAACTTTAATATACATAGGTGTGGTTGGTGTTTGTATGTCCTTTAGAATGGAGATATGGTTCAAATGAAATAAAGATGATATTCAAGAACATGTACAAATATTATGTTAAAGTAGAAATAGCATTATTATATGGATTATCAAAGTCTAAGATAATACCAATAGACATTAACATTAAAGAACTTGAGGAAAAGGTAAAAGCTATTGATCCGTCTAAGGTTCATATAATAGAGAAAAAGACGGGACATGAAGTAGACGCTTTGGTACAATTACTAAGCAATGCTTTAGGAAGTTATGGTTCATATGTGCATTTAGGTGCTACAAGTAATGATATAATTGATACGGCTTGGGCTCTAATGTTGAGAGATGCTTTACAAATTATTAAAAATAAGTTGAAGAAGATAATAAGAACATTAATCAATATGTCGATTAAATATAAAGATACACTAATGATAGGTAGAACTCATGGTCAACACGCCCTCCCCATAACTTTAGGGTTTAAGCTTGCTAATTACGTATATGAATTAACTAGGAGTCTAGAGAGAATAATGGACGTTGAAAGGAGACTTATCAGAGGAAAGATAAGTGGAGCTGTTGGCACAATGGCTGCTTGGGGAAATAAAGGTATTCTTGTAGAGAAATACACATTAACATACCTTAACCTAGATCCCCACATAATATCAACCCAAGTAGCTCCACGAGATGGATTTGCAGAACTCATATGCACATTAGCCATTCTCGCCTCTCAATTAGATAGATTCGCCATTGAAATCAGAGAGCTCATGAGACCTGAAATACATGAATTAATAGAAGGTATTCCCGTAACTGTTGGCTCTAGTACCATGCCTCACAAAAAGAACCCCATTCTTTCCGAGAAAATATCAGGTCTCGCTAAGGTGATGAGATCGTTAACCATAACTGCTCTTGAAAATATACCCCTATGGCATGAAAGAGATTTAACTAATAGTAGTTCAGAGAGAATAGTAATACCTCATGCGATCTTAATTACAGATGAAATACTAGAATGCACAATTAAATTATTACATAACTTAATTATAGATGAAAAATCCATGAGAAGAAACCTTGAACTACTTAATGGAATGATACTAAGTGAAGCATTAATGATTAAGCTCGTTGAAAGAGGTTTACCTAGACTCAAAGCACATAGATACTTAATAGACCTCGTAAAGAAATGTCTTAATGAAGGGATATCATTTAAAGAACTTGTATTAAATGATGAATTTATATTAAAATATCTTTCCAAAAAAGAGATTGAAGCTTTATTAAAACCTGAAAACTATCTTGGAGAGTATAAGAAGCTAATAGACAGGGCTATTCGATATGCAGAAGAAGCTCTAAGGAAGTCTAGTTGTTATTAGTTCTTCCTCTTCACCATATAATCCCATTTTCTTTAATATTCCTCTAGCTGCAAGAACCCCTGTTGCTGCTGCAACATTAATTCCTCTAGATAGACCTGCACCATCACCTGCTACAAATAAGTTATCTATGTTGGTTTCCATATATCTATTAACCTTTACCTTAACGCTATAGTACTTAATTTCAGGTGCATAAAGAAGTGTTTGAGGTGAAGCAAGTCCAGGTATTATATCGTCTAATCTATGTATTGCTTCTATAAGATCTTCTACAATTCTGTAAGGTAGGGCCATACCTATATCTCCTGGTGTAACGTTTCTTAATGTAGGTTCTACTGTGCTTCGTTCAATTCTAGACCATGTACTTCTTCGACCTGACTCTAAGTCACCAAATCTTTGTATTAATGGTTTGCCTCCTCCAAGCTTTGTCGCTAGCATGGCAATGCTTTTACCATAGGCAATAGTATCTTCTAGAGGATCTGTAAGCTTAACTGTAACCAGTAAAGCAAAATTGGTATTTTTCGATTTTATAGTCGTATACGTTTCACCATTAACTCCGACGGTTCCATCCTCATAATATTCCTCTATAACGAATCCGTGAGGATTCGTACAGAAGGTTCTAACCTTATCATCATATGCCTTAGTATATAGAATGATCTTTGGATCCATAATTATACTAGTTATGGGTTCCATGACATAGGCAGGAATTTCAACTCTAATACCCATGTCTAGAGGTCCTGGTTCTATTACCATACCTAGTCTTTTTGCTTCACGTGATAGCCAAGCTGCCCCCCCTCTTCCTGGAGCAAGAACTAAATATTTACAAGTATATTCTCCTCTTGTAGTTCTTACTTTAAATCCTTGTTGTTGAAGATTAATATGTTCAGCTTTAGTGTTATCGATTATGTGAACACCATGCTTTTCAAGAAACTTAGTTATATTTCCTATGACCTTAATTGCATTATCTGTACCTATATGTCTTTGAATTGTAGGAATGAACTTTGCACCAATTTTTGCAGCAGCTCTTTCAAGCTCTCCTACGGCTTCTGGTTCTGGTTTAAAGACCCTATCCTTTGGTGCACCAAACTTTATGAATAGCTCATCTATATAGTATATTAGTTCTTCTGCTTCATCCCAACTTCCAAGAAGTTTATCAAGATCTCCTCCTATATCAGGTCTAAGGTTAATTATACCACTACTTAATGTTCCTGCACCGCCAATACCGTAAAGTATATTACATGGATTACATTTAGAGCACTCCTGTCTAAGTAGCTTTCTTACGGATAAGAACATAGGACATCTACGTAATTCCGCTCTTAAACCTCTATCGATGACTGCAATACGTAATTGCCTAGTAGATTTAAGGATAAGTTCTATAGCTGTAAAGAGTCCTGCAGGACCCGCACCAATTATTATGACATCATATTCTCTTGTGATTTTACATCCACCTCACTTATTGTCTTAAGCCTAACTCGTTTCTTCTATCAACCATACATAATACTTCCTCGCCGGTGCCTATCAATGTTATTGGTACTTTAAGTTCTTCTTCTAAGTATTCTATCCATTTCCTAGCTTCTAAGGGTAGTTTATCCCATTCCCTTGTACATTTAGCCTCAGGATATAGTATATCAATTTTGGTTATCGCTATTTGTGTAGCAGAGTTAACCATAATAGCTCTTTTAGCTAAGTTTACATTAAATGGTGCTACACGTCTAATCCTACCGGTAACTGTAGCTCTCTCTATCCAACCCCTACGTTTAGCTTCATTAAGTGATAATTCGTTGGGTAAAGGCCCACCGCCAACTCTTGTCATGTATGCTTTAAACACGATGATCACATCATCAATTTTCTTAGGTCCTATTCCAACTTCGCTTGCAAATGCACAAGCTGTTGTATCTCTACTAGTGACATAGGGATATGTTCCATGGTAAAGGCTCAAATAAAAACCTTGAGTACCTTCAATTAAAACGTATTCCCCTTTATCAATAGCTTCGTTAACTTCTAATGGAACATCAATTAACATATCCTTAAGTTGTGTATAATCCCTGGCAAGTTTAAGCCTTCTTAGAACTCTATCGGCCATAGCAGCTCCAACGCCTTGGAGTGTTGAGCCTATCTTACCTTTTAAT
This sequence comes from uncultured Desulfurococcales archaeon, assembly GCA_964467535.1. Classification (GTDB taxonomy): domain Archaea; phylum Thermoproteota; class Thermoprotei_A; order Sulfolobales; family WANQ01; genus CAYXRT01. The sequence goes on from CAYXRT010000011.1 coordinate 29,584, forward strand.
AGAGCATCACGTCGTTCGAACTCTGTATGCTCAGAGGTTATAATCCCAGTATTATAATCAATATATAATCTACCTTTAGTGCCAGTAGTCTCTATTTCATTAAAGAGTACATCAAGTCTAATAAGAGCGCCGGGTGCTACCATGAGCTTTGTAGTAGGATTAATAAATGCAGAAGGAACTATCCTAAGCTTCCATGTTTTATTTTTATAAACAACTGTATGACCAGCATTAATAGCACCACAACGCACAGCAATACTAGGCTTATCTCTTAGTCCAAGGAATCCCACAACTTTACCCTTACCTTCATCACCGAAGAAGCCACCAACAACTATAGTTAAAGTCACAATTACCCCACTTTCAGAGATTAAAACCCATTTATAAGTATTAATCATAAATAATCTACTTCACTTACGGCTTACTACCTTAGACTGCATTACAGTAAGACTTATAATGCTGTATTACATAGATTACACTGGCTGACATGTATGAGTAGGGAAGAGAAGAAGACAATAACCATTAGAGGAATAGATAAATCCCTGTATGAACAAATAGCTAAAATAGCTAGAGATAGTGGTAAAACCATAGGCGAAGTAATTAATGAAGCTATGAGATGCTTCCTTTCACTTACATTAGCTACGGTGAAGGCTGGAAGTAAAATTGCAGAGAGCATCATGGCTGTAGGAAGGGCATTTAGTGAAGGAATAAAAGAAGGTATGGAAAACGTATGTGAAGTATCAGGAGTTGAAGAATTAAGTATAAATAAGGAGGATTTGGAGTCAATAGAGGAACCATTAGTCTTCAAAAATATTAAAAAGCTAAAATTTAGCGATGATATACCTTATGATCTATTCGATAAAAAAGTATATAGCATCATATACTGTGATGAAGTAATAGTTCCCCCTACATATCCTAAACTAAAAGTAGTCAAGAAATGTCGTTTGGTTAAGAGAATTATTACAGCTAAAAAATAAGGTAATTCATTAAGTAGAGTTTAAACTTAAATATCGCTATTTTTATATCGTAACATATCTTATACTAGTAGGAACTACATATTAGGGGGAAGGTTAATGCAGGATGTACGCATAAGAAAGTTAGCAGATCTCATTGTCAAATACTCCGTCGAGGTAAAGAAAGGGGAAGAAGTATTAATAATATCGACGTTTGAGGCACTACCTTTAGTTAGGGAGTTGTATAGAGCTATACTTGAAGCTGGCGGCTATCCTATGACCAGATTCTATGATGAAACACTTGATGAGGTATTCTTCAAATATGCTAATGAAGAGCAATTAAAACACGTCTCAGCTATAGAGAAATACATCCAAGAAAAAATTAATGTTAGAATATCAATACTTTCATCAACACATACTAAGCATCTAAGTAGTATAGACCCTAATAAAATAAAAATAAGGAGAGCTGCACAAAGAGAATTAACTGAAATATTTATGCGAAGAAGCGCATCAGGAGAGTTAAAGTGGGTTGTAGTACCTTATCCTACTAAGGCGCTAGCTCAAGAAGCTGGACTAAGCTATATCGATTTCGAAGACTTTGTGTATAGGGCATGTAAAATTTATGAAGAAGACCCTGTAGCAGCTTGGAAAAAACAAGGAAAGGAGCAAGAAAAGCTCATTGAATTGTTAAGTAAGGTTTCTGAAATAAGAATTGTTGATGAAAAGACTGACCTCACGTTAAGAGTTGATGGTAGGACTTGGATTAATGATGATGGCCATAAAAATATGCCTGGTGGCGAAATTTTTACAGCACCGATAGAGGATAGCGTTGAAGGTTATATAACGTTCACATACCCGGCTGTGTGGAGAGGTATCGAGGTTGAAGGTGTAAGATTGAAGTTTAAGAAGGGTAAGGTAATTGAAGCACTAGCTACTAAGGGCGAGGAACATTTAAAGAAAATCCTTGAAACAGATGAAGGAGCTAAACATGTTGGAGAATTCGCTTTCGGCTTAAACTACGATATTAATAGGTTTACAAAGATAATATTATTTGATGAAAAAATAGGAGGTACATTGCATTTAGCTTTAGGAGCAGCATACCCTGAAACAGGAGGTAAAAACAAATCAGCAATACATTGGGATATGATAAAGGATTTAAGAAAAGCAAAAGTGTACGGTGATGGAGACTTAATCCTTGAAAATGGCAGGTTCATTATAACTCAATTTTCTTCTTTCTCTTAAAAACCCCGCTAGTATTTTTACAGTCTATAATACATCATTATTAAAATTTACTTTAAGACTGTCAATAAGAATGTAGCACCGACTATAGAGGTTAAAATACAAGCCATTACAGCTGGATAAGGATCTCCTGGAATTAACATAGAATAGAGGAAACCAATAATAGGATTAGCTATGCTAAGTCCTAGAACCCTAACTACTCTGACAAGAGCGATAACCCTACCTCTCATATCAATTGATGTATGATCTCCTACATATGCTTGGATAGCTGAACCACTTACAACAATCGATGCCTGCTCAATGGTCATTAATACTAAGAGTGATAAAGGATCTCTTCTAACGTAGAGTAATGTATATGCGAAAAACATTAATAAGAATGGTATTGCAGCTAAGTATTTTCTAGGATATAAGTCTAGGAAAGGTAAGATAAATATTAAGGCTATTGTAGAAAATAACATCGACATAGATATGAAAGCCCCATAAGATAATCTGTTAATGCCTAAGTACTCTTCAGCAAATATTATACCATAAGTTTCAAGAAATACCATAGGGTATGGTATAATGAAAATACAGCATATCAATAACATCTTTATATTAGTAGGTAGCTCGGCGGCGAGCTTAATGATATTCCTATAGCTACCGATTACTGCTTTAAAACCAGGTAAACTAGTAGCTGTAGTTTCAGGAAGTGTTTCTTTAAGTAGCTTCAATCTTATGAAAGCAGCTATAAGACCTATACACCCATCGATTACGTACGCTAATCGTATACCATTCACTCCATAGATTTCGCTTAAATATCCACCTATAGGAGGAAAGAAAAACCATGGAATATTAGGTATTAAAAACGAGAATACAAGTCCTCGTGCTCTAACTTGGGGAGGCAAGCTGTCAATCAATACTACAGCAAGAGCTGGTGTATAGAAATGGAATAGGCTATCTATAAACCATATTATTAATAATGTTTTCCAGTCAGGTACTATTGCATATATGAAACTAAAGGAAACTATTACAAATGTGAAAGGAACTATTATCTTTCTTCTTCCAAGCTTATCAGTTAAATATCCTCCAGGAATTAATGCTATGGTCGTTGCTATTAAGCCCATCATCCTAACTAATGATACTTCGAAATCACCTGCTCCGAGCATTTTAATATATCGTGAAAATAGCGGTGATACAAGTGCGTGTCCTATACCAAATAATATCCATGTTAAAGTTAAAACAGCAACATTACCTTTTACTAAGTACCTTAAACATGATAGTTCACTTCTTATTCTCTCTGAAATACCCTCAACCATATCAATAATCCTTACTAACTTATTGCAATTATTCAAATATTTACTATGAATAAATAAGCCTTATGAACATACTAATGTGTTTATAATAATAAATACAATAATTCGTTGAAAAAGTGAAACTTATAACTGTTCTTCCAGAAGTTAAGAGTAACCCTCGGTGGTGAGAAATGAATCTTAAAGAAGTATTAAGTTATGACAAAGATCCTGAGCTTATAATGGGTGATGTAATTAGGGTCTTAGTATTGTGTAAAGGTAAGTTGTGGTTAAGTGAAGTAATCATGGAAGTAGCTGGTTTTAGAAGAACTTTAGGGGAAGATCCTCCAAAAGCTGATGATATTAAGGAAGCTGTAAGAAGGCTTGCTAAGGATAACTTAGTCAAAGTTTCCAGAAGATTAAGGGCCGATCTATCAAAATCTAGAGGTATAGCTGACTATATAGTTGAGCTTAACGTTCCGCCTTATATGATATGGAATATAAGTGATAATAGATTGAATAGGTACATAGTTATCAGGAATGAGGTATTTAGAAGAGCTTTGAAGAGAGATTAAACCAGAGTTATTCTTTCCCAGCGGCTAGTTATTTCTTTAACAGTTCTCGTATTTCTTTCAATTTTATCTTCAATTATGGCTATAAGTTCATCCATATGCTTTCTCACTATATGAAGATAAAGTCCTCTAGCAGTAAATCCCCCTATACCACAGAAGGCGCATTTATAGGAATATCCGTTGTATATGAACAGTGGTAGATCTTCTTCTATATGCCTAAATAGTCCTACGAATTGTGTATAATTTTTATAATCTTCTCTTGAACCAAATATCTTTCTTCTAAGCATTAATTTAGCTATATCTGATAATTCTCGATATGTAAATAACATATTCCTCTACCTCTGAATACATAGGGGATCGTTAGGTATAAGTTATTGGGAAAGTGAATTCACCATTCCCACATGTATCCCCCAAGTCGAAGTCAAGCAGTTTATGGAGTAACACTTTTTAAATTCCTATTTTAGCTTATTACCGTATTACCGGTATTAACTTATGGTATTATTTAATAACCGCATTTGGGGATAAAGTTTTTAATAATTCATAAAAACTTTACTCAGCCATACCCGCATTCTTCTCTTTTCTTCGCTTCCATACGGAATAGTTTATGAAAATAGTCCTGCTTACTTCAAGTATAAAAGCATAGTAAAAGCTTTTATCTACTTGGTCTAGATCATCCATTCCAGTTGTAGGTAACATTACTGCATCTATGAAGTCCTTAACCTTTAATACTATTTCCTTGAGTATGATGCATTGTTGCCTAACAAACTCCTCTAACTCCTTCTTAGTCTCTAGGTCTAACTCTAGGGTCATTAACTTTTACCTCCTTTGTCTCTACATTTTCTGTATATTAAATAAATAATCTAGCGGTCACTAGGATGGGAGATCTAGAGGGTAAGATGCTTAGTGAATTTAGTAATACTTTTTAAATAAAATAGTATTTAAAAAGAACTTTATTTAATTTAGCCTTTAGCTACTCCTATAGGTCTTAATCTTGCTACAAGTCTAGCTATTTTGACTTTATCTGCTACAAAGGCTACTCTATCTACGTCTTTATATGCTCCAGGTGCTTCTTCTGATATAACACGTCTAGTTGCTGCTCTTAGATATACTCCCATTTTTGATAGTTGTTCTACAACAGTTCCTGGCCTAAACTGTCTTGTTGCTGCTTCACGAGACATCCATCTTCCAGCACCGTGGGGAGCACTATACCATGTTCTTAATCCTTCTTTTATACCTACCATTACATAGCTTGCTGTGCCCATAGATCCTGGTATTAATACTACTTGGCCAATGCTTCTATGATCTTTAGGTATTTCTGGGTGACCTGGTGGAAATGCTCTAGTAGCTCCTTTACGGTGGACTATCAGCTTTACTCTCTTATTGTTAACTACATGTTCTTCTATTTTTGCTATATTGTGTGCTACATCATATATTATGTGTAGATCTAATTGATCAGGGTCTTTATGTAGTACTTGTTTGAAGCTTTCTCTAACCCAGTGTGTTATGAGCTGTCTGTTCGTCCATGCATAGTTTGCTGCAGCGCTCATTGCGGCGAAGTAGTCTTGAGCTTCTCTTGTACTCCATGGAACACTCGCTAATTCTCTGTCTGGAGGTCTTATACCATACCTTCTCATAGCCCTCTCCATTACTAATAGGTAGTCACTTGCAACTTGATGACCTAGACCACGTGAACCTGTATGTACCATTACTGTTACCTGACCTTCATATTCTATGCCAAGGGCTTTTGCAATTTCAGGGTTGTAAATTTTATCAACAACCTGTATTTCTAAGAAGTGGTTACCGCTTCCTAATGTTCCTAGCTGTGGAGCTCCCCTTTGTTTAGCCCTATGAGATACTTTTGATGAATCAGCAGTTTTCATTGAACCCCTTTCCTCTATATGATCAAGGTCATCAGGCCATCCGAATCCTCGTGCAACAGCCCATTCACACCCCTCATCAAGTACTCTATCAAGTTCATTAATGCTTAACCTTAACTTACCAGTACTACCAACACCGCTTGGCACGTTTCTAAATATTGTATCTACAAGTGCTTTTAGATGAGGCTTAATATCATCATATGTTAGGTTGGTTCTTAATAATCTAACACCACAATTAATATCGTAGCCTACTCCCCCAGGGCTAATTACACCATCCTCTTCAATGCTCATTGCCGCAACTCCACCAATGGGGAATCCGTAGCCTTGATGTCCATCCGGCATTACATATGATGCTACTTGGATTCCTGGAAGACAAGCTACATTAGCGGCTTGTTCTAAAGTTCTATCCTCTCTCATTTTCTTAAGTAAATAATCATCAGCAAAGATTACTGCCGGAACCTTCATACCTCTTTTTGCTTCCTTATCAATGATCCATTCGTATCTATCGACTTGTTTAAGCCTGATTACCACTACATTACACCCACAAATTCAGTGTTTATTCGGGTTTTAGGATATTTTTGTGCTAGCAGTACAAAAATTAACGCTTCGCCTTTTCATGTTCAAGAGCGATTAATCCCACTTCACTTAATTTTCTTATAACTATTGAGACTATGTTTTCTGCGTCTTGACGATTAATGTTTAGATTATTTTCAACTATTGATACTATATCGCTTACCGAGGATTCGCCGTTACATAAACTCCATACGTAATAAGCTATGGGTGATAACATGTATACGGGTTCGTTTTCTCCTCCTAAACCAACTACGTAGTTTTCATTATAAACTCCTAGTACTGTACCCTTCTTTACCGGTATTGCATCCTTTAACTCCTTTGACATAATTAACGCCTCCAAGATCTAGGTTTTCTTGATCTAGATGGTGGTCTTCTCTTGCTTGGACCCTCAGCTTTCGGTGATGCTGCTGGGATAGAAGATTCGTCAGGAAACTCTATGCTCTCTTCAGTAATTTTACCCCTACTACCAACGTTTAATTGAACTAGTCCTTTAAATGATGTAACCCATGCTCCGTTAATCCTAATTACTTGACCCGTCTTGACTTTACCTGCATGTCTACCCCATAAAACTAACTTAATTCTACCAGAATCATCTCCAACAACTGCTTCACTTATAGTTCTTAGTCCTGCACGAGTTTGTATAACACGTGGTTGTCCTGCTTCTAAAACTCTAACAATGATGTTCACATTCTCCATTCCAGGCTTTAGACCTATTACCTTTATATTTTTAGGGGAACTCATTCTATTTCTACTCGCGTATTTTGGTTGCCTACAACTCTACTGGAAGCTTAATAAATTTTCCCCTTCCCTTGAACTGTGAATTGGTGACACATAGGAGTGATGTGATATAGTATTGAGTTAGAAATTAAATTTAATTAACTCTAAAACAATTAAATGAATGGTGTTAGTATTTGCGGAATCCTAAATTCGTACTGATAGCTCTTGGTGGAAATGCTTTTCAGTCTAAGAATGATAAAGGCACAGTTGAAGATTATTGGAGAAATGCATATAGAGCTGCAAAAGCCATTGTTAAGATAATTAAAGAAGGTTATAAGGTCGTATTAACTCACGGTAATGGACCTCAAGTTGGTAATATTCTTGAATGGATGGAGGCTTTAAGAGATAAAATACCTCCCATGAGCATGGATATAGCAAATGCTATGACTCAAGGATGGTTAGGTTATCTATTAATGCAGGCTATAGGAAATGAGTTAGTTAGAGAAGGTGTAAGGCATGTTAAAGGTGTTGTAGCAATAACAAATCAAGTAATTGTTGATGCTAATGACCCTGCATTTCAGAGTCCAACAAAATATATTGGGCCTTATTATACCAAGGAAGAGGCAAAAAAGCTAACGAAAGAGAAAGGATGGTTCATGAAGCCCGACCCTAGAGGAGGTTGGCGAAGGGTAGTCCCATCACCTGATCCTAAAGATAATGTTGAGAAATGGGCTGTTAAAGCATTAGTTGATGCGGGATGGATTGTTGTTGCAAGTGGCGGGGGAGGCATACCTGTGGTAAGGGAACCTAATGGTACTTTAAGAGGTGTTGAAGCAGTAATAGACAAGGACTTAGCAGCAGAAAGATTAGCAACGGCCTTAGGCGTAGGACTATTTGTAATATTAACTGATGTAGATAAAGTATATCTAAACTATGGAACTCCTAGTGCAAAACCCTTAGATGTAGTGACCACTTCAGAAGCAGAGAAATATTATAAGGAAGGACACTTTAAACCAGGATCAATGGGACCCAAGGTATTAGCAGCAATTAGATTCGTTAGAAATGGAGGACTTGAAGCAAGGATAGGACACTTATACCATGCATATGATGTTGTTACGGGAAAATCTGGGACAAGAATAGTACCAGGCTAATTATCATTAAATAATGATATTGTGTGAATCAAGCACTTAAAGGCTTAATATACCTAGTTCTCTATTTAAGCATTCTAAAACTAAGGTTTATTTACCTCCTTGTATAGTATGGTGTGCTGGGGATCAACCTTTGTGGAACTACGTATAGATCCTTGGGGTCAGGAGACGATAAAAGAGTATGAAAAATTATTTGAATACTTTGGTATAAGACCATTTAAAGAAGTCCTACCCCTAATAGATAAACCTCATTACTATATGACTAGAGGGGTAATCTTCGGTCATAGGGATTTTGATAAATTCTGGAGGCTATATAAAGACAATAAGAAGGTTGCAATCCTTACAGGACTTATGCCTAGCGGTAAATTCCATATGGGGCATAAGATGGTTATCGACCAGCTAGTTTACTATCAAAACCTTGGCATAGACGTATACGTAGTTATTGCTGATGCTGAAGCATATGCCGTAAGAAAAATACCGAGAAAGGAGGTAATAGAAATAGGTATTAATGAATATGTAGCTAACGCCATAGCTCTAGGATTAGATCCTAAGAAGACTGTATTTTATTTCCAGACTAATCAAGACCCGAGATACTATAGATTAATACAAATGATTTCAAGAAAAATTACACTTAATGAACTTGAAGCTATCTATGGCGAATTAGAGCCTAGCAAAATAATATCAGTTTTAACGCAGGTCATAGATGTAACATTTCTTACACATAAACAATTTGGAGGATACGAATGTATACTTGTTCCTGTAGGAGCTGACCAAGATCCTCACCTTAGACTTGCACGTGATGTAGCTGAAAGATTTAGTGAACTAGGATTAAAACCTCCTGCATCAACATATCATAGATTTATGACAGGACTTGATGGAGGTAAAATGAGTAGCTCTAGACCTGAATCTGCAATATTCCTAACAGATTCAATAAAAGAGGCCAAACACAAAGTATTCAAGGCTCTTACTGGTGGTAGAGCAACAGCTGAAGAGCAAAGAAGGCTTGGAGGTCAACCTGAAAAGTGTACTGTCTTTGAATTATACGCGTATCACTTAATACAAAATGATAATGAATTAAAGAAGTTATATGATTCATGCAAACTTGGTTCAATGTTGTGTGGTGAATGTAAGCGAAGAGCTGCAGAACTATTAATTAAATGGCTTAAAGATCATCAAGAAAAGCTGGCTAAGGCAAGAGAGATAGCTAAATCATTACAACTTGAACCGGATTTCTAATGTCTAGTAATGCTTCTAATAAGCTTATAGAATTCCTTAACATTTAACATACTATTTATCCTTAAGACATAGTCCTGAAGGAGCTGATCAGCAAGATCACTTGGCATTTTAGCCTTCTTCAACCATTTTTTAAATTTTCGTATCCAAAGAGATCTCCTAATTGAAAACAGTATCTTTATCTTCAAGTACATAGTTAATAACATTACAAGAAGGTAAACAAGCTTGAGAGTTACAATAAGATATGTGGTAATTAATCTTACTCTCATATTCTAGCCTTAGGCTACTATGAAAAAATAAGTAGTTAACCTATCTTTTTCTTTCAACAAATTTATCAATTAATTGTTGAATTACATTACCTACGATCATTCTTTGTTCATAATATTTTCGTGTAAGCTCATTTATTAGTTCATCTGGTAGTCCTTCCTCCTTTAGTTTTTTATAAAACATAGCTACATCTTTACCGACAGCATCACCAGAAACTGTTGCTAGTAGAGCATCCAAAAGCTCTCTTAGTGGACCTGTTAATTCTTTTAGAAATGCTGTTATTGATGAGAGAACTTCTCTTAGTTCTTCTGCTTCGCTTGAAGCTTCACCATACATTTAGCTCCACCTTGAAGATAATTAATATTTTACTTAAATTTTATTTCTGTTAATTACTTTACGAGGGTTTTTCACTATTTAAGTCTATTACCACTTCAGATATATCAGCACTATAATCAGCTACTCTCCTTAAACTTTCAATTATTGTTCTTAAGGCTACTATAGCTCTAGGATCAGGTTTAAGCTCTACTATTTTTCTTAGAATCTTATATTCTATACCTCTAACAATAGCGACCTTATCTATCACATTGTGGGCTAATATAGGGTTAGACTTAAATAGTGCATTTAGAGATTCGTTGAATAAGCTGTGAGCTATATCACCCATTTTGATGACCTCCTCAACTATATTATTCCCTGGTACTCGGACATGATTTTCAATAGTAATTGCTAGAATTCGTCCAATAGAAGCTGCATGATCGCCTATTCTCTCAATACTTTTTGCAACTGCTCTAAGCAATGTAGCTGTTAATAAATCTTCGACACCTATCTCACTTGGTAAAGCTAATCCAAGCATAACGGCATTTATTTGCCTAGATAGAAATAGGTAAAATTTATCAACAACATTATCTCTCTCAATGATATCTAATAGTAATTGTTTTTGCGGATTTACAATATTCGGTAAGACGTCTTCAAGCATATTACTTGCAGTTCGTGCCATTCTTTGTAGGGCTTGTCTAACAGGTAAAGATCTGTAATCTGTAAGTACTTGGATAACGCATTCTGTAGCAGATTCTTCGACTATTTCAACTCCTATCATTCTCTTCATAACCGTATCTTTTAAGGCTCTTCTATGGACTTCAGTATTTTCGTCAAATATTATCCTGATAATATTAAATCCTCCAAGATACCTAGAAATAAATTCTCTTACACAAGCTCCGGGACTAATTGACCTAGAAATTCTTATAGTAGTTTCAAGAAGAGGGGGCTTAATGACTTTAGCTGGAATCACTTTAAGAGTGTTATCGGGCAACATGTAAATATGTACTTCATCACCTTGCTTAAGATTAACTATTTTAACCCATTCCTTAGGTAAGGAAACCGTAAGTGTTGATCCGCCAGTTAATTGTACTCTTCTTGTGAATTTAACAGGACCTAGAGCCACTTGAATCCCTAGGTTTTTATAGGTTTTTACTGGATTTTAACTTTATAAAACTATATATGAATCTTCACATGCAGTATGTAGACTATATAGGACAATTATAATCTAATTATATTCCTACTATTAATGTTTTATTCTCGTTATTGAAGCTTTTACTGCACCTGCAGAACAGCTAGTCATTACCTTAAGCTTTGACTTTGCTTTTTCATAGTTAGGGTCCTTGTAGTGAATGTGCTTTTCTCCATCAACTTCAATTATACCTGCACAGCTATAGTTAAATTCATGCTTGGCATATATGGAGGTATTTATGGGAACAGTTATTTTAATGTTCGTAGATCCTGCCACGCTTTCGAGGTCTATTATAGACTCTCCTTGAAATTCTCCAAAATCTATTCTACCTTTTAATGATCCTGCCTTGCTTCTTGCGTGGATCTTGCAAGTACCTACATCCTTTAACTCTATTAAGCTGCTACCTGCTGTAACGCTTATATTTATTAGATTTATGTCTCCCTCCCCATGAAGTTTAAGAGACCCTGCTTCAACATTAACTTCTACTTCTTTTAATGTATTAATAGGTAATTCCAGCTGCATTTTACATGCATTACCTCTTACTATTAAAGTCTTAACGTTATCTATTCTCTTCACCTCATAATTCCATGAACATTCTCTCAAGCTCTTTCCTGACCTCCATATAGTTATCTTAGGTTCTTTTACTTTACTAGAGAGTATAATATTAAACCCGCCAGCTTTACCATGAAATATTAGTCGCTTACTATCGTCAATGTCTATCTTCCCGGAATGTAGGATTTCCATTTCTTTATGAAGCTCAGGCGGTAGAATAGCGCTAACTATTGAGGGTACTATTGAGGAGACCGTGGATGTTATAATTGATATTAGTCCTCCTACCTTACCAGAAATTACTCTGGATAATTCTTCTTCAAAAGGGTGTTTTTCTTTTTGCTTCAACTTATCTAAAGTCGATATAGCACCTATATCATGCGACTTAAGCTCAATTATATCTATTAAATCCCTCGGAGCATAGATTACTACTACATCTTCAATTCCTTCAACGATTTCATCAAACAATTCGCGAGGAACATCAGATTCTATAATAACTCTAACAATATTAGAAATATATAGTTTCGTTCTTGATTCTTTCAACTTCTCTAATAAACTTTTAGTTATTGTGAAGGAAATTCTATCACTAATTACCTTCTTTGCCCATTCTTTTTCTTTCTTCTTAACTTCTTCTACCTTACCTTTGAGGATTTTTAGTACATCATATGCTTTCCAACCCAGTTGCGTAAGTTGATATTCACCCCTCTCATTCTTCTCAACAAGGCCCTTAAGATTTCTTAAATGAAAACCAAAGGTTCCAGAATCACTAATGCCAACTCTATCCATAAGCTCCTTATAACTTAAACTACCCTCTTTAGCTAATTCTTCAATAACTCTTCTCCTAATTGGATGTGCTAATGCCCTAATTACTTTATCTAGATCCTCAAGATCTTTAACATTATTTCTTGCTCCCAATACACTTCCCGCATAAATATTAAGCTGCTACACATTAATTAATACTATGTGAAAGGATATTAGTCGTTAATGTGTGGAGAATACTCCATATATAATCATTATATGGTTAAGTAATCGTTATATATAGCTAAAGCAGTACATATCCATGTGGAAAATTTGAAGGTCAGCGTTTATGAATTTAGAGATTTAATAAGATCTTACGGTATAGTCGAATTAACTGATAAGGAGTACAAAGCACTAATAGAGATACTAGGTAGAAACTCAAAGAATATAGTAAATGAGTTTAGGAAGATTTTTGGAGATATAAAATGCTTTAAAATCGGCAGGGGCTTAATGATCTATGAAGAAAAACCATACGATATGGTTTATATCATGATAGAACTTACTAACGGGGATCAATACGTATTTGAAGTATACCCTAACTCTATGACCATTGCTTCAAATACCAAAGCACAACAATTATTCAGAACAATATACATATTTGCCAAGACTTTTATAGGTGATGTATTAGAAAAACCAAAAAGCATGCTTATAGGGTTGCTTTAACTAGACTTTTATTTTGAAAATGTATTGTGTTCTAGGTGCGAGAAGAGATGCATGAATGGGCCCTTGCTGAGGCTGTTATAGAAACAGTCCTTAACTATGCTAAAAAGAACAGGGCACGAAGGATATTGAGTGTAAAGGTTAAAGTGGGTAAACTTCAATCCATAGATATGGAAATTTTTAAATACGCTATTTCAGAACTTGCTAAGACAAGTCTTCTCAAGGATACGCATTTTGAATTTATAGAGGAAGACGCTTTATTTAAATGTAATCTATGTGGCCATGAGTGGAAATTAAATGAAATCAAAATAGATAAAGATACTCTTGAATCTATTCATTTCCTACCAGAGGTAGCACATGTATTCATAAAGTGCCCTAAATGTGGTAGCCCCGATTACAATATTATTAAAGGACGTGGAGTATTTATTGAGAGCATCAATATAGAGGTTGACAATCATGGATCCTAGGGTAGCAATAATCAATAAAAGGCTAACAGAAGTAAAGAGGGTATTAGCCATAGGAAGCGGTAAAGGAGGTGTAGGTAAAAGCCTAATAGCAACATGTTTATCACTAATTCTATCAAGGAAAGGCTACAAAGTAGGTTTAATGGACTTAGATTTCAACTGTCCGTCATGTCATGTAATCCTAGGTGTAGATGTAAATAACATAAAGCCTATGGAAGAGAAAGGAGTTATACCTCCTAAAATCTATGGAGTAAAGTTTATGAGCATAGCATATTATGTAGGTGATAATCCAGTACCATTGCGAGGTCATGAAATAAGTAATGCCATTAAAGAATTATTTACTATTACGAGATGGAATAATATTGATTATCTATTAATAGACTTACCTCCAGGAACAAGCGATGAACTACTTGATGTACTAGAGCTTATTAAAAATGTAAATATCGTAGCCGTAACAACACCCCATATAACATCGATTAAAGCTGTTGAAAAATTCATAAGAATAACAAACTGGCTTAATAAGAAGGTAATCGGAATTATAGAGAATATGGGTCAAAATCTAAGACCCAGAGCTAACAGGTTAACCAAAGAACTAAGTATTCCACTTCTAGGGGTAATACCCTACATACCAGATGTAGAGAATTCCATTGGAAACCCCATAAAGCTACTATCATCCGTTTTCGCAAAGTATTTAGAGGGGATCGCAGAGAAAATACTCAGCAGGCTTGATCACTGAATATTATATACTACATCAGAAGATCATGATGATGAGGATATCAACTTAAAAAGCCCCCAGTACTCTACTACTCAAACAATAAATGGTGTAAAGTGCTGTGAAAACGAAAATAATCAGGAAGGTGTTAGCCGGGATTTAAAGTTGAAAGTACTCATACTCTCCGATATCCATGGAAATTTAGATGCACTAAAGGCTGTGTTATCGCATGCAAATAGATGGGATGAAATATTCGTTCTAGGTGATCTAGTTGATTATGGCCCTGAACCCCATCATGTAATTGATGTAATTAAGGAGCTAAAGCCAAAGATAATAGTTAGAGGAAACCATGATCACGCCGTGGCATTTAATACTGACTGTAGGTGTATGCATGAGGTCCACGAATTAAGTATCTATACTAGGAAGAACATTACAATGAAAGTACTGTCACGAAATCAAATTAAATGGCTTGCAAGCCTACCTGTAAGGACGAGAATAGATTTGGGAAATCTAATGTTCTACATAGTTCATGGGGCACCATCCGATCCGCTCTATGGCTACATAAAGCCCAAGATCAGCGATGATGAATTAAGAAATGTAATAACAAACTCTATAAGCTTATTTAATCAGGATAAAACTTCTGGAGTTGTACTAATAGGGCATACGCACATACCATTTTATAGAGAAGTATCTAAAATCAAAGTATTCAATCCAGGAAGTATAGGTCAACCAAGAGATGGTGATGCTAGAGCTTCCTATGGAATATTAGACTTAGAGAAAAAGATATTTAAAATACATAAAGTTGAATATCCTATCGAGAAGACTATTAGGAAATTAGAATCCTTGAAGCTTGACAAGAACTACCTAAATAAGCTAAAAAGGATACTCTTGACGGGTATAGTATAATAATTACGCTTCTTCGGTAGCGTATTCCTGATCTAATCCTGTATGTCTAATGATATCAGTTACACCTTCGAATTCTTTCATGTTGACCCTAATTTCAAGGGGTGTTCTAAACCATACATCTCTTTGAGGGAATGGTATCTCTATACCCTCTTCGGTTAATGCTTTCTTTATCCTCCAAAGTATATCAGTATATGCTTCAAGCCATAACCTACTAGGAACCCATACATAAACCTCAATATTAACTCCACTATCACCAAGCTCTTTTACATATACTATAGGTTTAGGCTCAACGAGTACCAAAGGATGCTCAGTTATAACTCTTCTAATTACTTCACATGCACGTTGTACATCTTCTCTATAAGAAATCGATGCTATGAAGGTAAGTCTTCTAGCTACATGTTTAGAATAATTCATTATCTTAGCTGTAAAGACCTTTTCGTTAGGCAGCCTGACATGAACACCATCCAATGTTTTTATTCGTGTCGAGAGAAGTGATATCTCTATTACATAACCTAAAGTATTATCTACTTCAATAAAGTCGCCAATACTAAATGGTTTATCCCAGTAGAGAAATAGTCCAGCAAATAGATTAGCTATAATGGTTTGCGTTGCAAAGCCGAGAATGATACCTATAATTCCACCAGCAAGTGCTATTCCTGATATATCAATACCTGCACTACTAATTGCTAATAATATTACTATAGTTGATAGTGCATAGAATACTATTTTTTCAATAGCCTTTAACGTAGTATATTCCATTACCTTTATTAAAGTTCTTCTCATTAATAGCCTTATCAGGTAAGCCAATGAAATACCTGCTGTGATAAAAATTATCATCCAGAATATTTGAAGCCAGTTTATCGACATTAAAGCCGTTATAGTTTGATTAACTACTCTTTCAAGAAAACTTTCATTCAATATTATACACCCCATTTCATTAAAGTTCCATGTAGAGTAAGATAAGATTTAGTAAATCTAAACATAGGCGGTCTTTGAGACTCTATTACAGCTGTTTTAAAAGGTGTAGAATATATCACCTTTGCATGTCTTCTTGAGGTGACTACTATTTCTAAGGCCTGTGCATAAGCATTATGAGGAGGATCATAATATAGCTTAAGGTGTTTGCAATCTATTAGTATTTTTGATAGAGTAATCCAATAGGTACTCCTATTGCTGATAGTAATTCTAACTAATGCTTCGGTAAAGGGTTTAGTTCTAGGTTCTTGTGAGTAAAACCTAGTTCTATGGTATCTAGCAAGATGACCTCCTTCTAATGGTCCATACAAAGTGTACTTTATCTTTCCCTCAGTAAATATATCAATAAGTGTTATGGCCTCATTGTACTCCTCTACATATACTGCTATATCTACTGGAATTGTGATATAGCCTTCAATTATATCTCCCGGTGCTAAAGATACGGGATTCTCAATAATTACTAGTATGTGTCTAGTCATACATATAGGTAATAATATTGGATGAACAGGGTTTATGTGTAATCTAATTCCACCGCTAATTACCTTGTTTAAAACTGTTTCACCTTTACTTTTACTCGTTCTACTGTATTCTACAATACCTGAACGCTTATTGTATTTAGTATTAACTATATATGATGGAGTTTCAATAGCTAAATCATTAGTAATGTCATAGATACCGTACACTTTATACACCATAATCAATAATAACTGCTTTTATATGAAGAATAGGTTATAAAATTCCCGTCTAATGCACCATCAATAGCATATACTTAATTAAGACAAGGTATTTTATTGGTTAATTGTTTAATCATAAGTATGTCGTCTTCATATGCTCGAGCAGCTCTTATTAAAATATCTAGTAAAAGCCAATTACACTGCTCTGCTATTTCACTCCAATGATATATCTTATATCCTAATGATTTAAAGAGTTTTTGAACTCGTATGTTATCTGACTTAGTTGTTGCAATTATTAAATCAGCTTGTCTACGGCTAAGGTATCTTTCACTTTCAGTTACAAGTAATTTCCCCAACCCCCTACCTTGCCATTCTCTCTTTATGCCAAGATAATATATTACACCAATTCTTAATCCCATTTTCTTAACTAAATATGATTGTGAAAAACCTACAATTCTATTATTTACCTCTAACACTATAATCCTCGTCTTATACAGACTACACCATATATAATAGTAGTCAAAGTAATTAAAGACCTCTCTTGCAATTTCAAGAACTTCATTAAAATCTTTATCATTAGCATATCTAACTTTAATGCTCTCTTTTATCATAATACTCTAAGAAATTAATATACCTAGCAGTCTAAAATATTCCTTACTCTATAAGCATAAACGTGAACAATACTATTAATTACCAGTTTATACTTACTAATAATTAGGGCTTAGGTATGAAGGGGCCTGTAGTTAAGACAGGAGTATCACTTCCAAAGAAATTAGCTGAAGAATTAGATAATATTGTAAAGAAAATGGGATTACCAAGTAGATCTCATGCGATAGCTGAAGCTGTGCTAAGGTACATCTCTGATTATTCATGGATGACTGAAAGCGAAGGAGTGGTTGCTGGAATAATCGGCATACTGTATGAACATGATAGGCCTGCTTCTTCTAAGTTAACAAGCGTTCAACACAACTTTCTCGACATAATCAAGACATCCGTACATATGCACTTAGATGAGCATAGATGCTTAGAGCTCATCATCGTTCAAGGACAATTAGTCAAGGTAAAAGAATTAGTTAAAAATCTTGAAAGCATTCAAGGAGTACTATTAACTAGAAGCATTATAGTAAAGCTTTAGAATCAATGTACTTAACTAAGCTCTCAAAAAATTGAGATATTTTAGAGTCAAGATCACCATGAAGCTTCGGAATTAACTCCATGAGCTTATATATGTACCGTCCTATGTCACTAGGTATACGGTTAATGTATTCATTTATTAGATTGTTAATGTAATTTCCTAAGCCTG
Organism: uncultured Desulfurococcales archaeon; assembly: GCA_964467535.1. GTDB lineage: Archaea > Thermoproteota > Thermoprotei_A > Sulfolobales > WANQ01 > CAYXRT01. The sequence goes on from CAYXRT010000011.1 coordinate 47,970, forward strand.
TATTAATCAAAGGTATTGCTGATGCTAGTGGTTTTAGATGTATAAGTGCATTTACTATCACATTATGTACATAGCCTTCTACATGCTCTTCCTCTTTAAGCATATATTCATGATATTTTACTTGACTTTTAATAAAACCTAGTTTAGTTAAATTTAGTGTTACCTCATAGTCTTTTATTGCAACCGATGCTAGGTAAGTAGCTAGCCAGGCATCATTCAATGTTATCTTATTGTTATTAACAAGCCTATATAAAATTAATGGTAAAGATATGATATAGTACCTTACATCGCCATGAATGATACTATGCATTGCTTCATGTTCAATAATACCCCTACTTACATCTTCATTTAAATTATTTAAACTTTTTAATGAAAAGAAAAGCCTAGGAATGCCAGACCATGCATCATGGTAAGCCATGAAGCCTTTACTATAAACTCTAACTCCTCTAGACATAGCATCGAGTTCTATAAATGCATTTAAAGATACGTCATCTTCAAATATATGTAACTCTATAATTAATGGTATATTTAACCTAGCTGATTTAGCTTTATTATATACCCTGAGAATGATGTTTTTAATACGCTTTACATCACGTTCATCTACGTGACCGTGAGTTTTCAATACTATCTTTGACATTTGCATTACTCCTCTCTAATAATTTACTTAATGCATGTTTTAATAGCTCATCTACACCAATACCTTTTAAAGCGCTAATTTTAAAGATGGTATCAAAGCCTATCTTATTTAATTCGTTTATGACCTTATTAATCTTATTTTTGTCAGCATCATCTATTTTATTTATTGCAACTATAATTTCTTTATCAAATGAACCCATTATATCCTTGAGGACATTTATTTGTTCATCGACGGTATAGTAACTATTAATTGAGACATCAAATAAGTAAATTATTATTCCTTTAACATGTTTTAAAGCCATTATAGCTTGTAGTTCTATAGGATTTCTTTCACTTAAGGGTCTATCAAGTAGACCTGGCGTATCTATAGCTTGAATGAGCTCATGCCCTACCCTTATATGTCCCAATATCAAATTCTTCGTAGTAAATGGGTATGAAGCTATTTCTGTTTTTGCAGTTGAAATTCTTTTTACCAAAGTTGATTTACCTACTTGAGGCATACCAGCTACAATTATTGTAGGTTTTTCAGGGTCAATTGATGGAATTCTCTTAAGCTTAACAATATTTTCTGCTAGAAAATCAATGTATTTCCTATTCCTCTTTAGAACAGACATCATTCTACCTACTCCTTGTTTGCGAAGACTCCTTATTTCCCAAGGATCTTCAGCTACCTTAATTAAGTTCAAGTACTCTCTATATATCTTATCAATTAATTTAATAGCTCTAGCTAACCTTACTACCGCCTTTTTATAATTATCATAACCTATGAGTACGTCGAGTAAGTCTTTATAAAATGGATGTACTTTATCAATGTATGGAAGTTTCTCTACAATATTTCTAATACTTGATATTAGTATCTCATATACTAAGTTAAGCTTCTTGATCTCTTTATCCTTTAACTTAACGTTCTTTCGTCTTAAGCTTTCTACAAGCTTTCTATACCTTAATGTAACTCTATTTACGATATTTTCATATCGTGGAACTGTTGGTATTCTCTCAAAGGGTGATATCATGATGTTATATTACCCCCTCTCTACCTTATCCCTTGTTTTATAGAATGTTATATTGGATTATAAAGTAACATTTTTCACTTAGTTACTATATGTTATCTTGAAAATGAGCACCTCTACAGAATACTCTAGTCTAGAAGAGATGATAAAAAGGGCTATTAAATTATTAGAAGAGGTCAAGAAAAATCTCATAGGATTAATACTTAATGGTAAAGCAGCGAATCAACTTAGTGATGTACTTCAATTATTGTATGAAGCGAGAAGATACATTAATGAAGATAGTGGAATGCAGTACATAATATACATAATACTTGATAGGTTGAATATGCTAGTCCAGTATGTTAAAGCAGTTGAAATTAGATGTTTTTATTTAGGCTCGAAGAGGATATATAGTAGTGCAAAATATATTGAGGGTCATTTAAATGAAGTATTAAATTATTTAAAACAATTGTATACTGTAATTAAGTAGGTACTTCTAGTTCTACAAGGAGCCGTAGATCCTGTATTAAACCTATGATATTCTTTAGTTTTTCTGAAAGCCCTATAGGATTTTTAGATAAGGACTCTAATTCATTAATTTCCTTTTCTACTGTTGAAAGAAGTTTCATTAGTCTTAATGAAATTCTCCTATTCCTCAATTTATTTATTATCTTGGTTATTTTCTTCTTTGCTTTCTTAATGTCATGTAGGGCGTCATTTAGGTACATATTACACATCATATCAGGCGTTACGGGCATACCATGAACTGCTGTAATTAATGTTACGTTCATTATAAATGATCTTCTTTTCTCTCTATCTCGTACGAAGTTTATTGCCACCTGAATTTTAGTTAATGCTAATTGAAGAGTCCAAGCTACATCTTTTAATTCTTGATGTAATGGTTTTCGTCTAAACATGGCCTTGTTCCTTCCCCAAATTTATATATGGTTTCGTCTAGTTAATTTCTTTCTGTTATCATCTTGAAACTATATTACAGTACCCACGTCCTTTACTTAAGTAGCTAGGCTAGGATATATCATGTTAATAATGAGAATACATATATGTAAATAAGGTGGTAGCAGTATTGTTAGATGATAAAAGGTATAGAGCAGAGCTTAAACATGTCAGAGTAATTGAGAAGATTACTGAAGCTTCAAATATAGTATCGCTAATTCTTAAACCATTTCATAAGCTTAAGTATGAGCCTATGCCGCCTCAATTTATAATGTTATGGGTTCCTGGAGTAGAAGAGGTACCATTAAGTATTGCTGACTATGATAATGGTCTTATTAGAGTAACTATTGGTGATAGAGGGCCTACAACCCATAAACTAGTTCATGAAATTAATGTTGGTGATATACTTGGATTTAGAGGTCCCTTTGGTAAGCCTATGTCCCTAAATAAAAGTAAGTACCTTTTAATTGCAGGAGGCTTAGGTGCTCCTCCAATACTATTTACTCTTAAAACATTATTAAGGAAGGGAGTTAAGGACCTAGTTTTCGTTATTGGTGCTAGGACTAAAAATATGCTTCTTTACGTTAATGAAGTTAAAAATCTTGGGATTGATACGTATGTAGCAACAGATGATGGTAGTATGGGTTTTAAGGGTCAAGTAACAGATCTCTTAGATCATATAATTAAATTTTATAAAGGTTATGAGATCATAGCTTGTGGTCCTCCTGAAATGCTAAAAACTCTTTCACTTAAATTATATAAATGGGGTTTTCTTAATTCAAAGATCATAGCTGAGGCTATAGTTAAATGCTGTATTGGCGTTTGCGGTAGCTGTATACTAGGAAACGGTCTTTTATTTTGTACTGATGGTCCTTGGTTTACTGTTAAAGACTATGTAGAACGGATTCTCAAATATAATTAAGCTAGGGGTATAGGTCATGGCAGCAGTTAATTTAGGAGTAATTGTAGCTAATATTAAAATGAGTAATCCATTAGTAAAAGGCTCTGGCGTCCTTGATGACAACCCTCTTCTTCTTGAAAAAGTATTTACTGAGGGCGATCCAGGAGCTGTCGTAACTAAAAGCATTACAGTTAAACCAAGAAAAGGATACGATCCGCCAATCTTAGTACCATTACCTACAGGTGGTTACATTAATGCAGTTGGCTTAGCAAATCCAGGAATGGAAGCCATTCCCAATCTTGTAGCTAATGCTAGGAAACTAGGCAAACCAGTAATAGTAAGTATTGCAGGAAGTAGCGAAGAGGAATTCACTAAAGTAGCCATAATAGCTGAAGAGAGTGGAGCCTCTGGCGTAGAATTAAATCTTAGCTGCCCTCATGTAAAGGGCATGGGTTTAGACATTGGAATGAGTCCTAAACTAACATTTAATGTGGTATCAGCTGTTGCTTCAGTAATTAGAATTCCAGTTATAGTTAAGGTAGGAGTAGCAGATAACATATTAGAAGTTGTAGGTAAAGCACTTGAAGCAGGGGCGGACGGCATTACTGCGATAAATACTATTAAGGCAATGTATATTGACGTATATACGTTTAAACCAGTACTAACAGCAAAGTTTGGAGGACTCTCAGGACCTCCAATACATCCCATAGCTGTAAGAGTAGTTTATACAATATATAACGAATACGATGTTGATATAATGGGATGTGGTGGAGTATATGATTGGAGAACAGCAATAGAACTCGCTCTTGCAGGAGCTAAGGCTATACAAATAGTATCAGCCATAGCTGATAAAGGTATAAGTGTATTTAAAGAAATATTAAATGGGATTAAAGAATACATGGAATTCATGGGCTTCAAAGAATGGAAGGAAATAGTAGGCTTAGCACATAAGAGATGAAAGCTTCTACCTGTTGTGAATTAACTAGTCTTCTAAACTAATTACGGCAGGTTAGTCTACCTACCTTCACAACAAATGGGATCTAGGTGAGTTTAATGTTTAATAAGAATATGGAAATCTATATTCAATGGTTAAGTTACTTTCTTGCCTGTTTTTCTAATAATGCATAGAAGAACCCTATAGTATTGTGCTTATGTGGCCATGCCCTCATAGTTCCTTTCAAGAATCCAGAACTGTAAGGAGAGTTCAACTCAACTAATTTCATTTCTCTATGTTCTTGTAATAACTTTTGAATAAGATCTTCATTTTCCTCCTTGAACATACTACAAGTACAATATAATATTCTTCCTCCAGGTTTTACTAATTTAACAGCTGTTTCTAGCATCATATACTGTATTCTTGCTAATTCAGGTATCTTTTCTGGCCTAATTCTCCATCTCAGTTCAGGATTTTTAGCTATAGTTCCATCAGAAGAACAGGGAGGATCTAAAAGTACTTTATCAGCTATTTCCTCTCCTAGGATTTTAGGTGCTTCAGCATTATCCTCTTCATATATTTTAACAATACTTATACCACACCGTTTAAGCAATTGCCTCATTCTCTTAAGTCTTCGCTTATCTATGTCAAAGGCATGTATTATACCCTTGTTTTTCATTATTTCTGCTAGGTGTGTTGTTTTTCCTCCAGGAGCAGCACACATATCAACAACAACTTCACTAGGCTGAGGGTTAAGAAGGAGTGCTGCTGCAGCTGAAGCTTCCTCCTGAATAATAATTTTACCATTCTTATATAGTGGTGACTTATCAAAATCATAAGGACCTTTAAATTTTATAACGACAGGCACTCTTGGACTTATAATAGGCTTTATACCTTCTCTTTTTAATTCTTCCATAACTTCATCTACACTTGCTTTTAATGTATTTACTCTTACACTAATCAGCGGCTTTTTATTTAGAGCCTTGAAAAGTTCATTTGCATCATCTGGGCCAAGAATTTTCCTCATTCTCTCAATAAACCATCTTGGGAGCATATATTTAAATTCGAGCTCTTCAACTTCATCTTTAGGCTCAAACTTGTATTCTTTAATTTTATCTATTATTTTCCAATAATACATGCCAACATATGGATGAGTAGTATTTGATAGAAGTGATGCAACTTTCCATCTAATAGCTTTCATTACTGGAGCAGGTACTTCATGAAATACTATTAACTCTACAGCAACTCTGAGAGCTGCTCTTAACCATGGATCTAGAATCAAGGGATTTTCAATGTTGATTATTTGTGAGATTATTTTATCTAAAATCCCCTGTCGCTTCATTATACTATAAAATAGAGCTGTTAGCATTCTATCTCTATCGGTGCCTAAGATGCCATGTTTCTTAAATACCTCTCTTTTAGCATGTTGGCTAGGTTTAACTTCTTCAGCTAACTTAACAGCTTCAACCAATATTGCTAGATCACTAAACTTCATTATATTTAAGTGCATACCCTGAGCCCTAGGATTAATATACGACGTATCTTATTTTGGCTTTAAAAACGTTAATTATCAATATCGATTGCGCCAAATATTATTAACTTTAATACTCTATTTAATTAAATAAAGACCAAGGAGCTTAAATTATACGTAACTA
>CAYXRT010000012.1:0-52640 GCA_964467535.1 uncultured Desulfurococcales archaeon
GGGTTTGGCAAGAACCCCCGTGGTCCGGGGTTCAAATCCCCGCGGCCCCACCACCATAAACTCAACTCATATAAGTTCTAGTATTATCCTAAACTAGCAACAGTAGCTCATTATATCAACATTTTCAGGCTATTATATCAGACATAAAGCTATCATGTTATATTATTGCTTTGACAACATCTTTCTAGAATTTGTGGCTAATACGTAATAGTAATCGTCGTCTTCGTCTAACCTTATTACGTTAAAGTGTTTTCTTATTTCATTTAAACCCTTAATACCCCAACATCTATGGAAGTGTTTTACGACTAAGTAGTCGCTTTTATATCTGTAATAGAATTCTTTATCAATGTTATCACTACATTTCTCTAGGGTTAATAATATAATTCCTCTAGGTTTGAGAACTCTACTCAACTCGTTTATTAAGTGTAATGTGTCTGCTATGGGTATGTATTCGAGCGACTGTATGGCTAGTATTGCATCAAAACTATTATCCTTAAACGGTAGTTTGCGTGCGTCTGCGAGTATGGCTAATATGCCTTGGGAGTTTGCTAGTATTATATTTGAAGGAAATATGTCAATACCTAGTTTATTGCGTCCAATAAGTTTTAAGTCTCTACCACAACCACATCCTAGACTAAGTACATTTCCTAGATTCTTAATTAAATCCTTGAACTCATTCAGGTATTGAGCTTCAAGTTCACTAGCATATTCATTAGGGCATTCCTCATTAAGCAATGATACGAAGTAAGGTATTTCATTTATCCTAAAGTCAAGGTCTTTTGGGTACTTAGTTACTTTGTCCGTGTTGATTTTAAATAAGTTAAACCAGGCTTTTTCGAAGATCTCTATTCTTAGAGCTTTAGGTCTTAAATCGGGTATACCAGGGAAATAGTTACCTAGAGGATATAATTCTCTGCATTTTGAACATTTCAAAACACCGAATAGTTCATTACCGTTGACTAGGCTTAGTTCTCCTTTACATATAGGACATACGAGTTCATAGTTGTTAATAAGGAACAAGGTTAGCACCCTAGATATCGCATAGACTTTAGTTAGCAATTCGTTTCAAGAAGTTAAAAATGCTCTCCTCCAGCTAATTCTTAAAAGGGTAAGTTCAAGGGTTTTAGGCGTATCACCAACAATAGTAAGCATGATAAAAGCATAAAGAGAAGGGTTACAGGTGGCTTACTGAAGAGTATGCTGAAACCACCTCCTGATATGTATTAATAGCTAATTATGCCTCATGCATTTTCCGAAGAGTCTGAAATAAGCTTTAACGAGAATTTACCGTTGGGTCAAAATTAGGTTATCTTTACTAAAGCAAAAGCGGGTTTGATGAGTTATCCTCGTTTAATAACTATGTCGCCTACTTTAACTCCTATGTCTTCAGCTACTACTGGGCACTTAGCCATTAGGAGGAAGTATACCCCCCTTACGTCGCTTAGGTCTTCGTAGTTTCCTTGTCCCTTGGATATTACTAGGTCGTGGTTCCTTATCCATGACAGTACTTCAGGTGAGGAAAGCTCAGGTCCTGTGCCAGGCTTGCCGCTTGACACTTTCTTGAACTCTATGTTTGGTAACTTGTCTAGGCCTACGTAGAGAGCATCCTCTATCGTGGCGTCGTTGATTATTGGGCCTCCCTTAACGACAAAGGATATTCTCCTGAAGGGCTTCCCCCTGACCCTGATCATCTCCTCTACTAGGAGCTTATCGAAGACGATTTCCCCTGCATTGTCGGCGAAGTATAGGAGGGTTTCCGCGCTTAGTACCTCCCCCCTTAACCTGCTGTAGTCGTCTATGGCTGGCTCCTGCTTCATGACCTTCTCGATCGTTGCTCTTAGGTCGTAGGTCTCGACGGCAACAAAATCAATTATATTTCCCGCTATAGCTACCTTAACGGCAGCCCTTAATGAATCCTCATGTGAAGCAATTAGAGATTTGACCTCGTTCAACATTGCTAGGGCCTCATCATTACTTGCCCTCTTGAGATCCTTGTATGGATCGTAAACACCTGTTAACTCCTCGATTAATTCAACAACCCTTGATGCTCTAACGAGTTGTGGTGGAGTACCGATCCACCCTATCTCAGTTAAGTGGCGCATTACCCTACGTAGTACTTCCTCCTGTATCTTCGGGTTGTTTGTCGCTAGTCTAACTGCTTCGAGTGCTTGCTTAGCTATGCATACCACACAGTCTAACCTGAGCTTCATTAATTTCAGCCACAAGTAAGGGTGTCACACTACATTATAGATTTTCTTAGTCCTGGAGCTTGAGGGAACAATGATTTCTTGGTCTAATTCTTTGGATACACCTATCCGGATCAGCATATACTTCAAACTGAGATACTTAAAGAAATATATAGTACCTTAATTCGAGGCGTTTAAAAGAAGGATGTTGTGGGGGCTATGCATAGTCGTGACTTAAGCTTATACAGATGTCACATTATAACATATTTTGCTTTGATTAATGATCATATCAATTATATTGGTTAAATATTGTTTATTCTTAATTTTGATAGTTTTAATAATTACAATGACAAGAAGAATCGAAACTAATTGTGGTAAGTTATATGCCTATAATGATTATGAAGCTCTTAGTAATTATTAATTTAGTTTAAGGAATCTAAGTATATGCTATATTTTTATACTTATTCCAGTAACGTTAACATATCATGGTGTAAATGCTATTTCACATGACCACCAGGTAATAGATGCTTTTAACAGTGAATTTGAGATCGACAGTTATCCCCTTTTCACCATGAATCAGAGCGATTATTGCTTTCTCTTAGCATTGATGAGGAGAATAAGAGATAGCAATGAAGGAAATATTTTTAATAATGTTCAATGACATTCAATGAACCATGGACATTCTAACTTAGATGTAATGTAAGTAGAGGCGTTTAGTTAAAGTCGCTCTCGGCCGATATAGATATGAATTTTCCTGCGAGTTTATATTAGGCTAGATCTAGTATGGATTTCACCCATTGCCTGGTATGCTTATTTTAGGGTGTCTGTTTTGTATTGTATTAAGTACTTATTAATCTGTATGGTATTACATCCTCATGCTCTGGGTGCGGCCTGTGTCTAGAGATGCAGGTGTGTTCAGGGAGCGTATATTAAACGGTCCTATAGCAAAAACCATGTTATGGCTGGCATGGCCTATTGTTTTAGCGAATCTCGTTCAAATGACATATAATCTCATTGATGCGCTTTGGCTTGGTAGGTTAGGTAGACAAGCTTTTGGTGCTCCAACAGTTAGCTGGCCCATAATAATGTTGTTTAATGCTATAGGGATGGCTTTTGCTCGTGCTGGTATGACTTTAATATCTCAGTATTTTGGTGCTGGAAATAGAGAAATGAGCAGAAAATGCGCATGTCAATTAATTACATTAAATCTCCTTCTTGCATTGACTATAAGCATCATAGGTGCTTCAACAATACACATGGTTTTAAAACTCATGGGGGTACCACCAGACGTATATCCACTTGCTGTTGCTTATGCTAGGACGATATTCTTAGGAATACCAATAGCCTTCTTAGGCTTCGCTTTTATAGCCATACTTAATTCCCTAGGAGATACCAGAACACCTACGAAGTTAAGCATAACTTCAGCACTAATAAACATAGTTTTAGATCCTGTACTAATTTTTGGTCTTTTCGGACTCCCAAGAATGGGTGTTGTAGGTGCAGCAATAGCAACAATAATTGCTAGGAGCTTCATAACTATTGTAGGTATATATATGCTCTTAAGAGGAGTTTATGATATTAAGTTAAGTTTAAAATGTATGAGGATAGAGGGTTGGTGGATAAGAAAGGTTGTTGCAATAGGTATACCCATATCAATACAATCTTCCTCTAATGCACTAGGTTTTACGTTAATGATGAGTATAGTATCTAAGTTTGGTTCTATAGCCATAGCAGCTTATGGTATAGGTATTAGAGTTATAGATGTTATACAAGCATTCACATGGGGGCTTCAAAGAGCCACATCAATAATGATAGGTCAGTGTATAGGAGCTGAACTATATAGTAGGGCTAAAAGAACAGCTTACACAGGACTGGGATTAATATCAACAGCTTTAGGGCTTGGAGCGCTAATGATATATCTATTTAGAGAAAGTGTTGTAGCACTTTTCGTTCCAGATCCTCTTGTTATAGAAGAAGGGTCTAGATTCTTAAACTACTTTGTATGGAGCATTCCATTCTTTGGAATGTTTTTTGTAAGCAACGGAGTAGCCCAAGGATCTGGACATCCCAAGACTATGACAGCTATAGCTATAGCTAGATTATGGTTATTCAGGATAGGTTTATCAACACTCCTAGCATTATACCTGGGCATGGGTACAATTGGTATATGGATAGCTATGTCCATAAGTAATATAGCTGCTGGAGCTATGTCTATAACCTGGTTATCAAGAGGTACATGGCTTAAAAGGGTTATTGAGTACCCCGTAAAGGCATCAATCGAAAAAAACGTTCAGATAGAAACACAGGCTGAAGAGCGTTAATTTCCCATATTAAAGCTAAAAAACATGTAATAAATTTGTCCAATACATATTGAGATTTTCAGCAAATAATAGTGATTCTCGATATGCTTATATCATATACTTCATCTATGCAATAAAAATAAATTAGCTAATAATTATAATTTTCCTTTATATAATAAGTTTATGTAAGAGCTTTATTTCCCCATGAATAATTAATACCTAGTATTTTTCTTTTATTAAACGAAGATTTTTCGAGGTCTTTGAGATCATTTGTTCTAAGGTATAGTTTATTATAGATGTGTGATTAGAGTTGATTCCAGGGATTGCCTATGCAGAAGATTACATTAATTATTGCACTTATCTACATAATTACTTTAATAATTGTAATTAATATGGTATTCCAAGGCCGTATACGTCATGATGAAGGAATATCTATGTACATGAGAAGTAATGTTAATACTTCCATGAACATTAGTAAAGCTGAATACTATGTTGTTGAATTAAAGATTAACTATACTGTCATCAACAATCCTGAGATGATATCTAAAGCCAAAAAATTTATTAAATCATGTTTACCTCTTCTAGCTCCTTTAAGTAATAAGTCATCTATTAATTGGCTTGAAAAAGACATAGCTATTCTAAGGATTATCATTAAACTAGTTAATAACGGTAATGAAGTTATATACTACAGGACAAGTGCATGGTGTAACGTGCTCTGTAATGTAACATGTAAGCCCTTCACATGGAGGTGGAACGTCCTATAACAATACCTAGTATAATAGTTAATGAAGGTCAAGTGTTCCCATTAATAATTATGCGTACCTTAGATTTACGTTATGAACCTATACCACCTAAGACAAGTAAAGTAAATGAATTCTATTATATAATTACAGTTCCATTTAAGGGAGTAGCAAAAGCAGTAGCTAGTGTATGTACTCAACCATTAGAAGGAAAATGTTCATTAATAGTGAATCGCACATACATAAATGTGCAAGCTAACGACTTTTGTAAATCTTATATTCATTACAAAGAGCATAAGATTAATGCCATTTCCAATGAGGAGTTCAAAGTACAAACTACTCCTGAGTATGGAGATCCTATCGCTGTTGGGACTAATAGATCTAAGACCTTGGCATCAGCCGCTGATTGATAGTGTTATTCACTATGAGATATACCGATTTCGACAATATAGTATTTAACCAAGTAGCACCATCATCTTTGCTTAAAATGCCAAGAATGTATACACGTAGTAGGGTTAGGGGAGACATACATTATTAAGGTTGATTAGACCAACACTTGAATGGAAATGTTAAGGAGATACACGATGTATATTAAGCGATTCTTATAAACATCAATTGCAGAGGCTTGACGTATCCAAGGTAAAGTTCTTTGTCGAGACCAATGATGTACCCATATAATCATTGGAGGATGTAGTGAGCTAAATGTTGAAGAGTTTGCTAAGCTATTTATCAACACCTTAAGGATCTTAGCAATAGAGTTGTTATGATGGAGAAACTCGGATGATTACCATCTGATGACTTCTATCAGTGACTAGAAATGTTAGATGCTCCAGGTGATATACCATGCTTTCCTCCTTTGTTGAGTAATATATGAGGCGTCAGTAGCATTCGATGTATTTGCATAGAAAAATTAGCGTGAAAGACAATAAATCATTCAATGAAACCGTAGAATATAGTGTAAGTGAGGTAAAGAAGCTAGTCTCAATAATAAAAAGTATTTATCATGACAGTAATCAAGGCACTAGGATTGATAAAACTAGGAAGATACAATATTCAGTATTTCAATCAAGTTCGTGTATGGAATATAAATGGGATTTACATTTATGGAGACATACGTTTGGAACACGTCATTAGAATGAAAGTATAATAAAAACCACTCTACCAAGAATAACTTCCATGAAAACCCGTTCTAGTCAAGTCAATGACTATGATAATCATAGATTAAACTAACATGTTTACCGTCAGAGAAACCCTTTACGGGTTTTATTTCATAGACAGGGTACAAGATGACTCATACCTGCAAAGTTAAGATTATGACTGCAATAACAATGCATGATAGTATAATTGCTCCTTGAAAAACATTAACGCGACGATAAATGACCCTTATTTAATCTTAAAGATGTCTTTATATAATAGGTTAGGTAGGTTAGGCTCGAGAATCACATTTCCAATCCCCCTTCTCATAAATCAAGGTCCTTAAGTAAATTGAAGCCAGTTTAGTATATTGCTTTGGTATTGATTTAGAAGCACTATACTTGTATTCTGATCATAAAGTTTTTATTCACAATTAACTAGGGTATTCCAGAGAGTCATAAACATCGATATCAAATTCCTTGCTAAACTCCTACATGCACATACATATGCTATATCACTAGCCCTTGCAGACGCCTTAGGCGAAGCTCATGGTGTTTTAATGGCAAATTATGCTAAGCAATTATTAACGATGTTTAAAGCCTTAGAGTTGAACTTAGATAGAATAGCGAATTATATTTCATCTCTTAAAAGAGCTGACCTAGTAGAGATAGTTGAAGTAAGATCCTCCTCATATGATGAAGTAGAGTTCATAGTAGAAGAGTGTATATTAGCTCCTTATACTCATAAACACATAATTAATAAAGGCTTATTAGGGCGCGTACTTTGTCCTTTAGCAGCGATGGCTATGGTAATTTTAGCCCTAGAGAGACTGGAGTCCTAGTGAACAATTATTTAAGTCTGTTTGATTCACAGAAACGCTTTCCACTTTTACTGAAAATGGATCTAAAACTAGGCTTAAACTGATACAAGAAAGGCTTCGAATACAATAACTAGTAAATGTAAACTATGAATTTATAATCGAGTTATAAAACCCATTACATTAGGGCTAAATATAATGCGAAAAGTAAATAATAGTCCCTGTCTATGAATGATGAATTCCTTAACTAATAACATGATGCTTATTCCTGATACCCGTGTTTTCTACGAATGGTAAACAAAGAATGAAATATGAGGTAGAGAATCGGGGATCTTCTATAAAAAGGCTCCTCTTACTATAAAGCATTTCATACAAGGATATTTTACTACTAAAACATTATTCACCCGTATACTTATTGCTACATACGTGATCCTATGGGTATTCTGATAATTAGGTTCTTTTATAACAGCTTTTCTTACATGTAATTTAATTATAGTGATTAGTGATGTAATAAATCATGAAATACTACCTTGTATCCCGCTACAATAATTTATCGTAGTGTTATGTCCTAGAATTTTATCATTGACGGCAACCATTACATTCCTCTAGCATAAATATTATTAACATCATCGTGTAAGTTTAGTAAGGTGCGAATAGATTATGATATGGAAAGCCTTTCTATTTCCCAGGTATAAGTTAATAACTCTTCCTACACCCTTAGAAAAAGCTATGAGGCTAAGTAAGGAGCTAAACGTAGATCTTTATATTAAACGAGACGATGTTATGGAGCTTGCCCTAGGAGGTAATAAAGCTAGAAAGCTTGAATTTATTCTTGGAGATGCGCTGTCCAAAGGATGCGACACCCTCATAACGAGAGGCGCATTTCATTCAAATCATGCAAGACTTACAGCTGCTGCTGGAAGAAAAGCAGGTTTAGATGTATACTTAGTCTTAACACCACCAGGATCACCTAAACTCCAAGGTAATGTTTTACTAGATAATCTTTTAGGAGCAAAGATAGTATATGCAGAAAGCTATGAAGAAGCTGATAAGACTATGAATATGCTCGCTAAAGAACTAAGAGAAAAGGGTAATAAACCATATATAATTCCTGGTGGTGGAGCTTTTCCCTATGGTGTACTAGGCTATGTAACTGCATCGTTAGAAATAGTTCAACAGCTTTACTCACTAGGGAAGAGACCTCAATATATAGTCCACGCTACTGGAACAGGTGCTACACAAGCTGGACTAGTATTAGGAATGAAACTGCTTGGACTTGATGACGTTGAAATTATAGGGATAAGTATTAGTAGGAAATCCAAGGAAGCTAAGGAAAGGGTATCACATTTGGTTAATGAAACGGCTAGACTCCTAAACGTTGATGTAAAAGTTGACCCTGAGGAAATAACAGTATTTGACAACTACATATTTGGCGGTTATGCTGTTGTAACAAAGGAGGTTGTCGATGTTATGAAATCCATAGCTAAAAAGGAAGGACTAGTCCTAGATCCCGTTTATACTGCTAAAGCAATGATCGGACTTATAGATCTCATCAATAAAGGCTACATAAAAAAGAATAGTACAGTAGTATTTATTCATACAGGGGGAACACCAATACTCTTCCAACTAAGTCATATCATAGAAAAACATCTATAGAAGACATAGTTAATCTAGTTAATCTGATTTAAAATCACTATTCCACAATTTTTAACCTTATTACTTTAAACTAGCTAAGATAAAGGTTAAGTAAGGAGATTTAAGATTAAGAGCAAATTACATTTCATAGTATAAGCTAGATACTTGTCTTGAACTACCAGTATGGAGTTATTGTTGAAATCTTTACTATCGTGCAAATACAGATTTAAATAACTATGCTGTAAGTGTTAAATGAAAAACTTTAACCGACGGTACTCGATCTTGTATATTTTCACACGTGTTGAGTTTATCACGGAACCTCCTCCAAGTTCCTCAGTACTATCAGTAAGTAACGCATTTATTCTTTTACCATCAACTGTCCTAGCCTGACGTGGAACCCATAAGGTTCCTAGAGCTATATCCCCACTTATTCTAATGATCATTACAACCGATCCAAGATCAATGTAAACCTTCACATAATCTCCATTAGCTAATTTAAGGCGTAAGGCGTCACTAGGACTCATATAAATTTACGGTGGTATAGGACCATAAATGTCCTCGAATTGAGCATGGGTATAGAGCCTATGAGTAGATGAAATTAGTAGGAACTCGTTCTCATGTAAGGTCTCTCCTCCAGGCGGCGAAGGTAATGGCGGTAAGCACTCTCTTTCCGCCGCCAGGCTATAAAGTTCTATTCTTCCACTAGATGTCTGATACTCACCGCCAGGCCTTGGCTTTAATTCAATTACTTTATACTTGAGAAGCATATCAAGAACTTCTGTTCCCAGTCCAAGCTTGAGGAGTTCAATAGGATCTAGACACACCTTGTCAAAATCACTTATCTTAAGAGCTTTAGCTAACTCACACATAACCTGATATTCGCTTAACGATTCCCCTAGAGGATCGATAACGGGTTCATTAAGGTATAGATAGTTATGCCAATAACTATATACAACATCAAGCTTCTCAAGATATGTAGGAGCTGGTAAAACTATATTTGTAAGTCTTGCTGTATCGCTCCAATGAGTATCATGAACAACAACAAAAACGTCATTTCTTTTTAAACCTTCTATAACCTTTAATGCGTTTGGAAGAGTCGCTGCCGGATTTTGGAGGTGAATATATACAAATTTAAATTCACCCCTTGCTAGATACGTTCCTACCTTTTCCATGCTAATAATCCTACTTGGAAGTCCAAGATCTTGGCCCTCAATAGCACTAAAGTTTATCGGTAGCCCATCAGTATTACTATAGTAGAAGCCTCTATGAATTCCTAGAAGTGCTGGTATCGAAGCTATTGCACGAACTATTTCACCTCCACTGAATCCACGTTGAAGCCCATATCCGATAAAGATAGCGAAAGGCTTTTTCTCGCATAAGAGCTCTGCTAACTTAACAATTTCACTCCTAAGTATATTGGTAACTCTCTCAACAAATTCCAAGCTATATTTCTCTACATGCTTAACAAACAGATTAAATCCATATACATATTTCTTAATGAACTCCATATCTACTTTACCGTTATCAATAAGATACTTAGATATACCAAGTGTTAAAACACCGTCACTACCTGGTCGAGGCTGTAAAAAATCACTATATTTGACTGTTTCACTTCGTCTTACATCAATAACAACAATAGTACACTCTCTAGCCCGTAATTCCATAGCCTTATGCCATATATGAATAGAGCTTGAAAAAGGATTAAAACCCCAAAATACAATGACCTTAAGTTTGTCCATATCCTTTGGATATACACCATAGGTAGTTCCATAGATTAATTTAAGGGCTTTATCACCAGCTGCATCACATTTCGTATAATCAATCCTAGCTACTCGTAAATAATTCCATAGCCTTTTACTTCCATGTCTGTTAATGAGCCCTCTATTACCTGCATAATCGAGGAAGAGTATAGTTTGGGGGCCATATTGTTCCATTACCTCATGGATTTTATTAACAATGATTTCTAGTGCTTTATCCCAGTCAATTCTTTTATAAATACCACTCTTCCTGATATTTTCTACTGGATAAAGAATTCTTGACGATGAGTAGAGTCTAAGGCTATCTTTAACTCCCCGAGGACAACCAATACCCTTAGTAATGGGATCATTATTAGGTTTTATCAATACTACTTTTCCATTCTCTACCACCGCTACAAGCCTGCAAGTGTCGTAGCAATCCCTTGGACAAGCGATGAGCTTTTCAATACGAGTGTTCATGGGTTTCTCATTTTATCATTACGTAGAATACTAAATACTATTTTTCTCCTTAACTTTATCGTAATTCCGAAGGAATTTAGTCATCAATATATTATGAATACGAGTGTATATTACCTTTCAAATAGCACTTACCTATTGTGAAGTTCTCAATAAGATTTTAATTCTTTTAACAACTATACTGATGTAGATATAATGAATACTCTCAGAATCTCTTGGATTAAAAATTCCTTAGGAAGACTTAGCTATAATAAATATGTTGATAAGAAACTATTAGAGTTTATTATGGTAACTTTAGTATTTATTACCGCATTCACTGTATATGAACTCAAGCAATTCTCTACACCTCTACTTTATGGTATTGATGGACCTTACTATTATATTCAGGTATCTTCAATCATAAATAATGGACACTTAAAATACCCAGACCCTCCTTTAGCCTTCTATATCTTAACAGGTTTCTCAGTACTTTTAAACGACATATTTGTAGGTATAAAGGTAGGATCAATTATTGTAACGTTATTAGCGCTTTATGCAATATACTATCTAGTAAAAAAGATCACTAATCCTATAGGAGGTTTAACGGCTTGTTTAATCTATGCTTTTTCTCCAGCACTCATCAGATTGAGTTTAGATCTTATGAAGAATGCTATGGGGTTAACTTTCCTTTCATTTACGTTATTATTTTCGTACCTTGCTCTGAAAAAGCAAAATCTTAGATTTTCAATACTATCATCCGTCTTCGCTATATTAACGGGTTTGATACATATATTAGATTTTACAGTAATCTATGCAATACTCCTTTTACTAACCATCATGAATATTCGTAATAAACATGCTCTTAAATATGTCATATTACCTACAGTTTTCGGCTCTATACTCTTAGCATTGGGATTCATATTCTACGACATTATGGGGGGTGATCCATATAGGATAATATTCTTCATCTACGACTTGCTTGGTGATAGACAACTATTAATGTTCAATATGTATGTATTACCTAATGTAATCCTTCCATTAAGTATAGGTATTGTTGGATTACTACTATGTACTAGATTAAGGAATTATGTGGATAAAACCTTACTTTTCATTCTATCACTTACTATAATAGCCTTAAACCTTCCATTTTATCCTTCTCAGCATCTCTGGAGATTTAATCTTATGATTGCTATATTAGCACCTTTAATCCTTGGGGTAGCTGTAGGTTACGTTAAGGGAACCATAAGCCGTTTAGTTTTTACATTAGTATTACTCGGCTTTCTAATACCTCAATTTACGGCCCAAATCTATTTGATAAGACCTAGTATTAGTTTAGGTGAGTATCAAGAAATTAAGCAGTTAATATCTATCGTGCCCAATAACACTATTTTCGTAGTTCCTAATACCAAGTTAAGGTATTGGGTTGAAACATTAACATCAAACGTAGTTAAGTCACCAAGAGAGGCACCTGCCTATTCATACATTGTAATAGTTCAGGAGAAAGTACCATTTAAGTTTAAAAAACCAGTACCACTTATGGCAAAACCATTCTATAACGGAGTATATATAGAAGCATATATACTGCCACCAAAGCGTCTTAAGCCATAGCAGCGTTTAAGACTATAAAAAAATCATAGCTATAGTCCATAACTTACAGTACTCTTTAAGCAATCAAGCTTGCAAAAAACTAGGAGTATAACAATGTATTTTGAAATTATTAGCCTATCTCTCTAAGTAACCTAAATATTTAGCCATTGAAATATTCTCCCATGTAGTATTTGTGAATATAATACTAGATACTATTAACTTGAATGTGCTAAACTTATCCTCAATCTGTATAGATTTACCTTATTCATAAGCTTTTTAATTCTTATAGGTCTAATAACAATGAATATGCATTTAACTTTTATTACTCAGCTTTTTTATTTACTATGTAACTAAATGATTGAGGTAGGGTTATGACATATATTGATAGAAAGTATGTTGTGTTATTAGGATTATTTTAGCGAGTTTAACTTCGTCAAACTACTTGGCTGCAAAGATAGCTGTTCTTGGAAGATTTAATGAAATTACATTACTTGTACCTGCAGGTGTTGTAGCTTATGCAGCTACATTTACTATCACTGATATCATAAGTGAAGTATATGGAAAGAGAGCAGCTGCAATCGTTGTATTTGTGGGATTTATAACACAGCTCCTCATACCACTATATTCATTTACAGCAATAATTTTACCAATCGCTTCCTTTCAGAAAGAATATGCCAAGCTCTTTAATAAAGTCTTTAGCGTTGCACCCAACATAGTCATAGCTAGTATTGTGGCATATTTGATAAGCCAAAATCATGATATCTGGGCTTTCCATTTATGGAAAGAGTTAACACGAGGTAAATATTTATGGTTAAGAAATAATGCTAGTACCATAGTTAGCCAGCTTATTGATACAGTAATATTCATTACCTTAGCATTTGGAGTTTTACCTTCAATTATAGGTGGGGTTTTCGTTCCATGGGGTTTAATACCATATATGATTTTGGGACAGTACATTGTTAAAGTTATCATAGCCCTTTTAGATACACCAGTTGTATATCTTGGCGTTATGATTGTAAGAGGTGAGATAAGTCTTCAA
The DNA here is from genome assembly GCA_964467535.1 of uncultured Desulfurococcales archaeon. GTDB lineage: Archaea > Thermoproteota > Thermoprotei_A > Sulfolobales > WANQ01 > CAYXRT01. The sequence continues at coordinate 13,631 of CAYXRT010000012.1, forward strand.
CTCATCCTGAGAAGCGTGAGGGGTAGTAATAATGTTGGGGGTATTCAAGGTCAATGATAAACTTGGTAAAAGGCTAGTAGTAATTTTAAAGGGATTTCCCTGCTATTAGGGTAAATGTAGCTTCTGTCCTTTTGCTTTAGAACAATCAGTTGATATTAGGAATCATGACTAATAAGCGTATCATCAATGAAGCCATAAGGATAGTTAAAGGGAGTGATTATAGAAGAATAGCAATTTTTAATGGTAGTAGTTTTCACGAATTACCGTACGACACTATTGAAAGACTGAGAAATCTCGCTAAAGGAAGAATCTTTGAAATAGAATCTAGGAGTGAGTTCATTACATTAAATTCCATAAGGACGTTGCTTGATTACTATAAACCAAAGAACCTCATTATTAGGATAGGATTCCAGGTCTATGATGAGAGAATTAGGGAGAGATTACTAGTTAAGGGAATGCTTAATTCAGAACTCCATAGGATATACAGATTAAGAAGTAAAATTAAGGAGTTAAAGCTACCTGTAGAGTTTTGGACCTATGTGCTTTTTGGAATAGAGTATATACCTGAGGAGAAAGTTATTGAAAGCGTAAAGATGTTCAAGAAATTATTTGATGGTGTAATAGCTATAAAATACAAAAAATACTTACCTAATCATCCTAAGGAAACATACATATCTGAATCTTTAGCCAAATTTCTTGAAGAAAATACTGATCTTGCGGATTGGGGCAGCGAGCAATGGATCATAGAAGGGACTTAAATAATTCAATGCACAGCAAAATCGAAGTTATATGGAATGGAAAAGAACTTGATTGGATTGATCCTGGTAAATGTAGAGAGCATTTAAGAGGCGTAGGTTTAAGATACCTCTAGTAAATAAATACTTTGAAGAAGGATTTAGGAAAATTATTAATAGCTATAAACCTAAGAAGAGGTATGTAGTAGGATTAATTATTCCATGTAGTTATGGTAAACCCTATAGCCAAAGCTATATACATTACCTTATAAGAAAAGCTATTAGTGACTTTATAGTTAAAGGTTATGAACATGAAATTATTGTCACAAATGCAGGTATCGTTCCTCGTGAATTAGATGAATACTGGCCATACTGCTCATATGACTGGAATCCTATCTACGAAACAAAGGAGATAAAGGAATTGTATACTAAAGTACTAGCCAAGAGACTTAGAATATACATTGAAACTTTTAAAGAATATTATAAATGCTTTGCAGCTTATCTTAGATGGGATAGCGATAGTTGGCATGCAGTAGAAATAGTCTCTAGGGAAATAAACATCAAAATACTTAATCTTGCCCCAAAGCATACGCCAAAAGAGGAAGTAGAAGAAGTAAGTTTAGGAGGCTTATATGAAGACCCTGACTTAGTATTAATAACACCATCATCTACATCAAGGTTAAGGAGTGAGCTGGTAAAACTAATTAATTTATATCTTAATGAAAAATAATAGAAAATTAATTTAATCGAATCCTCCCTGCATTCTCCTTATATTTTCTCTTATCATTTCCTTCTCTATTGCCTGCTTGTGTTGCAGATCTCCTTCAATTCCTTTTATTCGTTTTGATAAACTTATTATTGCTTCTTCGTGTCCATAACATACTATCACATCACCTACCTTCATTACCGTATCACCTTTAGGAGCCCCAATATATTTCTCTTTACCATTAACTTTACGATATATCCCAAGCACGATTATTCCTTCACGATCAAGTTCAAGTTCTCTTAATTTCTTACCTACTAGCCAACTATCTTCTTTTACTTTAAATTTAGATATAGTATATCCTTTACTTAAACCCAAGAGCTGCTCATAATCATATACCCTTATTGTAGTCCATTTATCAAGCAATTTCTCAAAAAACCTACTCATGCATCGATCAATGAACTCTGAGCGAGCAAAAAGGTATAGAGCTAAGAGCCCTAATGCTAACCATAATCCTCGATATGCCATTTCTTCAGGTGACCTTCCAATAAATGTTAGAACTAACGTTGCCATAGCTGATGTCAGACCTGCACTACCGAGCATCATTAATATGCGTATAATCCTTCTACGTACAGGATGAGAAACTACGATTTCAGATTCAGAAGTTGTAAATCCTGTTCCAGAGAAAGCTGATTGAGCTTGAAATATAGCTACATCCCTTGATAGACCAGTCATCTTCAAGGCTACACTACCGACCCTGATTACAATAATCGAAAATAGTATTACAAGTAATAATGAAATTAGAGCTATCACTTCCTTAAACCCTCCTCAACTCAAGACCAACTACCTTATTAGTGATAGAGTGACATTAACTACTATATAAACCTTAAACAACTCATTTATACAAGAAGTTACATGATAGTAATTGTTATAGCTGAGTATAAGGTACTAATCTTCTTGATGTGAGGGGAAGAGTTATGGAGTATTTAACAATAGAGGAAGCTGCTAAATTTCATGGTCATTTAGGACCCTTCCTATTATTAGGTTATATGGCTGGTACATTGGCTAGAGAAACTCTAAAGCCTAAGGATGAACATGATCTCCATGCAGAGGTTACATTACCGTTAAAAACTCCTTATACTTGTGTAGTTGATGGTATTCAGTGTTCAACTAGATGTACTTTAGGTAAATTAAATATTAAGATTAAGCCCTCAAATAAAGAGATAATAACAATTATGATCAAATGCAAAAGTAGTGGGAAAGTTCTTGAAATTTCTGTTAAGAGTGATATTTTATCTAAACTTACATCATTTGAAAACTTAGACGAAGCCGTCAAATGGCTTCAAAAACTTCAACTTAAAGAAATTTTTCAATATGAATTTAAATAAGTTTGTTATACCTAAATAATATCCTTCTAATTCGTGAATCTTAAAACCTAGGTTAATTCTTAAATCTACTCACATGTAACGCTATCTTTATTAAAACTAACTAAACAGAAATAAAAAGAAACTACAATGATCCATAGTAATACCATCACGAAAGCAAGGGATCAAAAAATATTTAGATAAGAAGGAAGATTGTTGATCTTTAAACCTTTAAGAAGATGTATTTTTAATGATAAATATGATATAATATTAGCCCTCAAGAACACGGGTTTAAGATAGCTATTGGAAATTACTCATACTCTTTCTTAACATGATCATAGAAGCTAATGCCAATGGACTTGCTAGTAATAGTACTATAGGTGGTAGAACTACTTCAACTGTAAACATAGAGTAAGTCAAGGGCTTAATAACGTCATAGGATACTCCAAAAACTATCTGTCCAATAGATGTTCCTAAATTCATTATGGCGTTAATTTCACCTATGCCTAGAGCTGGTTGCTCAGTATGTGTTGCTATAATTCTACGAGATAAGGGCATATATGCTCTTAGTGCTATAGAGACGAATACTATGCCCATGATTAATAGTATTGTATTTTTAAATAGAAAGATTATTGGAGCTAATACCATTAACATTAATGGAATATTTACTGCTAGTACTTCAGACTTCTTATCAGCTACCCATCCTAGGATTAGACTAGAAAATATACCTATCATACCTGTAATACCAAGAATTAATGCTGCAATAGGCTTAGGCGTAGAAAATACTTCATATAAGTATATGTAAGCTATACCACCAAAGATTATCGCACTACCATAAGTAACTGCAAAACCTCCAGTAAAAACTGAGAGTGATAATATATGACTTTCCTTACATTTTCCATATAGTCCTCTTTTCGGGGATCTTAATTTTAGTCCCGGATAATAGCTAAAGCCTAGTATTCTTATACCAATGATTACTAATATTATTGCTGATGAAAATATTAATGAGGAGAGTAGTAGTCCCTTATCTATTGGAACATAGTATATTAAAGCATATATGGCATTACCTGCAAATATCCCTAAAGAACCTAAAGCAAAGTATAATGATAGTATTCTGCCCCTAATATTTGTGGGTGAAGCTAATGCTGTTACAAGTTGTATTAATGGCCATGACATGCCCCCGAGGAATCCTTGAAGAGTTCTCAATATGACTGCTTCAACCCAGCTAGATATATGAGCATACATGTTTATGACTAAGGCGTTAAGACTCATTCCTATAACGATGAATAATAAAACCCTACCATATTTTTCAATGATCGCCCCGAAAATTATTGACGATAAAGCTCTTGCCAGCATAAAACCCGTGCCCATTAGAGCAATATGGGTCATGGCGGCTCCAAGATCTTCACGAAGGAGATAGGCAATAAATGGTATTGCTAATCTAAAGCCTGTCGTACCTACAAAGGCTGCTGAAATTAATAGCATCAATCCTATTATATGTTTACTATCGCTATTATCTCCGTCCACTACCCTCTACACCTACAGCCAACTGAGGGTAAAATGTGCGGACTTTAATAAACTTACCATTAAATTTCGACTTTATTTCAGTTAAAAATATTCTATGGATTAAACTTGAGGTAAATGTATTTTTAAATGCCTCTATCTCTATAAGCATTATTAGTGTAATAAGAGCTAAGAGATAAATAGTAATGTCCTTGAAGTATGTTTCGATGCGGTGTAGGTATATTGAAGGCTGTAATTAAGACATATCTATATCACTTAGGCACGATATTATTAGCTAACTCTGTTTTCCTCTTGGTGCCGGGTATTTATGGATTCTTTTTCATAGGAGAACACGAAGTAGCCTCTACCTATCTAACTGTAGGTGCTATTCTCTTAATCATAGGTTTTCTCTTGAGAAAGCTATTAATGCCTATACATGCATTAACTGTTAGCAGTGCATTAGCTTTAGTTGTACTTTCATGGATAATAATTCCAATAACAGGTGGAATAGTACTACACTATACATCAGGCATGCCATTACTTGACTCTCTTTTTGAGGGAGTTAGCGGGTTTACTGGAACCGGGCTAACTATGGTTACTAAACCCGAAGAATTTCCGAGAACTGTCCTACTTTGGAGAAGTATTATGCAGTGGGTTGGAGGATTAGGTATCGTAGTTATATCGTTAGTGCTTTTAGCAAGAGGTATAGCTGTTGTAAGATTAGCACTAGCTGAAGGTAGAGAGGAGAGAATTGAACCAAGTATTCGTAAAACAGCTGAAGTAATGCTAAAGATCTATGTTGTAATAACAGCTATATCAATAGTATTATTCTTAATAACTGGCATGGAGCCTTTTGATGCCGTAAACCACGCAATGACGGGTATAGCAACAGGAGGATTTTCAACACATAGTAAAAGTGTTGGATATTATAGAAGCCTACCTATATGGTGGGCTGGAATAATAATAATGTTTATGGGTGCAATAAACTTCGTAGATTATTCAAGAATAACTAGACTTGGAATAAGACATTTCTTTGCATCAATAGAAGTACAGTCACTTATAGTAATAGGATTAAGTGGAGGGTTACTACTCTACTTGATACTATCAAGAAATAATACGCCTAGCCTGGAATTATACACACAAACAATATTTCATGCAGTATCCGGAATGACTAATACCGGATTCCAAGTAGCATCTATAGTAAATTACCCTGATGTAGCTAAGGCATTATTAATAATGTTAATGGTCATCGGAGGATCAACTTCATCAACATCTGCTGGAATAAAACATTACAGGTTACTTGTATTCTTAAAAAGTATTGGATGGGAGATTACTAGAACAATACTACCTAGAGGAACAACATTATCACATAGATTAGGTGATAGATATATAGATGAGGATGTAATAAGAAAAGTTACGTCATTCATAGTGTTATACTTAATGACCCTTGCTGTAGGATCTTTAGTTACTGCTGCAATATACTACGCTGAAGGTATAAATGTCAAGTTTATTGATGTTTTATTCGAAGTTACATCAGCACAAACATGTACAGGATTATCAGTAGGTTTAGCGGGACCACATATGCCTGCAATGGCTAAGGCGGTCTTCATAATAATAATGTTATTAGGCAGGCTTGAAATATATCCACTCATAGCAGTTTTATGGAGACCTATGATGAGGTATGCAAAATATATAAGAGGATGAAGCAGCAACACAATACATATTAGCTTTACTTAGAAGATAATAATGTGTTAGGTGATAAATAGTGGGTGAGTTATATAAGCCAGGTAGGAAGGTTGGAAGAGACTTATTAACACCAGATTTCCGTAGAAGAATTATAGAAGAAATACAAAGATTAAAACCTGAAGAAAGGCGTATAGCATTAAAGTGTACTCTATGTAATGAAATATTCGTTGATCTGCTTCAAGCTTATTTGCATCAACTAGAACATGAAAGGAAAGGAGAAAAACCCTGCTTCATAATACTTACTAGATAATGTAACACTATGGTTTAATTAAGATAACCGGGCTCTTAGTTTATGAAAAAGCATAGCAAAGTTCAATATCTGCTGGATAATACTGATATTCACTATCTGGCAAGATTAGCATCCATGATAGTATATATAGAATCTTTAATGGAAATACCAGAAGTTATAGGTGTTGAAGTAGTAGATGAAAATGAAATAATCATAGGATTATCTAATGAGACTGCACTACCAAAACCACCTAGCTTAATAAATGATCTATTAATTCGGGAGGTTAATGGACCTATAGAATCTAATTATCAATGGCTATATCGTCATGCAGCCTTTAAGTTTCTAGATCTAGCAAATGATGTACTCAAAACTTATACATTAATAACTGATAGAAACGGTATAGAATTTTACCTAGCCATATTTGATAATGGAAAAGGAGTACTTTTAGAGGGCGGTAAGCTCAGAATTGCTATACCCTTTATAAGAACCTATTATGTAGCACATACTCATCCAAGGGAAGGGTTAATTCCATCTCCTAAGGATATAAGAGCATTAATAGATTTATTTACATATGGGGGATTAGCATCTGTTATAGTGACATCATTGAATTCTTTATGTATTTATAGAAATGGTCCATTTAGAATAGAAGATTATGAGGCATTAATTAATGTTAATAGATATGAAAATCCTCTTACAATTAATAAACTATACAGTCTCCTCTCCAATAGCAATATTAAGTTAATAGTTAAGTAAATATCTTTGATCACGTACATGACAATTATAGGAAATACACGGTGTTTAATAATTACATTATTTAGAAAAGCCATTAATGATGTCTATCTTATTAAGTAAATATAAATTTAGTTTCATGACTATATATACCAAGGGTGGTACTATGAGGTTTATTTCGGTTAACGAAGCTCTTAATTTAATTCCACATCCATTAATTATTATTACTGTTGGCGATGATGTTAATAGAGCTGGTATGACCGCTGCATGGTTTTCAAGAGTATCATGGGATCCACCTTTAGTTGCAGTATCCATTGCACCTACACGGTATACATTTGAATTAATTCGTAGGTTTAAAGAATTTGCAATTCACGTAGTAAGTAAAGACTTAGTTGATAAGGCGGTCAATGTCTTTGGTACCCTATCTAGTAAAGATGTTGATAAGTTTAAGTTGTCTAAATTAACTATAGTTCCAGCACGTAAAATTAAAGCACCTATAATGAAGGAGGCTCCAGTAGTTCTTGAATGTAAAGTTATTAATATGGTTAAAGCAGGCGATCATATCATTGTGATTGGTCAAGTTGTAGAATCTTATATTAACGCTGAGAAGGAGGCTGTATCCTGGTATAAGGGAACAGCATGTGAATTAGTTAAAATAGATTAAACACATACTCAGCGATTATGTTGTTCAATAATGTTCCTATTTATGAACTCCTATTATGGAAAACTTGTATTTTAAAAGCTTAAAGGTGCTGACTTTAAATTATGAACTTATATTAAATTCACTATGTGAGTGAGGTGTTAGATCTTGAAGGTAAATGATATTACTAGAGTACAGGCATATATCGACAATGTAGAGCATGCACTAAAGCTTATAGATTCCAGTAAGTTGAAGATGGAAGTAAGAGAGATAATTGAGCTTGTTAAGAGCTATGTATCTGACGCTAAATATTATTTAGATAAAGGAGATTCATTTACATCGTTGGCCTGCATAGCTTATGCTGAAGGATTACTTGATTGCCTTAAAAGACTAGGTTTCATTAATTTTAAGTGGAAAGCTCTTTCAGAATTACTAAGTAGACCTAAAGTTGTTGTTGGAGGCACCTTTGAAATCCTCCACCCAGGACATATTTACCTCCTTGAAAAAGCCAGCGAATACGGTAAATTATATGTAATTATAGCTAGAGATGTCAATGTTGAGAGACTTAAAGGAAGAAAACCATTCATACCGGAAAGTAATAGGCTTAAAGTAATTTCAGCTATAAAGTACGTTCATAAAGCAGTATTAGGAGATAAAGAGGATATGCTAAGGCCTATCGAACATATAAAGCCTCAAATAATAGTCCTTGGTCCTGATCAAAAAGTTGATGAACATAAACTTAGAGAAGAATTAGAAAAGAGGGGATTAAAAGTGAAGATAGTTAGGATAAAAGAAAAACTTGAGTGTAATTTGTGTAGCACATCTCAAATAATTAACACTATAAAATCGAGAAAGTTCATTAATTAAATCATAAAATTCATGAGATGGCATCAAATGTAGCTCATCTTATGGATATTAAGAGCCTTGCTATTTTCGTGTACGTGCCATTAAGCAGGCCGCTATTATCGGTAATACTATCGTTGCATCACAATATACGACTACGTACTTAGCCGTGGGCTTTACCTTACCCCATGTAATGGCTTCATGAGGTCTAGCACCACTAAGACTACCATCATATTCTACTGCAGTTGTAATATAAACTACGTAGTCTAGTCCATCTTTAAACTGATTCCACCAAATTGTATGATGTTTACTAATACCTCCTCCAATTATAAGAGCCATGCTCTTCTTAGACTTAAAGATTATTTCAGCTAATTCAGACATGTCCTTAAATAAGTTAATGTTAAATTCATGTATTTGTGAGTAGGTAAATAATGCTGTACCAAAGGCACCGTCGACTATTCCAGGAACATATATAGGCGTTTTAGCTTCATATGCTGCTTTTAAAATTGAATGTTCATCATTAATTCTTTTACCGAATTCCCATAATAGCTCTTTAACACCCCACAATTTTTTTATTTTAGTAAGCTCGTCTAGGACTTCATATGTTACTTTTTCTATCAATGGACCATAATCCTTGAGTGGTATATATACATTACCTAGTCTATGATATCCTTTCTCTTTTAACACTACGTCATTTGCATCAAAGTATCCTTTAATATACTTACCTCCAAAAGCTCTGGCAAGGTCATGATCTATAGCACCACAAGTAGTAATTACTACGTTAAATACCCTTTCCTTGATTAATTGAGAAAGAATTCCTCTAATTCCTGTTGCAACCAAGTTTCCCGTGAACGAGAGAAAGCGAATATCACATTCTAATCCCTCAATGAGGATGTTAATTGCTTTAACGATATGTGATGCCATAAATCCATGAATTTTATCGTAAACCCTTATTAGGTCGAGTATTTTCATATTAGGATGTACTTTTACATCTTCAATTAATTCCATTCCCTTAACCATGCTAACACCGTTAAATGCTGTGTATAATTGTTTATTTGTAGGAACGGTTAAGTTTATTACTCCTAGGTTCTCGCTACTGCATAGGGCATGTGATATGAGGGAACTATATTACACATGGCCTGATCAGTTAAAGAAAGCTCTTGATAATTGGGAAAAAGTTACGTTAAAACAAAGGCCTAGAGCAATAGTCGTATGTGGTATGGGTGGATCAGGTATTGTAGGGGATTTTGCGAGATCTATAGCCTATACTAAGGGATTTACAACACCAATAATTGTAGTTAAAGACTATAGCATTCCTTCGTTTATAAGCAAGAGTGATATAGTAATAACAATAAGTTATTCAGGCTCGACGATTGAAACTATTAAATGTTTTAAAGAATCACTGAAGAGAAAGTGTCCTATATACGTGATAGCATCGGATGGCATACTTGAAGAGTATGCTAATAAGAATAATATACCATTTCTTAAGATAACTCGAGGTCTTGTACCGAGGACAACATTGCCAGAGATGTTAGTGACATTAATAGGGATATTGAATCAAATAGTTAAGGTAATGGACAAGAATGAAGTAATTAAGTGTAGTGATTTCTTAAAACATAATATTAGGTCCATTGAGAATGAGGCTAAATATATTGCTGAACGCTTATACGCTAAAATACCAATTATAGTAACTTATGAAAGGTACGCACCACTAGCTTGGAGAGCGAAAAATGAGTTTAACGAAAACTCTAAAATTCCATCAAAGGTAGAAATAGTGCCCGAATGGGGTCATCATGACATTGTAGGATGGGAAAACCCCATATCGCCAGGAGTATGGTATGGAGTAATAATAGAGGACGTTGAGGATATAAATTCATCAAAGTTACTTGATTTTGTAGAGTATACATTATCGAGTAAAGGAATACGTACACTAACTATTAAGTTGAAAGGAGACAATATATTTGAGAAGCTCATGTATGGTAGCTTACTAATAGGATTTACATCAATATCCTTAGCTGAAATTTATGGTGTAAATCCATTAACGACACGAAGTATAGCTCAATACAAGGATATTATAAAGAAAATCTTAGAAGCATAATCGATTAAATTATATTTAAGTGATTGCACTTAAGCATATTTTAAAATATTCTCATGAGCTACGATAATGCCGTGTTTGAATAATTTTTGAGAGAATCTTAAATATGGTGTAACAATAAATTGCGATATCTGTTATTTTAGAGCTATCCTGGCGATAACACTTCCTTGGGTAATAAATTGTGGAACGGAAATCGATAAAAGAAGCCCTTTATATCCTGATTTAATATGCTCATCATTTATACTTCCAATAACTGTCTCCTCAACAATCCTAAATCCTGGTATGACGTAAGGTCTAAATACGCCATCCTTAAATGCTATTACTTGGCCATAGCCATTATAATAAGTTTGCTCTATCTCTTTAGCTTTACCGTCCAATATTTCTAACCTTATTAGTAAGGATTTTAGTGCTTCAAAAAGTACATGGACGTATTCATCAATGAATATGCCTAGACCACCTGGTACTTCAATTAATGCCGATGGTATCTTATTTAACGTAGCTTCAATAAATAGTTGTCCTCTAAGACCACATGACTCTACAACTCTCTCTATAGGTATTTTCGATGTAAATTCTCTAACGTACTTATAATTTTTGTGTAAAGCTAATACGTAAGGTATGGAGTTAAGACCACCACAGTGAAGATCAAGAACGTAATCTGTAGTTAGAGCTATATTCCATATCTTATATGCTATACGTTCACTAATGGATCCATGCTCGTTACCTGGGAAGACCCTATTAATGTCCATGTAGTCAAGTGGATTTTCTCTTCTCTTTAACCTTAAACCTAATGGATTAACTATTGGTACTAATATAACTGTCCCCCGCTTAACACCATGTATATCGAGATATCTTATAAGCTCAAGTAAGGCTAGTACGCTCGTGACTTCATCCCCATGAATTCCAGCTGTTAATAATATTGATGGTGCTCCTGTACCATACTTATATACTTTGATATTTAAACCAACAATTTCATCAAATACAATCTCTTCAACCATCTAAAACTCCTAACTGAATATAAAAGTACAAGTATATAAGCTATATAATTATATATAATGAAGTAGGATCTAAAATGTTGCTAAAATCCTAGGTTGGGTAATTTGAGTAAATGCAATTTAATGCTTCAAGGTTATCCACCATGTGGTAATGTCATACAAGTTGATGGAGAATACAAGAGACCTTGTGAAGCTGGCTTTTTGACAATGCGCAATACCATATATAGGCTAATTTATGATATAGTTTTAAGTAGACCTGAAGATTATTTATCGGTCTATCAAAGTTCATGCAATCATGGATGTCTTAAATGTCATAGCTGGTATTTTTCACAGATAGCTCGTGGTACATGGATGTCTCCCAAAGATATCCTTAAGTATGCTATTGAGTATGAAGAGAATGTGACAGTTATTGAACCTAGGTGGAGATCTACAATGTGGCATGCAAGTGACCTTTGTGCTCACTGTGGTTATTGTAAAGTATATGGAAAACCTGGACCTTTCTGTCCCCAAAAACTTAGTAGTGACAAAATACTATGGTCTCCTCAAGGATTTGGCCCTGCTAGAAACATTATTTCATTCACTGGCGGTGATCTCTATTGTAGACCCGAATTCTATGTAAGAACCTTTAAGCTCTTGAAGAAAGAAACTGGTCTTTGGATACACATTGAAACTAACGGTTATGGACTTACTCCTAAGAATTTAGACGAATTATATGCTGCTGGATTGGATTCTATATGGCTTGATATGAAAGCTTATAGTGAGCATATTTATAGAAAATTGTGTGGCACTACTAACAAATGGATACTTAAATTACCCCAAATAATTAAGGATAAAGGTATTATTCTTGAAATAGTATTATTATACATACCTGGACTCGTCGAGTTAGATGAAATAAGAAAATTTGGGAAACTATTAGCGGAAGTAGACAAAGACGTACCAATAACTCTACTAGCCTTCTTTCCAGAATATCAGTTAGTAAATTATCGTAGTCCCACATATACTGAAATGGTTAAAGCTTATAGAATCTTAGAATCATATGGCTTAAGGAAGGTTAGACTAGGAAATGTTGGAGTTATATGTCATGATCACCAATGTATAAGGAAATTAATAAATGAGATTGGACGTGAACACGTAGGTTTATAAGGAAAAAAGTATTGTTGCACACCTAGCATTAATCTTAGTTTATACTTACTTTGGCTTTCTCACTGCAAGAGCTATACCTACTACAGCAATTATTATGGCAACTACGGCTAATCCTAGAGCTGCAAGTGAATATGTTGCTAGAGGTTTAAGACCTTCAACATCTCCTTTAACGCTCTCTAGGTCGCTCTTGACTGCATCTAAATCGCTCTTAGTAGCCATAGCTCCCTTAACACTTGACAACTCACCCTTAACCCCCTCAATATCTCCTGATAGCTTTGCAACTTTATCTGAAAGCTCTTTAACACTCTTATCGATGGTGTCAATGCTGGCCTTGACATCTTCTAGGCTCTTGGATACTTCCTTAATCTTCTTACTTACCTCACTTAATGTTTCCTCTAGAGACTTCTTCATCTCTTCCTCGAAGCTTAATACCTTCTCATATTCATATAGCTCACTCATTAATCCTGTACCCCACAATATGAGATTTCTTACAAATCTAGGACCATCAAGTTTAACTCCATAGTAAGCCCATGTCGATAGTGGTTGATAGCCACCATAAGGAGTTTCAGTTGTTACTATGATTACTCCTGTCTCTGTAACTTCTACAGCACATAATACGAAGGAGCCTGTATCTCCTGCAGCGTGAGCTATACCTAAATGACCTGGAGCTCCAGGAGCTTTAGGTTGATGTTCAACTATGACGCCATTAGGTGAAGTTCTTGCAACAATGTATACTCCATCAGGTTTTTCTTTAGCAAGGCTAACCCAGGTTCCATCAGGCTTTACGAAAGCTAGAACTCCTGGTCCATGGAATAATACCTTCTTTGCACCATATCCTAGTACAGCGACTTCAGGTTCAGGCTGAATTAAACCAACAACTCTGTATGATTTGATTGCACAACTCTTGGGATCTTCAACAGATACATAGTCCATTCTTAATTTCGCACCAATAGCTTCAAGGATTGTATTTACCATTTCCTGAGCGAACTCACTTCCTTGAGCAGGGTAATCGCTATCAGCTGCAAGCCATAATGCCCTTCTAAGTCCATGCTCGGGCTTACTAGTGAACCATGCTTTTAAAGCATCAATTTCCTCAGTTGTAAACGAATATGGTGGTTGGGGTTGACCTATAATAATCATGATATATTCATCTAATGATATTGTAGCGAAATCACCTACTTTTATCTCTGCTATTTCTCTAACATATTCCGGGATTTTCTCAATATCATCCTCGCTTCTTATTAATATTGTCCATTGTGCTTCAGGGACTACTCTAGCTATGATATCGAGGCCTTTAGAGGATTGTCCGTGTGCTAAATCTACTAATATTGGTACACCTACTGGAGCTGCCTTAACAATCATTAAGGGTATGGTCATGAAGATTATTGTTACCAGGAATGAGGCTAAGAATTTCTTCAATTAACTCACCTAAACTACCTAATAATTTGTCTCCTATATGAAGTTCACGCTCTTCCACGTTCTTAAAATTTAAAAATCCTTTTGGAGTACAGAAAGACATGGGTAATATCATGCCCATGCAATCAGCTAAGTACATAGTTATAGCTGTTATAATCATTATAATAGCAGCTATAGGTATTTATCTTACCACTCTAAGACCCGTACCCACAACACCAACTACAACTCCAACAACCTCTACTACTATACCAACAACTACACCAACTACAACAACCCCAACATCAACGCCAACTTCAGCACCAACTAGCCCCACCCCTACTACACCCACAACAACCCCCACAACTACCTCAACGCCGACTCCAACTACAACGCCAACAATCACTCCTCCAACAACTACTACACTACCATCAACACCAAAGGAGAAGATAACATTGGTTGTATTGACAAGGCATCCAGCTGAAATCTGGACTAAAGCTAAAGAAGCATTCCTTAAAACAGAGCTTGCTAAGAAGTATGGAATTGTAGACATAAAATTTGTTAACCTGCCTCCTGGATTTTGGACTACGTATATTAAAGAAAGAAAGGAAGTTGATGTTGCTTGGGGTGGTGGGCCAACACTCTTTGACTTACTGTATCTTGAAGGTCTATTGGCACCTTTAACAACAGATGAGGTTCTAAAAGCTGTTAATCAAATACCAGACGTAATAGCTGGAGTACCTATGAAAAGAATAGGCCCTGATGGTAAGATATACTGGGTAGCAGCAGCGATAGCCTCATTTGGCTTTACTATAAATAAAGAAGTACTAAATATGCTCGGATTACCAACACCAAAGAGCTGGAAGGATCTAGCATCACCAGAACTAGGTAAACCATTATTGGAAGTCGGAGTACCTGCAGTAAGTATTGCTGACCCTACACAAAGTACAAGCAATACGAGAATGTATGAAATAATACTTCAAAGATATGGATGGGAGGAAGGATGGATAGTATTAACACTCCTAGCAGCAAACGCTGAAATATATGGATCAAGTAGTGAAGCAAGAGATGCAGTTATTAGAGGTGATGTAGCTGTTGGTATAACAATAGATTTCTATGGATATATCGCAGAACATGTTAACCCCAACTGTAAATACATAATCCCTGAAGGAGAAACCATAGTTAATGGTGACCCAATAGCTCTAGTAAAGACCTCTCGACACCCTGAAGCATCACAAGCCTTTATAGCCTGGGTGTTAACTGAGGGTCAAAAGATATGGCTTGACCCAGATATCAATAGATTACCATCTAATCCTAAAGTATTTGAAACACCAGAAGGCGCTAAGAGACCCGATTTAAAGAAGGCATTTGAGGAAGCCTGTAAAGCTAAAGCCATGAAATTTAACGATACATTAGCATTATCATATGAAATAGCTATGCAAAACTACTTTAGAGCTGTACTAGTTGAATTAAATGACAGGCTAAAAGAGGTATGGAAGAAGCTTCTAGAACTCTTCTTCGCAGGTAAAATTAGTAAAGAGGAGTTCAATAAGTTCGTTAAAATGCTTGGCGAACCTCTAGAATTTGTAGACCCATTTACAGGGAAGAAGGTTAAGTTTACAGAAGAATATGCAATTAAAATTAATGCACAAGTAGCTAAGAATATAGAAGCCTATAGGAAGGCATGGTCTCAGGCAGCTATAGAACGATTTAATAAGATACTGGAAATGCTAAAGGCTTTAGAAGGTAAATAAATTGAAGTTAAGGATTAATGTTAAGGGTGGTATTAGAAGGCTTAAATTTTATTTAGATCCTGTAATCACTATTCAAATCCTAATACCCATTAGTATATTCTTGCTATTTTTTATAATTCCACTTGGAGTTGTAGTTTTTTCTCCTATACTTTATGCTGAAGCAGGTGCATATAGTCCAATAGATGTGTTTAAGGACCCTAAATTTATATCGTTTAAACCTGTAGGATCACCGATAATTATAAGGGATTTACATATAGATAATAGGACCATAACTAGAATTACTGTCTTAGGAGCAAGTTATGGTATAATATTGAACTCATTAATAAACGCTAGCATTGTTACCGTAGGAGCTACATTCTTAGGGGTTATAGTTGCCTTTATACTAGCTAGATATAACTTCCCAGGTCGTACAATTCTTAGGATTCTAGCTACAGTACCATTACTTATAACACCATTCATTAACGCATATGTAGTTAGAAAGATATTTTCATACAATGGATTAATTTCATGGTTTATAAGTGATATTTTAGATCTTCCATATCAAATACATATCGATAAACTTGCAGGTGTAGCAATAGCCCAGATTATGACGTTTTACCCGATAGTTTACTTAAACGTTTTTGCAAGTATATGCAACATTGATCCTAGTCTCGAAGAACAGGCTGAAAACTTAGGTGCTAAAGGATTTAGATTGTTTAGGACAGTTACATTACCATTATCTTTACCTGGATTAGCTGCCGGTGCAGCAATAGTATTCATATTTTCACTTGAAGACCTTGGTGCACCAATAGCTTTTAGAGAACGAAGACTTATGTCAATGTATATATTTGAGGGAATTAGAGCAGCTTATGCAGGTGAAATTTTACCTGGAACAGCTACATTAGCATTAATATTATTAATGATTGCACTAGCTGTATTCATAGGTATCAAGAAGTATGTGTCTCTCAAGCAATATGCCATGCTTAGTAGAGGTGGTAGGTGGAGACCTAGATTAAGGAGACCTGGCATTAAAGGACTAATGGTAATATACCTTGTCATATTCCCACTTGTAGCATTTACTGCTTTACCACAGATAGGCGTATTCGTATTCACTTTCTCAGAAAAATGGGCAGGCCCATTACCTGAAGGATTTACATTAAAATATATTACTGAAATAGTAGCAAACCCTGATGTATCAAGAGCTGTTGTTAATAGCCTTACATACTCGTTTATAGCATTACTGCTTATAGTTCTAACAGGCGTTTCAGCTTCCTACGTAGTCTCTAGAGCTAGAATATTTGGTGTAGAACTTTTAGACGTACTAATAACTTCACCTATAGCCATTCCAGGACTAGCTATAGCCGCAGGATACTTCATGTTCTTTACAAAGTTCTTTAAATATACTTCACTAGATCCATTTACAACAGGTCCAGCAATACTACTCATATTAGCTTACAGTATTAGGAGGCTTCCATTTACGGCTAGAGCCGTATTTGCTGGACTGCAACAAGTACACGTTGCATTAGAAGAAGCGTCGCTTAACCTAGGAGCTGGTAGATTTAAGACTTTGAGAAGCATAGTATTGCCGCTCATAGGATTAAATGTCCTCAGCGGTGCTCTCGTAAGCTTCGTATACTGTATGAGTGAAACAAGTGTAAGTGTAACACTTGGAGGTATTGAACCTAGTCAAGCACCAATAACATATATGATGTATGAATATATGTGGGGAGGTAAGGTATGGGGGCCACATTTAGTTGCAGCATTGGGAGTGCTACTAATAACCATTCAACTGATAGTAATAATAATAGTTAACCTAGTGCTTAAACAAAGATATGCATACATAGGTGTATAAAATGGTTAATGTCAAGCTAGTTAATATAACTAAGAGGTTTGGTGAAGTTATTGCAGCTTATAAAATCAACTTAGACATTACAAAGGGTAAACTATTTACACTTCTCGGTCCATCAGGATGCGGTAAAACAACAACCCTTAGAATAATAGCTGGATTTGAATTGCCAGACGAAGGAAAAGTATACTTCGATGGTGAGGATGTAACGTTTAAAAAGCCATATGAACGTGGCACAGCAATGGTCTTTCAAAACTATGCCTTATGGCCTCATATGACCGTATTCGATAATGTTGCCTATGGCTTAAAGATTAAGAAACTACCTAAACACGAAATAGAGAAAAGAGTTAAAGATGTATTAAAGCTTGTAGGCCTAGAAGGCTTAGAAAATAGGTACCCACTACAATTATCTGGTGGTCAACAACAACGTGTAGCATTAGCTAGAGCTCTTGTTGTTGAACCTAAAGTCCTACTCCTTGACGAACCATTATCTAACCTCGATGCAAAACTAAGACTTAGAATGAGAGAGGAAATAAAGAGAATACAAAGAACATTAAAAATAACGACAATATACGTTACACATGACCAGGAAGAGGCTATGAGCTTATCAGACAACATAGCCGTTATGAATCAAGGTAGAATACTACAAGTCGGTACTCCTAGAGAAATTTACAATAATCCAAAGAACTTATTTGTAGCCACATTCATAGGTAGATCATCGCTATTAACAGGAATAGTTAAGGATGTTAGAGGAGATTATGCGGTATTAAATATTGATGGCACGTTTGAAATTGAGGGAAGGATAGCTGATGGATTTAAATTAAATAAAGGTGATAGAGCTGTAGCTATTATGAGACCTGAAGACTTCATGGTAGAGCCACCAGCGATAAGGCATAATGTAATTGAAGGTATTATAGAGCTAACCATGTTCCTTGGCCCATTCATGCAGGTTAGACTTAAAATATCAAGGCAAAATCTAATGGTATATATTGATCCCGACCTAGATGTAAAAACCGGTTCAAAATTAAGAGTCTACATAGCACCAAGTGATGTATACCTCTTCCCCTTCAAAGGATGGGAGGAGATAGAGTTTGAAGCATTAGCTTAAAAGCTTAAGGCGTTAATTATTGCATAGTTAATCATTAAGGTTAAATTAATTACTAGGTAGAGGCATTCTTGATATAAGGGTGAGCTTTTGATCTGTAAAAGGGTTCTATGCATAGTCTTAATACTAATCCTACTTTTACCGTTAGCAACAACTGTTGAGTCATTTATCGGATTAATGGAAATTCCGCGTGAGGCATGGATATATGACCCTAGATACTCAGCTCCACTACCATTGCTACCCGGAAGTAAGTTTAACGTAACAATATACTTTGAGACCAAGACCATTGATGTAACAAGAGGGTGGATTGAATCATTGAATATAAGTTATGATATTGAAATATTGTTTGAAACTACGATTGAGCCTAAGTTTTACTTAGTTACCTTCAAGCTCCCAGACAATGTTGAACCTGAATTATATGATATTTATGTTGAAGCCGTATGTGATGGAAAGAGTATAGTACTTAGAAGTCCTAGAAGTTTATGGGTTCTTGATCAATATCCTAGAAGACTAAGAATATTGCAATTTACTGATGTTCATATAGGAATACCTAAAGCTCATGAATTCTATGAAACAGCCATTACGTTAGCTAATGCATTACCAGTAGATATCATATTCTTAACGGGAGATAATGTTGATATAGGTTCGGATGCTGAGTCACTAAAGATATTTTGTACAATTACTAACCAAGCACGTAAACCTACATTCATAGTTCCAGGAAACCATGACCATGTAGGTGCAGAAAGAGAGGAAGCCTTTAAATATAAATATTATGGTAAGTATGTTGGTCATGCACATTGGTATAGAGTCCTAGGAAGATTTTTAATCATAGGACTTGATAGTAGACTTGAAGGATTTATTGATAATAAACAACTATCATGGCTTGAAAAAGTACTTGAGAAATACAAGGATAAGACAGTAATTATAATAATGCATCATGCATTCTTCTATCAATCAGGAAAGTATACTGGAACCTGGAAAGAAATTGAAAAGATAAAGTCATATCTATATTCAAGCTGGCAAGACCATATAGATTCAGCTAAAGAGCTACTGAGATTAATAGAAACATATAATGTTAGATTGGTAATTACAGGTCATATACATAGAGATAGAATTGCATTATATAATAATAAAACATACTTTATAGCTACATCACCAACTGGAGGAGGTCCTGTAAATTACCGTGGTTTTAGAATCATAGAAATATACGATAATGGTACTGTTACAGAACTTGTAGTACCAGGCAAGAAGGTATTTGCAGATAAAAATTGCTATAATATAGAATATGCTCATATAATGAGCTACTACGATGAAAACTTTACTACATATACAGTAGCTGTAAATCTTCACAAATCCTTTGAATTAAAGCTTACAAATACACCATTATACTTCTATCTAAATTCAACGATTAACATTAACGAATATAAATTCTATGGTGATGTAGATGTTATTAAAAATGTAGAAGTCGCAACTTATGGAAATTATCTAGTATTTAAGGTATATGTAGACTTAACCCCAGGAAGCATGTTTAGTTTAACCATTTCATCCTATAAGGATGAGATAGCACCTAAAGCTAAAATTTATAGATGGATTCCAACAAGGCCTAAAGCCGGAGTACATGAAGTAATAATCTACATTAAAGCAAATGATATAGGATGGGGTATTAAAGAAGTAAAGACATTGTACAAGATCCCAACTATGCCTTGGAGAGAAGCGAAAACATTCTATATGGGAAGAGATGAATATCAAGCACGATTGCCAAAGCTATTTACACGTAAGGTATTAGTGAAAGTCATAGTTGAAGATTTTGCTGGAAATAAGTATGAGACAAGTCCAATAGAGATAACATATCTTGTACCTACAACCACACCTACGACTACAACTCCTACAACAACTCCGACTACGTCATCGAGCCCAACAACACCATCAATAACTCCTACTACTCCAACAACACCTACCTCAACAACTACAACTCCAATGGCTACATCTCCAACAACTACACCAGTAACTATACCTACAACCCCGCCAATGACGAGTCCTATAACGACTCCTACAACCCCTAAAACATCTCCAACACCAATACTACCTCCACCTGAGACCGTACTATCATTAATAGCGATAGTCTTGGCAGTAGCTATAATAATTGTAATTCTACTCGTTAAACGAAGACAGTAATTAACTTACTTAAGATTATTAACCCTATTTTTATTAAGTTCCTAATACTTATTATACCACGCAATATTCCATATACGGGGCCAAAAATGTACGACCCTAGAATTGAAGTATTCTTTAACCCCAGGAGTATTGCAATAATAGGGGCATCAAGAAATCCTGCAAAGGTAGGATACCAAATAGTTAATAATTTAAGTAGAAGGTATAGAGGCAGAATATATCCCGTGAACCCGCTTGCAAAGGAGATTTTAGGGTTTAGATGTTATCCTACAATACTAGATATACCTGATGAGGTAGATCTAGCAGTAATATCAGTGCCAGCACCAAAAGTACCTGACGTAGCTAGGCAATGTGGTGAAAAAGGAGTAAAAGGCCTTATAGTAATTAGTGGAGGATTTAAGGAGATAGGACCTGAAGGTGCAGAACTTGAGCGAAGACTTGTTGAAATAGTTAAGAAATATAACATGAGACTTATTGGACCGAACGTTGTAGGAGTATATGTGCCAAAGACAGGTGTCAATACAACATTTCTAAACCCTGAAAGACAGGGATTCCCGCCGCATGGACCAATAGCGTTCTTATCCCAAAGTGGAGCCTTCGGCATAGCAGTACTTGATTGGGCGGCTATGAGAGGTATTGGTATAAGTAAATTCGTAAGCCTAGGAAATAAAGCCGACATTGATGAGGCAGACCTCTTAGCATATCTTCGTGAGGACCCCGATACGAGGGTTATAACGATGTACATTGAAGGTATTGAAGAGGGTAGGAGGTTTGTCAAAGCATTAAAGGAGACTACACCATACAAACCTGTAATAACATTAAAGTCTGGTAGAACCGAAGCAGGTGCTAGAGCAATATCATCTCATACGGGTAGCCTTGCAGGCGCTGATCAAGTATATAGTGCCGTATTTAAACAAACAGGTGTCCTAAGAACCTATGGAATGGAAGAACTATTTGATGTAGCTTTAGCATTAGCTTATCAACCTCCAGCACGTGGTAATAGAGTAGCGATATTAACTGTTGGTGGAGGTTCAGGAGTTATGGCAACAGATGCATGCATAGATCTAGGACTACAAGTACCTAAGCTATCAGATAAAACAGTTGTAAAACTTAAAAGAGTATTATTACCAATAGCAAGCCCGTATAATCCAGTAGATGTTACGGGTTCAGCAACAGATGAACACCTAATTGAGTCAGCTGAAATACTAATGAGAAGCGGTGAAATAGATGCCATTATATGGATACCATACTTCATGGTACCAGGGCTAACTGAACAAATAGTAGAAAAGTTCGTCGAAAGAGTTAGGAAGGTAAATAGAGAACTCGAAGTACCAATACCAATAGTTGGAGCAGCAACTGGTGGAACATATACGTGGAACCAAGCAGGTAAAGCCGAAAAACTAGGCATACCAATGTACTTATCCGTTGAAAGAGCAGCAAAAGCTATATGGGCATTATATAAGTATGGCGAATGGCTTAGAAAGGTTGGTACATTCGAAACCTACATTGAAGAACTTAGAAGAAGACTATATATGTAAGCGACTATTATCATTTAATAAAAGTTATTTAAAGAACATCATAAAGATACGAAATTCGCTAGCTAAATCCTTCTCTTTAAAGACATGTATTCTTCAACTATTTGTACACCGGTACTTGTACCTATTCTATCTGCACCAGCAATGATCATAGCTATAGCATCGTAAGCATGCCTAATACCTCCTGCAGCTTTAACCTTAATTCTCCCTCTAGCAGTTTCTTTAAGTAACTTTACATCATGAACTGTTGCTCCACCAGCAATAAAGCCTGTAGATGTTTTAACAAAGTCAGCTCCCGCATTAATTATGAGATCAACAGCCTTAACCTTCTCTTCATCAGTTAATAAGCCTGTTTCTATGATCACCTTAACTATAGCGTTATATGTTTTAGCTACTTCAACAACAGCTCTTATATCATTAACTACGTAACTATAATCTCTAGACTTAAATGCATTTATATTCATAACCATATCTATTTCACGAACACCTTGCTCTAAAAGTTCTTTAGCCTCAAGAACTTTGACCTTAGTACTATTGAATCCTAATGGAAATCCTACAACGCTACATAATATAATGTCATTTATATTAAGTTTCTTGATAACATTGACGTAGTATGGATTTAAGACTAATGTTGCAAAATTATACTTTCTATAGTCATTTATAGCCTTCTTCACATCATCTACGGTTAGTTGTGGTTTAAGTAGTGTATGATCTATGTATTTAGCAAATTCCTTAATATCAGTCCTCTTAATAAATTCCTCATACAATTAAATCAGCCTCTAAGTTCAATTATTTGAACATCAAGGGTTTCTAAATTAAGAAGGGCCATGGTTGATTTACCGCTAAGCATACCAAATATTTCGCCAGGATTTAATAATAGCACCTTACCTCCAAGAACTTTTCTAACATCTACTTCATGGGTATGACCATACATTACTATATCATATTTACCGGAAGACGCTATATACTCAGCTATACTTCTTGTAAATGCCTTACTCTTCCAGCCATGCATCAAGAATATTCTTCTACCTTTTAATTCAAATTCATAGGGTGGTTCAGTTATTGTTATACCTTTCTCACGAGCTATATTAGCTAACTGCATTTTATCGCCATCATTATTGCCATAGATAATGATAATTTCTGATTCAAGAGAAGCTAACTCCTTGAGCGTGAAAGGTGATATTAAGTCTCCTAAGTGAATAACTAAATCAATATCGCTTCGACTAATAATGTCTATGGCGTTTCTAAGTTTAATGAGATTGTCATGTGAATCAGATAAAACAACTATCCTCATAACAATCTAACCTCCTAGCCTATTACCATAGTATTCTAGATAAGTTATTTCCCTTAATTCTTTACGAGGTTTAGGCTTAGGTTTTTCTGCAGGCTTACCTAAAGCAACTATTGCTATGGGTACTTTACTTTCAGGTATTTTCAATATTTTTCTAATCTCGTCCTGATATCTTAGGGCATTAATCCATACACCACCAAGTCCAAGGGCATGAAGAGTTAGGAGTATATACATTGTTACGCATGCTCCATCAACATGATAGGTTATAGGTGCTACATCCGGATCTGTAATGACTGCTATAGCGGCGGGAGCATTAAGTATTGGACGTGTAGCAAAGGATAATTCTCCAAGCTTTCTTAAAGTATCTTTATTTCTAATTACTATAAATTCCCATGGCTGAGCATTTTTAGCGCTTGGAGCCCATCTAGCAACATCAAGTATCTTTAAAATAGTATCTAAGTCAATTTCCTCATCTTTAAATAACCTAATGCTTCTACGACTCTTTAAGAACTCTATATATTCTTGACACAAGATTGATCCCTGTAAAATACATTAGCACTTAGTATTAGTTAAATATTTCTCAATAAAATTCACTGCATCGGTCAACGAATTCGCAATATAATCAGGCTTAGCTTTAAGTTTTTCCAAAACATCTCTTCTTCTTAGAACTAGTATTGCCTTAAGTCCCGATGCTTTACTTCCTTCAACATCCTTCCATGAATCACCAATAACAAAACATAACTCCCTATTTACGTTTAATCCATTAATAGCTTTGCTAAAGAGCTTTGGATCCGGTTTCCTAGTATTAAACTCTTCACCAATAATTATTTTATTGAAATATTTGTAAATGTCATGCTTCTTTAAAATACCTATCGCAACATCACGATCAGCATCAGTAACTAATAATATATATTCACATAGGCTCCTAGCCTTATTCAAAGCACTTAATACATCATCATATAATTCAGACGCTCTAATGTGAAGTTCACGATGCATTCTATAGACCTCATCCCTGCTTATGCGTATACTAAATCCTTTATTTTTAGATAATATTTCAAGAGCTTTCCAAACAGCTTCTCTACTAGTGATTGGAGGATTACATTGACCATAAATTAATTTCTCATAAAGTTCAAAGTGCTCCTCGGGTTTAAAGACTTCATCGTGTATTTTAGATAGTTTCTTGGATATTATTTCATGCACCTTACGGTCTGATTCTATATCAGTTAATGTTCCGAATAAATCAAATATTATACAACACTCCTTTACCATAATCATCCTCCCTCAACTAACATACAGATGCTCTTATTAAATTATTATGATAGAGTATTAAATGAAGTTACTTATACTCCTCAAGTTAAGTCTGATATAAGTGCTAAGTATATGATGTTAAACAGGAGTTCCAGAGAATGAGTAATGAAATTAGATTAAAAATTAATATAATGGAAGTATTTAATGAAATAGCTTCAAGTTATGCTTATTCAAGAATAAGACCTTGGCCTCAAGTAATGAAGTTAATTCATAGATACTATAATGGAGGTATAATATGTGATATAGGTTGTGGCCCTGGACAGTACTCAATAACTATTGCAATTGATAAAAAGTGTACACTTATTTCAATCGATATAGCTCCATCAATGCTTGAAATATTATGGAAAAGAGCCGTAAAGAGAGAAGCTTATCAAAATATTCACATAATACAGGCTGATATGGAGCATATACCGTTAAGGGATAAGTCCGTATCAATGGTACTCCATATAGCAACTATACATCATTTACCATCTATGAAATGCAGAATTAATGCATTAAGGGAAGTATACAGGATTCTAAGGAATAAAGGTATATTAATAGCTACGGTATGGGCTTTAATTCAGCCAAAATTCATAATACATTTACTTAAGAACATAGCGTTAAAAGTTATCGGCAAGGTAAAGTCTATAGGAGATGTTATTGTTCCTTGGAGACACAAGGGTAAGGTACTATATAGGTACTATCATCTCTTTCTTCCAAGAGAGTTAAGAAAGCTTATAATTACTGTTGGATTTAAGGTATTAGAGCATGGTGAATTAAAAATCAGAACTAAAATAGTTCCAGATAACTATTATGTAGTTGGGGTAAAAGAGTAAGATGATAAAACAAGCATTAACACAGCCTATTGAAGATATTAGAGGTAAGCTAGGTAGAATTAAGAAGCCTGTAAGGACATTATCTGGAGTAACAATTGTAGCTATAATGACAAAGCCTTATCCATGTCCTCATGGCAGGTGTATTTATTGTCCTGGAGGACCTGAAGTTGGTACTCCACAAAGCTATTATGGTGAAGAACCAGCTCTTATGAGAGCAATGTATGTAGGATTTCATCCATATAAGCAGGTCTATGTAAGGTTAAAGACGTATACAGAAATAGGTCATCCAATTAATAAGGTTGAACTTATAATTATGGGTGGAACATTTCCTGCAATGCCCCTAGATTACCAGGAATGGTTTGTAACAATGGCTCTTGAAGCAATGAACAGGTTTCCAGATCCTAATCCACCAAAAGAGTTCGTTTATCTCGAAGATGCACAACTTAGAAACGAATATGCAAAAGTTAGATGTGTTGGCATGACTATTGAAACTAGGCCTGATTGGGGCAAGGAAAAGCATGCAGATAGAATGCTATGGCTTGGAGCAACACGTGTCGAGCTTGGAGTTCAGTCAATATATGATGATGTATTGAAAAGAGTTGAAAGAGGACATACAGTTAAGGATACAATCGAGGCAACTAGAATATTAAAGGATTGTGGATTCAAAATAGTATACCACATAATGCCTGGATTACCTGGAAGCGATTTTGATCGAGACTTAGAAATGATTAAGACGATATTTAGTGATCCGGATTTTATGCCTGACATGTTAAAGATATATCCAACACTAGTAGTTGAAGGTACAAAACTATATGAAATGTGGAAGAAAGGTGAATACAAAGCATTAACTGATGAAGAAGCTATTGAATTAATTTCAGAAATGTATCGCTATATTCCAAAATGGGTTAGAATTATGAGAGTTCAAAGAGATGTCCCAGTAAAATACATTATAGCAGGTCCGAAGAGAGGGGATTTAAGGAAATTAGTAGAAAAGAGAGCACTTGAGAAAGGTATAAAGATCAAAGAGATAAGATTTCGTGAAGCAGGATTAAAGTTCTGGAAGGAGGGAATCTACGCAGACCCTAAGAACTTAAGAATAACTAGGGAGACATATGAAGCAAGTAGTGGTGTAGAGATATTTCTTGCAGTTGAAGACCCTATTAATGACGTAATAGCTGGCATTCTTAGACTTAGATATCCATCAGAAAAGGCTCATAGACCTGAAATAGATGGTAAGACTATGATAATAAGGGAATTACATATCTATGGACCAGAAGTACCTATCGGTGCTAAACCATTATTTGAATGGCAACATCAGGGATGGGGCAGTAAACTACTGAGAGAAGCGGAAAGAATAGCTGTTGAAGAATTTGATGCAAGAAAAATGTTAATACTTTCAGGAATAGGTGTTAGAGAATATTATAGAAAACACGGATACTTTAGACCACAAAACTCACCATACATGACAAAATACCTTAAATGAAGTTAAACTAAACAACACTCATTCTTAGGACCATCAAGTACTAATACTAGATTATTGATGACCTCTCTTCCAATAAGGTTCTTGCCTCCACCATATAATGGTGATTCTACATAAACCTCATACCTTCGACCATTAACTTCCATTAATGCTCTTGCAACCCTCATTATAATATTGCCGCTTAGCGTCCTATACGTCCTCCAATAATCACGAGGAAGTTCACCAACTTGAAAGAATTCATAGTCCTCAGCTCTAAGTAATATTGAACCTTCAAAGCCTGTATCTATCTGCAGTTCAAGTTCACCGTAGGATTCAAACATCACGTTATATAACTTTACTCTTAGCACTGGATATGGGCTTAAGGTGCTTTCTCTATACTTTATACAGTTTTTAGCTCTATAGATCCTCCTAGCCATTCAAGCTCCCTCTTAAGCTTATCATCATATCCTACCTTGAACACTATTGCATGTTTAACTTTAGGCTTCTGTTTTGAAAGAACATTAGCTACCTCCTCTAAGCTATTATATGCTCCAAGGAACTTACCATGAGCTATGACAATATATTTTCCCTTATATTTATCTAGATCTTTTTTTACTTCTAAGAATACCCTATTATTTACATCTACTTCATTGATTATATATATCGGATTACGCATCCATAAATCAATGGCCTGCTCGATTGCTTGCGATAGAGTTAATCCCCTCCTGATAGCCTCTGCCTTAAACTCCCTAAGCTTTTTCTCATCTATTTTCTTTATTACTAATACCATTCTTTTCACCTAGGTTAACTAGGTTACCTAAGTGACTATAGTATATGGTGGTCATCGGGTTTATAACTTTCGGTTTTACCTTCAAACACGATTTACGTTTTCTTGTCTATGATATATGCTATTATTCCTATAGTTATTGCTATTAGTAAAGCCGTTTCTTAAGCGAGATTAAAGGTGATGATAGCAGTATTAAAGTTAACTTTCTAATTATGGTTATATGGAGTTTCACTTATTCCTCCATACTCTACTCTACATTAATATGACCGTTCATGATTAGTAACAAGTCTTAATGAGTTTCAAGCCGCCCTCCTTTTGCCTTCTTAATTAACCATACTCCAAGGTATACAAATGGTGTATCTAGTAATGCTATTAATACCTTAAATAGCCACATGTGTAACACCATTTCAAGTAGTATATCATCTGCAACTACACCATAGAATGCTATTGTAGTGAAGGTTACTGAATCTATAAGCTGACTAATAATAGTTGATGCATTATTTCTCATCCAAAGCCATTTACCGTGCGTTATTTCTCTCCACTTCCAAAAAGCCCATACATCATGATGCTGGCTGATGATGTATGCTATTATTGATGCAAGTACTATTCTCCACTGTAATGCAAATACCTGTGTATATAGTTCTTGATGTTGTGGTTCTAGTGGTGGTATTATCCAGTCTAAGCCTATGAGTACGAGCATTATTATTTCTGCTCCAAGACCTGCCCAAACAATATATACTGCTTTCCTTTTACCGTAAATTTCATCAACAATATCAGTTACAGGAAACGTAACACAATAGGCAATAGTACCTGCAGGAACCACAAGACCAAACAGTAACTCAAGCTTAACGCCAGCTGCAATATTAGCAAATACTATAGAAGCTCCAAATATTCCACTGAGCATTATAAGTATCAAGATATCTTTTTCCGAAATAGGTTCTCTTCTCCGATAGTCCATAGTCTAAACCTATTTTTACTTAATAAAATCCATATTTAAAATAAGATCTCCTCCCTATCGTTCATAGTCACATGAAGTTCCTGCTACGTAATATTCTATTAGATTAAAAACCTAAACTTGCTATTGAGCTTTACATTTAAGTTATAGTGTTTTAAAGTTACTATAGGCGAAAGGATGCTGAAGGTCAATAAAGAGTTGATAATAAGCTTGCTATCTGTAGCATTATACTTCTTGGTATTTCAGCTTATTGGTGCTGTAGTAGCACGATATTCAAGAGATTTAGGTATAGATATAGCTGGCACTAGCATTATATGGTCATTACTTATGCTCACCTCACTAATTTTTAGACCCATAGCTGGATATATTGCAGACAAGACCAGCAGTTATCTAGCCATGGCAATAGGAGGAGTATTTATTTTACTAGCATCTATTAATTACATATATTCACGAAATTTTGCTGAACTTTCACTTGCTAGAATAATACAGGGTGTTAGCAGTGCATTCTTTATATCACCATCTATAGCAGCAGTTGCTACAGCTGCTGGAGAGTATGCTGGAATAGCGTTAGGAATAAGATCTATGCTTATATCAATTGGAGCTGTAGTTGCTCCACCTATTTCTGGGTTTATAGTGGACTCTATGGGATATGTCTATGTCTTCTTACTAGCTATCTCATTGACTATGATAATGATACTGCTGAATATACCTATGATTAGATACAGAGCCAAATACTATAAGGATACTAATATAATGGATGCAGGGTGGAGGGCAGCCATAAATAAAATCGTAATATTAATCACTATAGTAGCTATGTTTGGAAGTATGGTGTTCATGACTATTTATGGTCTTTTACAAGCACACTATAGAGATCTAGGATATGAAGCTAAAGTATATGGTTACTTTCTCATGTTTTTTGGGCTTAGCAGTATTACGTCAAGGCTCATAGCTGGTAATTTATCAATGAAGAAAAATCCATTAATAATTGCATTGACGGGTCACACTATTGTCGCTATATCAATGATATTACTAAAGACTATGTATACGATTCCAGAGAGCTATATAGTTGCCGTGATTTACGGTTTTGGCATAGGACTTACTATACCAACTCAGCAGCTCGTTACATTAACATCAGTGCCTGAATATGCTAGGAATAGGGCTATTGCAATTTATGCTATGGGTTTTGACTTGGGAGGTTTCATAGGCCCCTTAATATATGGCTATATAGCTTCACTGTATGGTTATGAGGCAAGTTATCAGTATATGGTACTATCACCTATAGCAGCTATCTTAGTATTAACCCTTATGGCCGTTAAGGCGTTGTACAAGAGTACCTAGGCAAGGATATAAATTGATTGTATAGAGATCAGGAATTAAATCCGTATCCTTAAGATTCCAGTTTATAGTCGCGGTTAAACACTTTTGACTATTTTGTAGCGTATTCTGATTCTTCATATTTTACTATATATGCAGTTCCATAACCAACGTATATTATTTTAGTTGGTCCAAGAGCTTTAATTATTTCTGAGCGATTCGTTGAAACAATTACTGTAATACCTGCATTCTTTGCTATTGTCCCAAGCTTTCTAGCAACTCTCTGAGCAGTTAATGCATCAAGATGAGCTGCAAACTCATCTATTATGAGTAAGTTTGGTTTTGAAGAAAGCATTGATGCAAGCTTAGCACGCTCCTTTTGTCCAGTGCTAAGTTCACTAAACTTAGCTCTATAGAATACCGCATCAGATAAGCCAACTACATTAAGTATCTCAACAGCAGCTACAGCATCCCCGATCCTCTTAGTAATGTGCTCCAATAACGTCTCATCACCAAACATGGGCTCATGTTCGCCAGGTAGCATGTATTCTAGCTTAATATTTGTTGGAACTTCAACTTTACCCGAACTAGGCTTGTACCTTTCATCACCTGGTCCAAGAACAGCACCTATAATCATCCTTAATAATGTAGTCTTACCAGCACCTGAAGCACCGACAACTACAATGACGTCTCCAGGATCAATAGATATATTTACATCCTTTAATACGTATCTTTCAACAATTCTCCTCTCAACACCAAAAGCTCTAAGAATATCTTGGAGCTCATTTGGAAGTCTGGATATATCAAGCTCACTACTATACATTTTAGATAAATTAACTAGTTTTACGGGACCACTTAATGGCTCAACCTTACCGTATCTAGACCTATAGAGCCTACCACCATGTCTTTTAGCATCTTCGTCTCTCTTTAGGAACTCGTTAATGTACTTCCTAGCTTCATTTGTAAGGGGGTACATGAGGACAGGTCTACCGCTTGCGGTTTCCCACATATATACAAAGCCTGCTTTTTCAAAGAATGGGTTATATCTAGCCATTTGGGCAATAGTTTCAACTATATGCTTCCTTCTTTTCATTTCGGGGACTCTACGTTCATTAATCCATTCAATAGCAAGCTTAACAGCAAGTACTCCAAGACCATCACCTCTATAGTCTGGGTGAACAACAACTCTAGCAATTCTAGCAGAAGCTGTATTAGCTATCCTTAAAGCTTCTCTAGAAATTTCTTCACCAACAATAGCCCTAGCAAGTCTTCTAGAACCATATACTTTCGCTAATTCTTTGTACCTCGCAATGATCTCCTTCCTCTTAGTGTAAGCTAAAGGCCAATATGTTGGATGAAACCAATCTCTAGGAAATACCTTCTCTCTAATCATTCTATCAATAACAACCTTACCGTGAACAAATCTCCTTCTATGCATTA
Source organism: uncultured Desulfurococcales archaeon (assembly GCA_964467535.1). Classification (GTDB taxonomy): domain Archaea; phylum Thermoproteota; class Thermoprotei_A; order Sulfolobales; family WANQ01; genus CAYXRT01. Next base: position 45,504 of record CAYXRT010000012.1, read on the forward strand.
ATGGTATAGGAGTATCAACTCTAACATAAGCAACAATTCTAGGCTCAAAGGGCTTTCTATCAATAAGTTCAAGTACTAGGAATCTCGATGAAGGTAAACTACCTCGAATTTCCTGTAATCGTGCAGGAACCTTATGTTCAGGACACTTAGGCTGAACATTAGATTCAAAATATCTACCACAAACAGGACATCTCCAAACAGCAACTATTTCCTCCTTACTAGCATAGTGATACTGTTCAAGACCAACAATTTCAATATAGTCTTTCTCAGAAATAGCTTCACGAGCAACAACCCTATACTCGTAGACTACACTACCTCTAATAGGATCTTTCCTAGGAAGCCTAACCTCCTTACTCCATGGGGGCCAAATCCTAATCCATTCACCATACCAAAACCTGTCCATAACATATTCATCACTTAGCGAAATGTATTCTCCACGAACATACCTAGGCTCTACATGGAGAACTACACGAACATCCTCACCTTCATTAAGCCATTGAGCAATAGAACCCGTCATAACAAACAAGACTTTACCTAAACCCTTAAACTCAACCTCTATAGAGCCATTCCATCTATAACCAGCTCTAGGAACATCAACCTTGACTATCTTACCCTTAATGCTAACACCTACAGGGAAAGTCTTATAACTAACTTGAAAACTACCCATACTACTCAATCCAATTAAAAATACTTGAACAACGAGTATATTAACTTAAAATCAATTTACCTAATCCTCAAAAGACTTATTGGGCTTATAATCTACAAAAATCAAGAGGATTGTGGGAATGCTTATATAATGTGGTTCTGATAATGAATGAGGGGATTTATGGAATATGTGGTAACCATAAATGAACGTGGGAGAATAGTCCTGCCTAGTGAAGTCCGAAGATTACTTGGCATTAAAGGTAAAAGTAAAGTAATAATTAAAGTTAGAAGTAATGGTATTATTGAATTAATTCCATTTAATAAAATCTATAATGAAGTAGCAAGAGTTTTTGAAGAAAAGTTTCAAGGCCGGAAAGAAGAAGATCATGAAGCTTCAAAACTGTTATTCAAACTGGTGAAGTAGCTTTGGAAATCGTGGATACTGTATACTTAGTAGCTTACTTTAGGCTTAGTGATCCTCTACATAGAGATGCGGTTAAAATAATTGAAGGTTTAAGTAAAAATCGAAAGATCACAGAAGCATCATTAATAGAATTTGATTTATTAATGAAAGCATGAGGTTTTGAGTACATTGATAGACTTAAGACTTAGATTATTCTAAGTAAGCTAATAGATATTAATGTAGTAAAGCTAGTAGCTCCTTTAGATATTGCTATTGCTACATTACTAGTTGAAGAATATGATATGGATTATTTTGACTCCATAATAGCAACACAATGCATTACAAGAACTCAGCCATTAACAACTAATAAAAGTATAAAAAATGCTATACTTAAATCCAAAGAAGTAATTAATAAATTAAGGAGAATAGAAGTACTAATTTAGATATTATCAAAAACACTCTTTGGCGTGAATATATTCATAACACATAGCTCCAATGAATAATTTAAACATGGTATGAGCATATCTTAAAGCAAAAATACATGAAGTAAAAGATCCTTTAGTTATGTAGTTGCTCAAGTAATAAAAATAAAGCTTAAATAATTTAAGAATTCAGAATACTGCAGGGTGGGTAAAGTGTATAAGTATCTAAGTTTTTTACTGTTGTCCTTAATAACATTAACACTACTAAATGCATGTCTATATGCCGAGTTAACGGTACCAAAGAAGGAGCTCTCCTTTGAGTTCATGTCATTACCATGGTTTCCCTTATCAGATAAAGCAGCTGAGGTAATCGTTAAACAGCTTGAAAAAGTAGGTATAAAGCTTGAGCTTAGAAGATTAGAATCAAAGATAATGTATCCAAAGATCGAGAACTTTGAGTATGAATCATATATACTTGCTACATCACAATCACCAAATCCTGCGGGAATGATAACGACATTTCATAGCTCAAGATGTAAGCCAGGAATAGGTAGCTTTTGGGGATTAAAGGATCCTGAAGTCGATAAGTTAATTGAGGAAATGAGGAGGACTACTGATCCCGATAAATTACCTAAGATAATACATAAAATACAGGAACTCGTAGCTGAAAGAGCAGGATTTATACCAATATATCTATCTATGAATACCTTAGTTATTAGAGCAGAATGGAAAAATTACACCATTATGCCTGGAGGAATAATTGAAGCCTATAATATATGGACAATGCTATATATGTATAAGAGTGAGAAACCTGAAGAAAATGTATTCAAAATAGCATTCCCCTCAGACATAATGACCACAAACCCATTCATGACAATAGACCTAAGATCACTATGGGTCTTAAACCTAATATATGATCCTCTAGTACGTTTAGATCCAAAACTAAACATTGTACCATGGCTTGCTACATCATGGGAGGTTAGTGAAGATGGTAAAGTCTGGACGTTTAAGCTAAGAAAAGGAGTTAAATGGCATGATGGTAAACCATTTACAGCTGATGACGTTGTCTTCACATTCACGAAGGGCATTGAACTTGGTACTCCAAGATTCATAGACTTAAAAGACTATGTAGAAAAAGTTGAGAAAGTAGATGACTATACAGTTAAGTTCACATTAAAGTACCCATATCCATTCTTCCTCTACGACTTAGCAACAGGCTACATATACATAGTACCCAAGCATATATGGGAGGACAAGAATATTACGAAATGGGAGAATCCCCATCCAATAGGTACTGGGCCTTTCAAATGGTCTGAAAGAGTTGCTGGAGAATACATCATCTTAGTAAAGAATGATGACTTCTGGATACCAAACGTACCTAAAATTACAAAGATAATTGTAAAGGTTATACGTGAATCCGAGGCAAGATTTATGGCTATTAAAAGAGGTGAAGTTGATACAGAGAGATATTCAACGCCCGTAACTCTAGTTAAGCAAGCTTTAAAAGACCCCAACTTAAAAGTCGTTACAGCACCTGGTCTATGGTTAATATACATGGCATTCAACCCATTCGTAATCAATGATCCTAGAGTATTCGTTGCAATACACTATGCAATTAATAGAACCGAGGTAATTGAGAAAGCTAATAGAGGCTATGGATATCCTGTCTACACTATACTAAACAAGCAATGGCATGGAAAATGGGCTGCAACTTATATTAAATTCGAATATGATCCAGAAAAGGCAAAGAAGATTCTAGAGGAAGCAGGATGGATTGATATAGATGGTGATGGCATTAGGGAGTACGTAGGCATTACTACCCCAACAACCCCATCACCAACTACTCCAACTCCTTCCCCAACACCTACAGCAACACCAACAGTAATAACAACAACAGTAACGGTTACAGAAACAAAGACCGTAACATCAACAATAACAACAACAATTACTACAACTGCACCAATAATGCCAATTATTGGTGCATTTATCGTAATATTAATTATTGCAGTACTAATTACCGCAATAATTATGAGGAGGCGAAGGTAAACCTTCATGAGCTTAACAAGGTATATAGCTAAGAAGCTAGTTGAAGCAATCCTAACAATCTTTATAGGAATAACAGCTGCTTTTTTCTTATTTAGATTACTTCCAGGTGATCCTACAGCTGTATTTCTAGATATTAGACTTACTCCTGAAGCTAAACAGGCTTTAATTAGGCAGTTTGGACTTGATAAACCATTATGGGAGCAATATATACTGTTCTTAATTAACGTATTTCAAGGTAATTTAGGAATATCATTTGCATATATAGGTACTCCTGTTTCAAAGCTCATCTTTGGACCTAAACTATTCAATACCATAGTATTAATGGCTACTAGTATGATCTTAGGAGCATTTATTGCATCGATTTTAGGCCTACTTGCAGGATGGAAAAGAGGGAGTTTATTTGATAGACTAGTAACTTCACTTTCATATCTAAGTACATCAGCTCCTATATTCTGGATAGGGCTTCTAATACTACTATTCCTATGTGGATACCTTGGACTAATACCTGTTGGAGGAACTATAAGTGTTGAAGCTATCCATGCTGATCCTTTAACTAAAATTAAAGATTATCTATGGCACATGATAGGGCCATTAATCGTCTTAATATTATTCTTCCTACCATTATACTTACTATATGTTAGAAATGCTGTAGTCACTATGCATGGTGAAGACTTTATCTTCGTACTTAAAGCTAAGGGCTTACCCGATAAACACATACTGTTTAAGCATATAGCAAGATTCGCCCTAATAACTATTGTAACATTATTAGCTGTCCACTCACCACTCCTAGTTTCAGGTGCAATAATAACTGAAACAGTATTTAGCTGGAATGGAATGGGATTACTCCTCTACGAATCAGTACTTAAATCCGATTACCCTGTAATTCAAGGAATATTCATATTGACTATAATTGTCGTTGTAATCGCTAACTTACTAGCAGACATTGCATATGCCTTTCTCGACCCTAGAATTAGACGTGGAGGAATAGAGAGATGAACGTCTTAGATACGCTAGATATGTTATTCCATTCAAAGACATTTACATTAGGGTTTTCTATAGTTGTTACCGTATCTTTAATAGCATTACTAGCTGATATAATAGCTCCTTACCCTCCACTTGATTTTGTTGGTAATGTTCTTGAAGCACCTTCATGGAAACATCTTTTTGGCACTGATGATCTAGGTAGAGATATATTCTCAATGGTAGTATATGGCTCTAGAGTTAGCTTAATTGTAGGTTTCTTAGCAGCAATATTTTCAACAATTATTGGAACAGCAATAGGAATTACATGTGGAATTCTTAGGGGGATTATTGATGCAATAACCATGAGGTTCATTGACTTTATGTTATCACTACCATATCTAGCCTTGGCACTAGCTATCTTAGCATTCCTTAAACCCAACATCTTCCTTGTAGTTTTAGTTATAGTAGTTTTGGGATGGGTATCAACAGCTAAAGTTGTAAGAGCACAAACACTTACCATAATGGCTTCACCATTCGTTGAAGCAGCTAGAGCTATAGGAGCAAGCAACCTACATATAGCATTAAGACACGTCCTCCCTAACGCATTTCCAGTAATATTATCAAGCCTTGTATTAAGTGTTAGAAGCGCAATACTCTTTGAAGCAACATTAAGCTTTCTAGGATTAGGAGACCCAGCTCTCGTTAGTTGGGGTACAATATTATTCTTTGCAAGAAGAGCTGGAGCATTTATCCTAGGAGCTTGGTGGTATATAATACCTCCAGGATTTATGATAATGATTACAGTACTAGGCTTTACATTAATGGCAATAGGCTTAGACGAAGTCTTAAACCCTAGACTTAGAAGATAAAATTAATTAAAGTATGTAGACATAGAATTAACCTTAACAAATAAACGACTCTATAAATGCTTGAAGCACTTAAATAACATATATGATATAGTTACTTAGAGGTGATTATAAATAATTTTCTACAACTTAGAGTTTTTACTGAATTCTTGAAATAATATAAGTAAGAGGGACTATTTAATGTTAAGTGAACCAGTAATATGCTCTGCCAACATAAATATAATACCTATACTTGACTGTATTGCTCCACCATTCACATCAAAAATATTAAAGTATATCATAGAATCTAGTAGAGAATTAAAGTATATAAAGGAATTGTTAAGTTCAAGTAAGTCCTTTAAACCAATAGTATTTACACCATTACTAGTTAATGGAAGACCTTTATATTCAAGAAAGGGTAATAGTCGATTCCTTGAGTTAAAGTCTGGTACTACATATAATGCTAGAATATCATTCATAACATCTAATGCTAATGTAAGTACATATATCGATGAACTTATGTTGCTTACAAATAGGTTTAAAACACCATATGGTGAATTCCACGTCCAAGTTACTGATATTGAAGTAGTACACTTCAGCTACCTTCACCTCGATTTTGATAAGTATTTTAAAATAAGGTTCATAACTCCAGTTATCTTAACGAATAAGCTTATGATGCCTCCTCCATTAAAAGTCCATTCACATAAAGTACCTGAAAGACATAGACTTATACCAACTCCTTCATACATATTTAATTATCTAATAAGGTTATGGAATTCGTTTGTACCAGACGACATGAGGCTTCCAAAACCAGGAAGTGATCTTTGGGCAGCATATAAATTCGGAAGGATAAGTGATATAATATTAACTGAGGTAGATTACAGTATAAGACCTGAAACCGTAATATATGGAAAAACACCTACAGGAAAACCCAAATTAATTAGAGGGTTTACGGGATGGATAACATATGAACTACTATATCCAAAACTTAAACCAATATATTCAAAACTACTAGCACTAGCAAAATATATGGGCATAGGAAGATCTAGAAGCATAGGTTTTGGTCAAGTAGAAGTATATGCTATTAAGTAAAATCTTCTAAATAATTCTCCTAACAACATAATTATAGCTTATAGCCCTTAGATAACCCAAGTACATGTAAGAAATTTAATTGAGAGAAAACATAGATCCATTAACAGAAAACACATTAAGGTAATATGAGAACACAAAACAATAGTATATGAAAAACATTTTAGTATAGCTCAAGGTCTATAAAGGTTAAAGGCACGTACCTTAAAGCATGTTTTAATATATAATATCTTTATCATGCTCCCATGAAAGTTCTACACGAACCTTAGTATACTTAGAGTCGAAGTGCCTATAATTTTTAATTCTATAAAGCTCATGAACACCATCTCTAGACTTAATTAAAATTAAGAGCTCTTCATTATCTTCAAGAACTACATCAGCATGAAACTTATGCTCCCCCTTTCCAGGAATATACCATGTTGAAGGCCTTCTCCAAATCTTCATCTCCTACACATCCCTTAACCTCATTATCTTTCAATTCTATGTGTTAAGCTCATATAAGACACACTTATAAACTTATAGACCTATCACTAAAGAACCAACTAAAACACCTTAATAAAACATATCATTCCATTAAAACCTTTCCTCACTATTATCATAATAAAAATCTTCCCAGCTTAGAAGCCCTATAGGACCTCATAGACCCTAATTCCCTAGTAAATCACCAATCTTCTTAATAACTTCCCTTAACTCTTCTTACCTTCAATTCTATTTATTAGATTCC
>CAYXRT010000013.1:0-48242 GCA_964467535.1 uncultured Desulfurococcales archaeon
AAACTAACAACAATAATAAACAAACTAAGAAAACAAAAACAATAAACAAAAGAGTTTAACCAAGAGAAAACACCCCACCAATCCCACTAAAATAAATAATAAACCTTACCTACGTTAAAGCATGATTACTAGGACGCTAATTTTAAAAATAACATACTTATAACTCAGTAGAATTTGAGAGGGGTAGATAATATGCAGGCAAGAGCTATCTCGCCCGTAATAGCAACACTATTACTAATACTAATAGCACTAGCAGCAGCTGTATTAATATACGTATGGGTAACAGGATATGTAACAGGACTAACAAAAGCAGGAACACCAGAACTAGAGGAGAAAATAAAGATAGAGGCAGTAAGTGCTTCCACGGATACAGTAACTCTCTATATAAGGAATGTGGGAGGGACAAGTGTAGTTATAGATGCAATATACATAATCAGAGTAGAAGACAATAGTATTATTACAGTAGCAAGCTCTACTACCTCATTGAACCCTGGAGATCTCACATCAATAACCATAAGTGGTGGCTTTAACCTCGAGTCCGGGAAGACATATATTGTGAAGGTTGTAACAAAAAGTGGAGTAGAAACTGCTACAAGCTTTAAGGTAATAGGATAAAAGACCAAGGAACTGAATATTGCCATCTATTAATATTAGTGCATACCGTTACTTCCTAGCCGAGAGAAAGGAAATAGTTTTGATAGCATTTTTTCTCATAGCCCTAGTAACTTTACAACACGAGCTACCCAGATTTAGTGACGTCCAAATTTGCTATATTCCAGCAGGTGTAAAATATATTACTAAATGGGATCTTTTAGTAAATTTCGAACACCCCCCTATGGCAAAGTACATTATTGGTTTGAGTTATATATTTTTAAAGGAGGTTAAGATACCTAGTATCCTCTTCTCTATAGTCACTACAGTTGTCTTCTATTACCTTGTAGCTTTAATATATGAAAGTAAAAGTATTGCCTTTTACCTTACTCTTCTCTTAGCATCCGATACATTATTCTTAGCAACATCAAGCAGTAGTTTATTAGATGTTTACATGCTAACCTTCCTAATTATAGCATTATATATTGGATTTGGGAAACTTAAGAAGAAAAGCCCTAGGATTTCAACAAATATCTTGTTTGGTGTTTTTTCAGGACTGGCTATAGCATGTAAATTATCGGCACTGTTCTTTATAGTACCATTCCTAATACTCTACATATTACGGCTTAACACCTCTATTAAGAATAAACTTGCAAGCTTATTTACCATAGTGTTAATAGTCACCATGGTTTACGTCTCTAGCTATACACCACTATTTATTAATGGATATTCATTAATGGATTTTCTCAACTTACAATATTCAATGGTAAGCTACCATGTAGCTCGACATTCTCCTACATTTTATACTATATACAATGCTTTCACAAGACTGTTTTTTAAGTTTACAATATTACGATCATACTATTTAGGACATTTTATAATAAATGTAACTGAAATTAAGTCTGAAGCTACAACTACAATAGCTGAAATTCCCCTAGAAAAAGCTCAATTCCTAGGTTACAAGGTAACATTCTATGCAGGACTTGGTGGTCTTGCAACATTAATATTTCTTCCATCTCTTATAGCTCTAACATACATCACCTGTTTTAAACGCGATAAATATAGGAAATACATAGTCTTGTATGAAGGTATGCTCATACTAGCAGTAATGAGTGTTTTTAACGCAATGTTAACTATATCCATAGCATGGTATTACTACTTGTCTCAAACATTTCTTTATATGACCATACCAGTTTATGTACAAGCTTTCTTCAAAGAGAATGAAACATATACGTGTAAGTTATTGAAAGTATTAATTGTTTTAAACTTCATAAGCTTAATACTTCTAGGTTTAGGTTTAGCTAGTATAGACTTTTACATCAAGCCTTATTAATAGTCATTAATCTTAGCTTGAATACTGTAAAAGCGTTATTGGACCACATTCTTAGGAATCTATGATCATTCTCATATAAATGTATGTAATAAACGGTTGCATTATGTAAGGCATTCCAGACGATAACGTATATGTCTCCATATAGCTTATCCTTTAGATATGTAAATATCTCATTAGGTGTTAAGGGATAGTCACTTATGCATTCACGATTAATAATATACGGTGCAAATAGGAATTCCCATCGCCCTACACTAATTATTCTCGAGTTCTCAGGGGTATTCTCCTTTAGCCATAATAATGTTTCCATGATATCATGTTGTAATTTATGATAATGGCCAGCATTTAGGTATTCTATGGCTAAGATACGAGAAATCCCGCTGCCAACAAACATAAGTATTACGATGAATGAAATTATCTCATATTTTAATATTTTCTTTATCTTCCTCGATACATGAATCTCCTCTATAAACCTAACTATTTTAGAACTCGATAGAACGGTACCTAGCGAACCTAGAAATAATACCATAGGGAACATAACGTAAAGCGCTAGTCTATACGTTTCAGTTGTGAAGAATGATATAATCCATACTACTATAACCCAGAAAAATGGAAGTATATGTACTCCATTAGCTTTTTGGAATATAAGAACAACAAATAACGCTATACTGGCTATAAATAATGTTAATCCTATAAAATTTGCAAAGGCGTAGATGTTAGCAAGTAATGGGGAAATATTGTTTAGAAAAGTAGTTATGGGATCTTCTATTCCCACAACAATAGCACTCATACTGAGTATCTTTAGCCTTAGCAAGTATTCTGTAATGAACTTCAATGCTAATGTTATACTAGCAGATGTAGTGATTAGCAGTATAAGTACGGGTATCGTAACAATTATGGCAATTTTAAATACTTCAAATGATTTCTTTACTACCACGTGATATAATGCTGATATCCATATAGCAGTAATTAGTAGAAATGTAGTTTCATGGGAAAGTAATGCTGTTAAGCTGGTCAAGAATAAGTATAATAAAACCCACTTACTCCTAGATTCAATATACTTTTTAATAAGTATTAATAAATATAATGATAACATTATTCCTAAGAAGTTTGCATAGAGTCCTGTTACTATTATTGTATAATACCAAAAAATGTTAACGAAAATAGATAAGAGTAGCGTGATTTCACCAGCTAGTTTACCATAGAGTTTACGTGAAAGCTCATAAAGCAATGGTATACTCAGTAACACTAGCGTAGTCATGAATAGTCTTGAAAGTATAACAGGGTTGAATATGTTAAGTGAAAACACACTACCCAAGAGTAAGTATATTGCTGGATGTAACACCAGTAGATCTCTGTATGTTGCAGAACCTGTAGTAAACTTTAATGATCTCTTTATATAGACAATAAAGTCAGCACTTCGAACTGCAGGAAATAGATAATGTATGAAATATATTGAAAGAATTATGAAAGAGTAAAACAGTACTAATATAGTGTACGTTATTCTATTACTCTCTGATACATGCTTCTTAGCATTTATTAGATGACCTTTAAATACAATAAATATTGATACCAGTAAACCAAGTATTAATGGTATTACATCGACTCTCCTAACTATAATAAACTCTACAAATGATAATAAGATCGAGATGGTTAATGTTAAACCAATAATATCTACTAGTATCTCATTATTGAGATGAAGGCATATATTTTCTGCTGTATATTTAGTCTTTTTCAATTCTCATTTCCTCTTTGCTCAATTTAATAAATTCTTTTAGTGCAAATAGGTGAATACCCATTAATACTAAGAGTAATCCACTAAGTAGGAGAATAGCTGTTATAATTGATGTACCAATAGCTAGTTGTCTAACCTCTATATACCTCTTAATAACCCATAGCCCTGAAGATAAGCCTATTAATATGAGTATAATTCCTGGAATTCCTAAGTATGTTAGTGGTTTCTTTAGAATTTTATCCCGTAGTAGGCGTCCCACTAGGCCATAGCCGTGAACTATGGGATTTAGTGTTGATGTTTCAAGACCCTTGTATTTAAAGGGTATGGGAACCTCAACTATCTTATACCCATATCTAAGTGCTCTATTAATGATCTCAATGCTAGCCTCCATGCCATCTTCGATTGGAATTAAATTTTGTAGTATCGATGCCTTATATGCCCTGAAACCGCTTTGAACATCTGATAATTTCTTGCTGATTATTCTTGATAGAATTTTAACTACTATTCTTCTATGTAATGGTGTTTCATCGCCCCTAGCTCTAGAAGCAATAACTATATCTGCACTACTCTTCTTTAGAGTTTCGACGAGTAGTGGAATATATTTAGGATCGTGTTGTAGATCAGCATCTAAAGTTATAATAACTTCTGGTTGATATTCAAGTGCTTTTTTAAATAATGATCTTAAAGCAGCACCATATCCTTTATTTCTCTTATGCCTAATTACAATTGCACCCAACCTCTTAGCTATTTCACCTGTAAGATCCCTTGAACCATCATCACAGACGATAACTAAATCACTATATTTCTGTGCCTCTAAAATAACCCTAGCAATTGTTCGCTCTTCATTAAATGCTGGTATACATGTTACTACCTTGGGCACAGCAACACCTTGACCTCGAGCTTATAAAATATTCACTCTTGTACTGCTGTTATCGTATTCTTATCTTAAAATTATTTTTTGGTTAGATAAAAATTTCTACTTAAGCTAGTTATGACTTTAATGCTATGAATGCATGCCTATTGGTGTAAACTATGTTACCATAGTAAAGAGCTTTATTAATTATTTGCGGATTATACTTATAATTTAAATTCCATATATAATAACTCTTCGCACTATAGGTTCTAAATAGAAAAATCCAGTTACTGGAATACATGGTTTTATCGTTTAGAAGTCTATCAACACGTCCGAATAATATCTTTATGTTGCTTTTGTTTTTAACCATAATTAAATAATAAATATACATGGTCATTAAATTGTAATCTGTTATTATATTACCTGACTCTGCATTAGTTAGCAAATAGTCAGCTGCTGCTCTCTCGCTTAACTTAAATGTAACTCTATCGCCTTCAATAGGATTAACATAGTATGCTACTCTAGGATCAAAAATAGATGAAATTGCTAGTAGAATGAGAAGAGAAGAGATTATGGCCTTAAGTTTTAGCTTGGTGTTAGACTTTAGTATTAGACTTGATAGCGCTACTATGGTTATTATAATGAATATTGTTGCAGGTGATGCAAGATATCTTTCAGCTTTCCAAATTAACCTTAAAGATAGCGCTATTGGTATTAATAAAGATAAAGCGATACTATAGATATTTAATGACAATGCGAATTTATTATCATTAATTGAAGTATTCTTTAGTTTACAAATTATGAATAATAGCAAAGGCAATAAGATTAATAATGATGACCAGATCCACCGTGGTAGAAGATAGTATCCTGGATATATGGTAGGTAAACAATCTACTACCTTAAACGTAAACCCGGGTTCCACGGGCTTGCTAGGAAATTTAATGGAAGGCGTAGTTATTAGTGATGGTGTTGATGGCCTTATCTTAAACTGAAGGATATCATTTAAAGCCTCTATGAAATTATTATATGAGTAACTGATATATCTAAGCAGGTATTTATTCAAAAAGCCCGTTAACTGCCAATAAATAAATGTATAGGCATGTAAAACAATATTATAGAATACGATAGGTTTTATAGAGTATCTAGAAACTTGGATTCTTATGACATAAACGATAAGGGTTATCACGTAAAAACCCAACAATATTATACCTACGCCCGCATGAGTCATAATAGTTAATACACTGAATAGCAAGCTTAGCACTAAATGTATGGTTTTCCTTATGTCTAAGAATGAAATAAATGTTAACAAAGAATAACACATAAAGGTAATTGCTAATGCCATAGGTATAACCCAGTAGTTCCAAACCAAGATTGTAGGAATAGTGGCGTAAAATATTGCAGCAAAGAAGGCTAGCTCTCCAATCCTCTTATAGCTTCTTGTAATTAATAATATAGATATCGTACTTAGTGATAGGATAAAGCTGAGCGTTAAGTAATGGGATAGCGTTATTTCAAGGCCGGAAACCATAGAGTTGATCAATGGAATTATCTGAGTTGATGGAAAATATTGATAGTAATCTACAAATCTGGGAACATATACGTTATGAAAATGACCATGACGTGATACCGCATAGGCGAAGATAACATCCCTAATAGGATCAACACCTAAGGGAAGGCTTTCGAGATAAGGGAAAAGTCTAAGCCAAAGACAAATAAACATAATACCAAAAATAATTAATCCTAAACTAATCCTCCTAAGGATGAGGTAAATAAGGAACAGAAGGTAACAAGTTATAGCTAAAATAAATATCCAAGGCTGCCAAGACATAACACTATAAACAATGACACTACTCATGAATAATGTTAATGTAAAAGGTAATATTTTCCTCCCTCTTAAATACATGTAATTCTTACCCTCTATAGTATGATTTAAGACCGCGTTTTAACGATTTACGTCATGTCTAATTAGCAGTATTATCTGAATAGAAAAAGAATTCTTATCTTAAAGACAATGCTGCATTGAAGTATAAGGTGTAAAAGATCGTAGTCATAATTAAGTGAGCCTATGTCTTAAGATAAAAAGCCTTAAGAGCGTATATGTCCTGATGTCAAAACTATATGTAATAAAAGCTTAGCATGAGATTTTAATATTAAAGACTTATACGTTTGCTATATTAATAATAGCAATTTGTCCTAATAAAACAATATAAATACTGCATTCAAATAGCATTGAAAACTCCTTTGCAGTAATTTTGATCAAGAGACAAGAAGAGTACTTTAACTTCTTAGGAGTTATATTTTCCTAACAATCTGTGACCAAAACGTTTTAGCATGTTATTATGATATACTAGGCGTTTTTATATACCTACTTAAGTAGTATATCTTCTTACAGAGAGCAGTACAGTAATATTACTATAATTACATGGAGGGACTTTAACGATGCTGCGTTTAAGGTTTCTAAAAAGAAATAATAAGGGCAAGGTAGACGTAGTTGACAACAGTAGACCGAAGTTTGTCAATCATAAAATATTTAAAGGCAAAGCCTTAGATTTCTATCCGGTAATCCCCCCTTATAGTTACATAATGATCATTAGGGATGAGGAGGGAGTACTAAAATATCAAGTTATTGAACCTGTATTAACGTCTGAAGAATATGAATGGCTGCTTAGAGTAAAGGATAAGGTTATTGAAGCCGGATGGATATCACTTGACGTACTAGCTATGAGTTATGTAGATGCAATGGAGTATATGAAGAAAGTTGTTAAAAGAGCTTTAAGATACTATGAACTTAAGCTTAAAACAAGAAATAAAAATAGTAATGCCATTATAGGTAAGTATGCATATTACCTAACTAGAGATATTATTGGCTATGGTAAAATAGATGCAATGTACCGTGACCCTAATGTTGAGGACATCATATGTGATGGTGTTGGAATACCAGTCTATGTATTTCATAGAGTCTACGAGTGGCTAAAAAGTAATGTAGTTTTTGAAACACCAGATGAATTAGATTCATTTATTCGTAGGCTAGCCTTTAAAGCTAGGCAGACAATTAGCTATGCAAGACCAATAATTGAAGGACCATTACCTCCAGAAGGATACAGAGCACATATAACTCTAGATATCGTGTCTAGACGAGGAAGTACATTTACTATTAGAAAGTATGCAGAACTACCATATACAATAGTAGACTTATTGAAATTCCATACTCTTGATCCCGTAATTGCAGCATATTTATGGATTCTAGTAGACTATGTTAACAGCATGTTAATAACTGGTGCCATGGCTAGTGGTAAAACAACACTTCTTAACGCTATTGCAATGCTAATTAGACCTGAAGTAAAGATAGTAACTGTTGAAGAAACCCCCGAAATAAGATTATTCCATGAAAACTGGGTTCCAATGGTAGTTAGACCAAGCTTTGAACCAGGAGTCCAAGATATAACACTCTTTGATCTACTGAAAAGCGCATTAAGGCAAAGACCAGATTATATAATTGTAGGAGAAATACGTGGTGAAGAAGCATATACGTTCTTCCAAGCAGTATCATTAGGTCACGGAGGATTAGGGACCATACACGGTGAAACAATTGAAGCTACTGTTCAAAGGCTTATAACAAGGCCCATGAATGTTCCACCAATGCTAATACCATTAGTTAAAGCATTTATCCTTATGGGTAGGGTTAAGACAGCTAAAGGTATTGTGAGAAGAGTTATAGAGATAAAAGAACCCATTGAAGTTAACCCCGAGACAGGTGAAGTAAAAGCTAATCTAGTATTTAAATGGGATGCAACAAGAGATACGTGGTCATTTACAGGTAAGAGTATAGCCCTAAGGTTAATAAGTGAAAAAACATTCAAGCATATAACAGAAATATACAAGGACTTAGAGAGAAGGGCTACAATAATGAAATGGATGGTTGAAAAAAGAATAGTTAAATCCTATAGCGATCTAGCAAAAATACTAAGAGAATACTACCTAAACCCCGAAAAAGTTGGATTACGTGCAGAAGTAGAGGTAGAACCTGTTGTCATTCATCCTAAGCCTATATAAGATTTCAAGAACTATAGGCTTAGGAAAAATATATGAGACAAGACTTCCATGGCTTAGAAGATACATTAAAGGCTCAGGCATGAGAATACCATATGAAGGTTATATAGCTCTAATCACACTTATTCCACTAATAATTTCAATACTTGCATTCATATTATCCTATAATCTCCACTTAGTAGCAGGTACCGTTCTCCCCCCATTCATATCCATTATTCTTTCATCAATTATTTCTATTATAGCGTATTTACTAGCCCTCACGATACTAATAATAATACCTGTAATGAAGTTTAGAAGTCGAGGTGAGTTAATAGATATCAAGATCCCGATACTACAATCATATCTTGCAACTTTAGCTCTATCAGGTATGAGTTCTGAGAGAATACTTCTCAGATTATATGAATTAAGAAAACTCATTGGAATTGATATCGAGTTTGAGGAAATAGCTAAAAGTCTCCTATTACGTGGAGAAGATGTTACAAAGGCTTTAGATAGAGCTATAGAAATAACTCCAAGTAGCAGATTAGCAACAATACTTGCTGCACTAAAAGGTTTAGCGACAACAGGTACTGGCTTAGTTGATTATGTTAGAATGTCATTTACGGAATCACTATCAGTTCTTGAAACTAAAGCTAGAATGGCTTATTCCTCGCTCTCCATATTAATTGAAGTATTTATATCATTAACTGTACTATTACCTGTAGTAGTACTACTTGTAGTCATAGCATTATTTTCATTTGGTGGAGCTTTATATAGGCCACCAATTCATCCTAAAATCATAGTAGGCTTAGTATCGTTTATCGTAGTTCCATTTGTTTCACTAGGTTTACTGGTAGTTGTAGACTCAATATTATCTAAGGTTAGACCATGACACCCCTTGAACGAATTAAATATACATCATTATTCCTGCTCGTCCTAACTATATCCATAACTATATTACTATACCCTAGCATAATAGCTACAATAGGAGGTCTTAAAGTTAAGAGAATGGAAATAGTTCTTGGCATAACCTTACCCTATGGTAAGCAATTTCTTACCCTCTTAACTTTTATATTATTACTAAATCTCTACCCCTTAACATTCTATACGTACAAGTCATCTAAAATTAAGGAGACTATGTTTAGAAATAGTGCCCCATTATTAAGGGATGCAGCTTCTCTAATTAAACCCGGATTAACATTTCCTAAGCTATTAGAAGAGCTTACCAAGAGAGACTATGGTCCATTAAACTACTACATTGAACGAGTTTATATGCTCTCGCTCTCTGGATATGATTTTCCCGAAGCTTTTGGAAAAGGCATGAAAGGGGTTCCATCATCAATACTAAGGTATTTACAAGTATTAGTTGAAGCATATCTAAGTGGTGGAAAAGCAGCTGAAGTACTTGGTGAAGCCTCTAAATTCTTCCTTGAATTTTACTCCTTTGAGGAAATGAGGGAAAGAACTCTAAAAGCATATATTTATATAGTTGCAATGGCGATATTAATATTCTTAATCTCAATTACCTTAATACTATTCTTCTCCCAAACATTGGTATCTGCTGGTGGAGGAGCCCCTATGGCTAGGGTATTAACTGATGAAGAGATAATAGCTATTGCCTTCTATACCTCAATTATAATTTCAGTATTTGGAGGTCTAATGCTTGGTAAGATAATTAAAGGTGAGATATCAGGGGGAATTCATTACACATACTTATTTATGTGCTTATCGTTAATCTATATCCTCTTCTCTGATGAGGTGGTTAGATTCCTTTCAGGATTTATTAGGACCCCTTAATTCTCTTTAAAGTATCTTCGAGTTGATCTATGAGTTTATTGATGCTATTTGGTATTTTTATCATAATGGTTCTAGAATTATTTGAAAGAGCTGATAGTATGGGTGACATTTCTTCATAGCATATAATGTAATAAGTACTAGAGCCCTCTGAAGTGAGAAATTCAGTCGCCTTTACTGTTACTGATAAGATCTTACCCTCCTCAACAGCTCTAATAACATCTATTAGCAATGTTGTTTTGTCAGCCACTCCTATTACATCAAATTCATGCTCTATGCCTGAAAGCCCTTTAATTTTTGGAGGTTTAATCATCCTAAAACCATGTTTCTTTACAACTTCTTCTATTAAAGCTACAGTTACTACGTTTTTCTCATGAATCATCTTACCTAGTTCGCTAATCCTATACATGTAAAGGGGTACGTATTCTGAATCAATAGTCGTAAATTCATGACCACATTTATCACATGCATACCTTACCTCGGGATCGGGAACTCTTCGACCACAATTTAAGCATTGAAACATTTTTGTTAAAACTACAAAATCTACACCTTCTTCACGAACTTCCTCGCCACAATTTGGACAAATTCTTTTTTCAAACTTTCCCTTAGCATAAAATGAATATTCGCTTCCAGTATATCCACATAAGACGTGTTGAATTATCCTTGTTTTCTCCAAGTTGAAACTATCACAGTAAGGACATAAGTAACGAACTTTAATTCTATAACTATTACATTTCGGACATGAAATTACCCTATCATAAATAACCTTATCTACTAGTTTGCTATCCACTAATATTTGCAACGCTTTAACTTCTTCATCCCTAGATACGCCTTCATAGTATAAGGTATCAGTATTTATGTCTACTTTGACCTTAATTACCTTGCCCTCACTTAACTCTTTTAGCATTAATATTATTTGGTCTATGAGATCTCTATTAGCTAGAATATATTTTAGCGCTCTTTCAACATTCTGTACTCCTTCACTTAATTCACTTCCGCCTCTCTCCATGAACACTACCCTGCATCTATTCATATAGAAGTTTAAGTAGTTAAAAGGTTTAAATCATATCTGGGAGCTCAATTCTATTATCTTTAAGATTTCTTTATCATCTAATTTTATAGCTGTAAAGTACTTGTAGCTTACTCTACGTAGATCAGGATTGTCACCCTGTATCATTACCGTTACAAGCCTTACTTTTGCTGATGATAATGCTCTTCTAACTGAAACTTCAGCAATACGGTCTTCACCATCAGTTATCAAGATGATGTCACTTATGCTCTTTAACGATTTTTGCATAATATCATTACATGCTGTTAATATTGCTCTTGTTATATCAGTTCCTCCACTACCTTTAACTTTAGCTAGATATTCAAGAAGCTTTAAAGCATCTGAAGCTTTAGGTCTTCTAGCAATTCTAATTAAGGGGTAAGGTAAGCTATCAAAGAATCTAAGGTAGAATGGCCTAGATTCTTTTAGAGCCTTAATATACAATGCTAATGATACCGCCTTCGCCCACAGGATTTTCTCGCCTTCCATGCTCCCGCTTTTATCCAATAATACGTATAGTGGACCCCATTTTTCAGGTAATATTTTCTCATATAGTAAGAGCCTATTCTCAGCGAATTTTAATTCAAAAAGAGGATAGGGCATAGCTATTTCTGTGGGAACAACTCTTTCGATATCTCCTCCAATCTCATACCCCCTTAATTCTCCCTTAGGATGTCTTACAACTTTTCTTCGAGCTTTAATAGAATGTTTAGGTAGATTACCTATGATTTCTAATATTATTTTTACGTCAAGATTTCTAGCAAGTTTTAAAACTTCATGAACTCTATCTTCAAGTGAAAACTCACTTCCAGTACCTGCCATCATTCCTGAAGTAATATGTTTTAGCTTCTTAGCAGTTTTTGCATCTTCCATAGCCTTCTTTAATGCTTCATTACTTAACTGCTTAATTATGTCTTCGACTTCTTTCTCTTGCGAGCTTTGACCTTTACCCTTAAGTCCTTCAAGTAGGTTGTTGTAGAGTTTTTGACCTTTACTTGATGAACTACTTAGTAATTGCTCAAGCATTAAAAGTATGTGTTCTAGATAGCTAATAGCCATAATCATACTAGTACTTGAATCAGCTATGGTAAGTGATTTGAATTTTTCGAGGTCACTACTAAAGATGAGGTTTTTTATTAGGGAGTAATGTATCTTAAGTTCTTTATCTACTTCATTGGGAGGAATAATTACTGGATATGGGAGGTACATGGTGTAGAAAGTATCTATAGCAAGTCCTAGGGATAGAGCGGGTTTTGTACCTAGAAGCTTCTTAAGTGATGTTATTATTTTCTCTCCTCTAAACTTAATTATAGGATCATCATACTTAATTCCCTTTAACACCCCCTTAATGGACTCCTGATTATTAAGTTCCTTCAACTTATTAACCCTAGAATCCTAATTTCCTTGCAATTAAGTCTAGGGTTTTATCAAGTTTCCTTAGAACTTCATCTGCTAATTTTTTAACTTCAGTATTTGATGTTTCACCAACCATGGCTAAGACTCTATCCTTAGTTATATTTAAGTTTCTTAATAATTCTACAAGCCTAGGGTCGTAATCCGTAGCCTCTTCAACAAAACGTGAAATCTCATCGATGTTAATATAAATGTCATTTAGTTCTCTAATGTACTTAGCGGGAGTCTTAAGTTCTTCAGCTAATATAGCTGAAACTTTATCAAAGTCATCTAAATCTCTTGGAATAATATATTTAAGTACTATTAAATCTTCTTCATGAACTGTATCTCTACCATTTAATACGGCATGAGCTGCTATTACCTTTAAAGCTTTCCCTTTCCTCCTATCAGTTATATGAAGTCCTTTTTCTTCGAAGAGAGCATAGAGTCTTAATAATTTAGGCTTGATAGGCTCTATATTAATATTAAGAACGACTTCATATAACTGTTTTAAATCACACATCGTCATCATTGGTTTAGCTTCCGGTATTTTTAGTGTCTCTATTTTCCATGATGCATCGAGTAGCTCTCCCCACTTATTTTCTTCAACAGGCTTTATGTAATGTCTGAGTAGTAGTCTATCATAGAGAGCCTCAAGTTCAGGTTCATCTGGTATTCTGTTGCTTGCACTAATCAGAGTCCATAATGGAACAGGAATTTCAGTATAGCCATCGTATAAAATCCTCTCATTTAGTATACTTAACAAAGCATTAAGTATAGCTGAATTAGCATTAAATATCTCATCTAGAAATACGATCTCTGCTTCAGGTAATTTACCTCTAGTAATCCTCTTATAAACACCATTCCTTAATGCATTTATATCTAAGGGTCCAAAGAGCTCAGCAGGCTCTGTATATTTTGTTAATAGGTACTTAAAGAATTTTGCATTGATTAGTTCAGCAGCTCTTCTAGCTAGTGCTGATTTAGCTGTTCCGGGTTCTCCAATTAAGATAACGTGTTCCCTAGATAGTAGTGCTAAGGTTATGACTTTAGCCTCTTCATCTCTGCTAACGAATGGTGATGATAGTTCTGCTAAAAACTTCTTAGGCAGCTCTAGATCTATGTTGATATTCTTCATCACATTCTATCCTCCACTCTCAGATAATATTATAATTCAGCCCTCATAAATTCTAGCACGTTACATGAATTAGGGCTACTACTCTTTTACCTCTTTTAAATACTTCGTTTAGCTTGTCTAAGAGCTTAGGAGTTTTATCAATTATTACTTCTATATTACTACTCCTTAGTAATTCCAGAGCATCCTCCATTATAGGTAATGCACCATATTGTCCAGTAGCAATAACAATAACCTTAGGCTTATAACTCAACAGAAGTCTTACTTCTTCTTTAGATAATGGTGTATGTCCATATAAATTTCTATATCTTTTAGAGATATCTTTTCTCCTTTTGTTAATTTTGCCATCACTAGTAACTATGACGTCATGCTCATATTTTATCCCATTTATGACTATGTATCCAAACCCTGTTTCATTAAATATTATCCTGGACATAACATAACTCCTACTATATAGAGTTTCTAACGATTAATTTAAAATAACCTACTATTACCTAAATATATTATGGTGGATGAAGAACCCGGTTTTAGCCGATTAATGACGTAGAGTTGCTCTCCTGACACCACTCTAAAAGGTATAGGAGAGAAATGATGATTAAATGCTATCTGAACCAATATGAAGAATGTCGCCCTCGCTGATTAACGTATCACTGGTCTACCTGGTTTAATTATACCCTTAGTAATTTCTCCTTTCAAGGCAACGAGCAGTCTCCTAGTGAATTCTTTGTATTCTACTGGACATCCTCTTAGTACGGCACCATTATGTAGCTCAAATACTGGTGTTACCACTTCACCTACGAGCTCTTTGATCTTCTCCTTATACTTTGGGAATTCTATGGATAAGGCTAGGGCAGTAATGCCTTCAGTATCAATAATATACGTGAATAATCTTCTACAAGCAGGGCATCGAGGTCCATAATATATCTTCATTTGAACAGGGTATGGAAATTTATTCTTAGGTTTACAGTTAGTTATAGCCGCATAAATTATTATTTCTAGGGGTATAGTTCCTTCAAAGACTATATTGCATAACTTCTTCCTCTTAACCTCCATAATTTATCACACGTACGGCATTTCTTCTAATTTAATGTACCAGTCAATTAAATACATAAAAGCAGCGATATAAACTATAATAGCCGAATGAATTAATCGATTAACTTATACGAGGTCTAGTACAGCTTAATAATAGGCTAAGAGGGGATGAAATTAGGAGTTAAGAGAATACTTAAAAGACTTGAGAACATACTGATAGAGGCATGTAATTCTGATGAAGTTAAAAGCGTCATAATCATAGGCTCTGCTACGAGACCTGAGGATTATATAGAGGGTTTAAGTGATATAGGAGTTATACTCCTTACATCATCTAAAGATAAAGAACGGGCTAAGAGAATTTGGTGGAAGTTGATTTCAGTACCCAATGTTACGGCGACGATAATATCGCAGGACACGCTAGCCGATATGTGTGCAAAAGGAGATCCTTTATGTATTCTGATAGCTAAAGACTCAATAACTATTTGCGGTGAGGAATACGTTGAAAGAATATTTAGAAGCTATAAACCTAAAGTAACTGACAAAACTCTACAAGTATTAAAACAACAGGCAATAACCTCTCTAAGCCTAGCATTGACATCCTTCTTCACAAATGATAACTTAATGGCATTAAATCATGCATACCATGCATTAAGGTACGCTATTAGATTTAAATCATTAGAAAAGGGTTACGGTATGCCTATTAGCGATAGACAAGTAATCGAAATGTGTGCTGTACTAGGTTTAAGAGATATTTGTTGGACTTACCAGGCCCTAATAGAGTATAGAAGACAAAGAACTAAGCTTAAGTTATGGCAACTAGATATAGTATGTAAGGCTATTGAATATCTAATACGTGAAAGAATACCACCAGCTAGCAATATATATGTAAGAATAAGGAATCTAGGAACACCAATAGGGATAATAAAATATGAGGGTGGTTCATGGAGGATAGAATTAATGAAAAATGGAAAGAGAATGAGTTTAACAGTATCATAGCTAAAGTGCCCAAGAGTAAAGGGATTTATGCAATAGTTTTTAAGATATCTAAATCTGTAAGACTTTATAGCATTAAAATGTTCAAGAACCGAGTTATAGAGAAAGGATTATATGTTTACATAGGTAGCGCTAGAGGACCTGGAGGTTTAAGGGCAAGAATAAAGAGGCACTTAATGAAGAAAAAGAGGAGGAAGTGGCATATAGACTATCTAACAACACTTGAATATTTTAAACCTATAGCAATAATATATGCCATAACTGATCAAGATCTCGAATATAAAGTTTCAGAATTATTAAGTAATTATCTACCAATACCAGTACGAAAGTTCGGGTCAACGGATAAACCCAGTAAAGCACACTTATTTAAATGTAATGAATATAATGAGTGTATTAACATATTATGTAGCATATTTAAATCATTAAATTTAAGTCCAAAAGTGATATACTTCTATAAGGTGAATAGTAATTGAAAGAAGATGCTTCACGTAGATTTAAATTCTTAACACCTCCTGAAGAAGTTGTAAATAAGGTATTATCACAGTTAAGTATTAGGGTGGAAGTAGAAACTGTAAAACTAGATTTAGCTATTGATAGGATATGTGCAGAGGACATTTATGCTCATAGAGACATTCCACCATATAATAGAGCCGTACTCGATGGATACGCCACACTTTACTCTAGCATTGAAAAATCATCTACATTAAGCCCGTCTAGATTAAAGATTAAGGGAAAAACTGAAGTAGATCATCCTCCTCCTAGGAAGGAACTTGAGATAGGAGATGCATGGGAGGTTTCAACAGGAGCAGCACTACCTCCTAATGCAGAAGTTGTTATACCTTACGAATACACGAAAAGAACAAATGATGAAGTTCTAGTTTTCAAGGAATTTCCTCCAGGATATGGAATTTCACGTAAAGGTGAGGATTTAAAGAAAGGGGAATTAATTATAAGGAAAGGAGAGGTAATAAAACCATGGCATATAGCGCTACTAGCATCTCAAGGATTAAGTAGTGTTAAGGTTTATAGAAAGATAAAGGCATCCATAGTATCTATAGGATCAGAGCTAGTAGAGCCGGGTAGTGAACTACGTGTAGGACTTATATATGATACAACTCGCTATCTCATAAAGACTTATTTAATTAAGATGGGCCTAGATATAAAAGACCTAGGAATTATAAGCGATAATATTAATGAAATAAGAGAAACATTGTCCAAGGCTCTTAATGAGAGTACTATAGTTTTCACGATAGGAGGTACAAGTATAGGTAAAAAAGACTATACAATTAGGGCTGTAAAAGAATTAAAACCAACATTGCTAATACATGGCTTTGCATTAAAGCCGGGAAGGCCAGGAGCAATAGCTGTTTTCAATACAGATAAGATGGTGATGTGTTTAAGCGGATTTCCTGTTGCAGCGTTAGCTGAAGTAGAGGCTATATTTAAACCCATATACATGAAGATCCTAGGCATAACTAAACCATTAAATCCTAAATTAAAGGCGAAAGCGGCTAGAAAAATACCTTCAGAACCAGGGATAATGGAAATATATAGAGTTATAGTATGTTCTAAGGATAAAGAGTACTTTGTTTACCCTTTAAAATTAACAGGAAGCGGTATTATATCAACGTTAATTAAGGCAAACGCATTATTAATTATACCACCTGATGTAACCGGCTATAGCAAAGGTGATATTGTAGAAGTGGAGCTTATAGGCGAGGTAAGTGAGTGTAGAGAGTGAGGAGAATATCCAGTGAAACCTATATCGGTAATAGCAATATTCATTATATCCTTATTGATCATAGCATCTATAGCAAATACTATAATGATTGTAAAAGCTCTTGATTCTAAAGTTTACGATCATTATAAACAAGTATACACAATAATAGAGACAACGATCGTCAAGAACGAAGGATCAACAAATGTAAGTGTTATAAACACTTTAGGATCAGCACTCCCCTATCCACAAAACGATCCTTTTCAGAAATTATTATCATACAAGACATACATTAATGGGCGTAATGTGAACATCAGTATCTATAAAGAATTAAATGGTCTTATCACCATAGCTGAACTAACTCAGGATATAATGCTAGCACCTGGGGAGGAAGCAAACATAACTGTAGTATATAAAGTAATGTTAAATGTGAATAGAACAATCCCAAGAGATACATTATTGAAGTTCATGTTATCAGGATGGGATAGTATACATAAATTTTCCACTCCTAAGATACTCACTGAACCTACAAGTTTATGGAATTACAACAACCCATTAATATCAATGTTAGCAGAATACCTTAGATCTAAGAGTAGGACACCTAGTGAATATATATTTAATTGCATAGAATGGATTATGAAGAAAGTAGTATATGAGACTCGAATACCTCCAAGACATCCCATAGAACTCTTAATTGAATTCAAAGGCGACTGTGATGATCAGGCTAATTTATTAATAACATTATTAAGATATGCGGGTATTCCTACAATTATCGAACAAGGTCTAGTCATCATGAAGAATGTAGTAGTAAAAGGTACTGCTGCTAACGGCTATCTACAATATTATTTAATAAACGCAGGACCTCATGGATGGGTTAAAGCTCAAATAGGAGATAATACTTGGATAGCTATTGATATGACATTCCCCTATATGACTAATAAACCAATAGATAAAATTCTACTGGCTGCATATTATACATTTCCAGTAGTAGTAACATATAGAACCTATAAAGAGGACTATGTAAGTGAAGGAACGGCCATGCTTCAAGATATAGAAGAAAGAAGAGTAATGGTCATATATAGTGTTAATGTTACATTTAAAACAGGGTAATAGCTCCATGCAAGATCGTCTACAGCTTAATGATTTACATGTAAAATTATCGATATCTAATTATACTTAAACTAAGGTGTTAGCTTTGACTAGAGAAATCGATCTCTCAATAATAGTACCTACATATAATGAACGCGAAAATCTACCTATACTCATAGAACGAACATCAAATATCCTTAAAAATACCATAAAATATGAAATAGTAGTCGTCGACGACAATAGCCCTGATAGGACGTGGGAAATTGCATTAGACTATAAAAAGAGAGGTTATCCGGTGAAACTAGTACTAAGACCTAGGAAAATGGGTTTAGGTTCAGCAATTATGGATGGAATAAAGAATTCTCAAGGCAAATACATTATTGTAATGGATGCCGATTTACAGCATCCTCCAGAAGTCATACCTAAACTATACAAAGAAGCTGTAAAAAATCAAGCCGATGTAGTTATAGCTTCAAGATATGTTAGAGGAGGCGGTGTTGAAGGTTGGAGTTTTATAAGAAAGCTTATTTCAAAAGGAGCATCACTAATAGCAAAGATAATGTTACCTCAAGTAAGAAATATATCTGACCCTATGTCTGGCTTCTTTCTCATCAAGAGAGATGCCGTTAAAGATATCAGAATTACACCTAAGAGCTGGAAAATACTGTTAGAGATCTTAGTTAAAGGTAGATATAATAAGGTTATTGAGGTACCTTATACATTCAAGCCTAGGGCACATGGAAAGAGCAAGTTAAAATTAAGCGATATGTTAAGTTACTTAAAACATGTCTTAATGTTATCGGAATATCGTATAATAAAATTTGCAATAGTTGGGGCTTCAGGTATTGGTGTAAACCTTGGCATACTTTATACATGTAGAGAGCTTATAGGCCTTATACTACCTATATCCTTGATCATAGCATTTGAGGCTTCATTAACTTCAAATTACATATTAAATGACTTATGGACTTTTAGAGGTAAAAGACCTAAGGGAATTAACTATTGGATTAAATATTGGTTGAAATATCATTATGCAGCTTTAGCTGGATTTATAGCATATTATCTAATAACGTTGACTTTAACATATTTAGGTATGTACTATATTCTTGCAGCCCTAATTGGTATAGCTATTGGCTTTCTATCTAACTTCATACTCGCCCAACATACTATTTGGAAGTAAGAATTTATTAAACATGAACTCGGATCATACTATGCTTTTATCTCTTTATATTGCTCTTCATCAATTCATGAAATAGGTTCAAATACTAATCCAAGTTTTCTTGCATATTGATATGCCTCCATCATTTCCTCTCTTGAAGGTCTTCTTGCGATATCAGGCCATTTATTAGGATATCTTAGTACTAAGAATTCGGGTCTATATTGTTCCATAATATTGACTAGTGCCTTAGGCATATTATCTGAAATCCATTTTAGTATAGGCTTAGTACAACAATCTAGATGATTAGGTAGTACTAGGTGTCTAATTATTACATCATCACCCCACTCGGCAATGAGTTTATGATTTCTGGTAACAACTTCCCAATATCTTGGAGCAGATGAAAGTCTTATAGCACATTTATTACTCCCGTATTTAAAGTCGGGTAGCCATATATCAATAACTTCCCTTAAAAGATACATAGCCTCTTCCGTAAGATACATGTTACTATTCCAGAGTTGAGGAACATTAATATCGAGGTAAAGTAGTGATTCTAAGATTGTATGAATGTTTGGTGTGGGATCGCCTCCAACATGATTAATATTTCTTGCTCCTGTTCTTCTTAGCTCTTTTTGCAATAATGCAAGTTTATGAGGAGAAACCTCAACTCCTCCAAAAGGATCCTCTTGACTAATGTCATGGTTTTGGCAATTATGAATTAAGATTCCATTACCTGCAAAGAATACGTGCTCCTCGAGATTGTCATTACCGTCTAGTACGATATCGTAGACTCTTCCATGCTTTTTAATAATATTTATACGCTTAACTTTATCTCCTTTAATCTCATTTTTTACCTTCCTAAATGTTTTGAGTATTTTCATGAGTTTGCTATTCCTATTTTCATCAATAAAATTCGCTATATTAAGTAATTTCAGTATGTCTTTATAGCCGTTTACTTCAACCCAATATTGTTTATTTTTACTGACGTGACCTGTAGGTAGCTTGTATTTTGGAGACGGATTTCTCTCTTTAATACGGTATTGAATATTGTTGAGACCAAATATATATGATAATTGGTATGCTATTTTTTCTGAGGTTGTTATAAAGCGTATACTTATATTTCTTTTTTTACCGATATTCAGAGTTCCATCACCCGTTAAATATGCTGATAGGAATTCCCTTAACAATTTCTTAGATACATTAAATACTATCCATGGAAATGATTTATTTGAAGCTCTTCTCCCTATACCTAATACGTACCTAAATAATATATATACGAGCTTACTTGACATGATGATTTGAGGCATCTTTCCCTTATACTTGTAAATTATTTTAGCATTCTTTGAGCTACCGAACACCTTACTCAAGCAATTAATTATATCTTTTTGAACGTGGTCATCCGATGTTGTAAAGACTATTCCATGTTCTCTGAGATAATTTCCTTCGGAGACAAAGTAGCCAAGTAGTCTCATAAATTCTGGTGAAATCTTGAAAAGTGCTGGTAGATGATGTTTAACTCCTTTCCTCATTGAAAGCTTAAAGTGGGATATATGGTTTTTGAACTCATTATAATTCTTATATAGTTGTATAAAGACCTCAAATGGTATTGAATCTGTATATATCCAAGAGTATTTAAAGTCCTTTATGCCTGCTTTTCTAAATAAATCTCTGTATTTAACTTTATATTTACGCCTTAGCTCTTTCAATAAGTTTGCAACATTCTTAACTCTAATACTGCTCTTTATGCTTGGAGGTACTCTTATTTCAATTTCTTCTATTAAGTTTATATAGGTAATGTTATTTTCAGTGTAATTAATTTCATTAGATGGTAGAGTTACAAGCATATCTCCTTCACGAAGCTCCTTTACTGCTTTCTCTACAAGTTTCCCGTCCTTATCTTTAACTATAATGAGGTGCTCAGGCGTTAATCTTATCTTCTTACCTCTGCTAGTGGTTATTTCATAAATTTCATCACTTAGTCTTTCAATAATATTTGTAATCTTCTTCCAACCTCTTAATGTAAGTAGCTCTACTTGTTCACCTTGCTTAATTTTTTCTACGATATCTTTAACCTTCTCAACAGATATAGTATTGTCTCTTGAATACTTAACGAGTAGGTAATCATCTTCATCAATGCAGAAAACGCATCTGAAGTTACAGCTTCCATAGAATATTGTTCCGCTAGGTACTAAAGGAGCTTCTTCGCCTAAATGATGAAACCATGAATGGACGTAGGTTTTAGAGTCTAATCTACAGAATCCTCTCTCACCTTTTAGTCTATTCACATTACACTTCCTTTCACAAAAATGACAATGTTGTATAATCCTTTTGGCCAACTCTACTTTTACGTGAAGAAACGTGGGCGCCATAGCTGGTTCAACTTCCTCACTTTTACCCTTCCTAATACGTGAATACATTGAGTCAAATTCTTTAGAAAGCTCTTTATGAAGACTCCATAATCCTTCTTCGCTAAGTTTTTCAGGGTCTTCAGGCGAAGGAATTGATTTTGCTATCATGAACTTAGCTGGAGCTTCATCTCTCATAACTCTATAATACCAATCAAGCCTCTTTCTAACTTCAGGATCTTCCCATACAGTTATTGAATCTGGTCTAATGAACCTCCAAGACCAAATCATCTAGTTCCCACTCTCCGAACAATTCAAGGCAGCGAATACGAATAAACTTAATGTATAATTAGCTACTGTGTAGTATATGTGGTAGAGCAACAGTGACTAGATTACTATTTAAGAAACTTACAGATCCAAATGAAGCGTTATCCATACTACTAAGTAGGTGTGTTATTAACTTGAAAATTGAAGAAATGCCCCTACTAGACTCCTTTAACCTATACTTAGCTGAAGATATATATGCACCAATAAACCTACCGCCTTATCCCAGATCAACAGTTGACGGATATGCTGTAAAGTCTAAAAATACATGGAATGCTAGTTTCGATAATCCGATTAAATTAAGGATTGTAGGAGAAGTTGGTATTGGGGAATACCCTGAGAACTTAGTAGTAAATGACTATGAAGCAGTTAAAGTTGCAACAGGATCTGTAATACCTGTAGGCGCTGATGCTGTTATTCCTATAGAATATACTGAAGAAATTGGAGATATCGTAGAAGTATATAAGACCGTTACCCCGGGCTCCAATATAGCATGGCCTGGCAGTGATGTTTATAGGGGGATGTTGGTTGCTAGGAAGGGTGATAGGCTTCTACCAAACCTTATAGCAGTATTAGCCGGCTTGGGAATCGATAAAGTAAAGGTATATAGAAGGTTAAGTATAGGCATTATCTCAACAGGAGTAGAATTAGAAAAACCCGGAAATAAATTAAAGAAAGGTAAAATATATGATATAAATACTTACCTACTAGCCTCATTAGTTTTAAGGGACGGATTTAAACCAAAAACGTACGATATCATACCGGATGACGAAGAAAAGCTAAGAGAAACCATATTAAAAGCAGTTGAAGAAAATGATGTAGTATTAATATCAGGAGGAACATCAGTAGGACCTGAAGATATTGTATGTAGAGTATTAAGAAGCATAGGAGAAGTTCTAGTACATGGACTAAAATTGAAGCCAGGAAAACCTACTATTATAGCAATAGTGAATGGAAAACCTATTT
Organism: uncultured Desulfurococcales archaeon; assembly: GCA_964467535.1. Taxonomy (GTDB): domain Archaea; phylum Thermoproteota; class Thermoprotei_A; order Sulfolobales; family WANQ01; genus CAYXRT01. The sequence continues at coordinate 23,530 of CAYXRT010000013.1, forward strand.
TCGGATTACCTGGAAATCCAGGCTCGGCTCTAAACGTATATGAAGTTTTGGTAAAAGAATATCTACATAGGGTTCACGGACATAAAGGCTCTAAATATAGGATAAGAGGGATACTCGTAAGACCTGCTATAGGGACAAGAGGTAGAAGGACGTATAAACCAGTACATGTATTTAAAAGGAATGGAAAATACCTCGTATTACCTTTAGAATTCGAAAGCTATATGATATATAAACAGCTTACGGCTGATGGAGTCATAGTACTAGAACCGGGAGTTCATATAGGTTATGGTGAGGGGGATGAGATAGATGTTGAGCTCTATAAACCTTTAAGAGACTATGATTACATAATTATGGGCGAATTACCTTCAAAACTATATAGAAACCTTATGGAACTAGAAAATGCTAAGACCATACTCATGCCAAGTAGTACTTCATTTGAAATGCTAAGCAAAGATGTATGTGATATTGCTATTATTTTAACAGATGCTATTAATCTTAAAGAACCTTACATAGACATTTATTCAAGGAAAATAAATATATTCGTAGCTAGGAAATTTAAAAAACATTTAAGAAGAATTGCAGGTTACGTTCATGGAAGTGGATTACAGAGGTTCAATAAAGTATTATCGTATCTTTTAGGTTTATCAAAAAATCCTGATGTTGTATGGATACCTGTTTCAACACCTATTGAGGCAAAGGTATTATTAGAAGACGATATTATTGATGCTACTATTATTACTGAACAAGAGCTAATGGATATAAAGAGAAGAGGATATGAACTAGTTCATATTGGAACATTAGATCTAATAGTAATAGGGAAAATAAATAGATTAGATAAGGTAAAACCTTTAGTCGATAAATTAAAGAATTCGATTAAATTTACGTAAGGTGTAATACTATGAGTGATAATGCAGGTCTGTTAATGTTTACTGTCATGTTCATAGGATTGAGTATTTTATGCTTAACGTTCTATTTATTGATTAGGAAGTATATAAAGTTGAGAGAATGAGGTCAGCCCCGGTGGAGGTTCCGCATCACTAACGGGGACGTGCAATTTTCGTCATCCCTTTTGATTTACTTGACTTTTCTAACTATACTGTAACCGCCCTCCTTATCCACAGTATATATTACATCAGCTGCTTCTTCAAGTTCACGGTCGTGACTTACGACAATTAACTGTGGAACAAGCTTTGATGCTCCTTTAAAGGCATATTTAAGTATTTCAATTAATTCCCTCCTCCTATATTCATCAAGAAATACCGTTGGTTCATCAAGGATCATGGACTCAATGCTATATCCTACAAGAGTTCTTGCAAGAGCCATTCTTAATGCTATAGCTAATGCTATTCTTTCACCACCACTAATTTGATCAACTGTATGTTCTCCATGAGGTCCTATTAGAGTAATATTAAAGTCTTCATCTATCTTTATGTCACTTAAATCTAAGTTAAATCTTTCAAGAAATTCCCTGGTGTAAGTTTCAATAAGTCTTCTGGCTTTAGCTCTAACAAGCTTTTGTAGGCCATCCTTGCTAAATGCTTTTCTAATTCTTTCTAATACAGGAATTACTTTGTTTAACTTCATAAGCTTCTTCTCTAGTTTCTCAACGTCTTTAACCTTAGCCTTGAGATTCGTAATATCTTGTTCTAAGTATTTTAGCTTTCCAATAATATTACCTTCATGACTTAGTAGTTCTTGATACATTTTGTTGATCTCTTCAAGATTTTGTTTTATATTCTTATATTCACTTATTGAAAATGATAATGAGTTTATTTCTTGTTCAATAAGTTTGAGTTCTTTATTCATTGACTCTAGTTCTTTTGTTAGTTTTTCCCTCTTTTTTAGACGTTCATCGCGTAGTTTAGCTTTAGATTTAAGGCTAACGTACTTCTCTTCAACGTCTATCAATTTGTTTAGTTCATTATCTATGACTTCTAAGTTCATTTCTTTTAGATTAACTTTCTCCATTAATTGATTTATATGTTTTAGCACTTTATTGTATTCGTCTTCTAGTTGACGGAGATGATTCTTTAATTCATCGACATTCTTAGTCTCTAGGGCTTTACTTAGAGATAAGTACTCATAATATAATGGCTCTAGGTTCATAACTTCATTTCTAGTTCTATTGTACTCATTTACTATTTCTTCAAGCTTTAGAAGCTCTTCCTCAATAAGTTTCTTCTCATTCTTCAACTTATTAACTAATTGAATGTTTCGCTCTATATCCTTTGTTGCATATTCTATCTCTATGATTCTTTCTTCGAGAATTTTAATTCTATTCTCTATCTTTTTTCTCAAGGCATCAAGTTCACTTAACTCCTTTAGTGTGTTATTCATAGCATCTCTCAACTTACTATGTTCAAAGTCTATATGCTTTAGTAATTCCTCCTTTCTCTTTGGGGTTAGTGGTGATAGACAAAGCGGGCATTTATTTTTCATGTTCAGTATTTCTCTCTTTCTTGAGAGTACTTCATTAATTTTAACTTCATATTCCTTTAATTTACCCTTTAGTTCGTCGATTCTTCTATCTATGTTCTCAGCTTTCAACTTATAGTCATTGTATAATTTATGTAGTTCACTAAGAACTTTATGGAGATTATCTATAGTTGTTGTTCCAAGACCTAGACTGAAGAGTATAGTATTGATTTTACCTAGCTTTTTCTTTATTTCAGATTCATAGTATACGAGTTCCCCATTTATAGTATCTAGTTTAGCTTTCAATTCTTTCAATTCATTAACTTTTTGTTCAAGTAGACTTAACTTTTCCTTTAGTTCAAGGAACTTATTATAGTACTCCCTTAACTCCTGTAATCTTTGCTCCATTGTTCTTAATTCACTTAATTCGCTTTTAACTTTGCTAATTTTATCTTTTAAGTTAATTAATAATAACATTTGTTCTTTTAGGTCTCTAAGGATCTTATATCTACTTACTTTCACCTCTAGATCTTTAAGAACTTTATCAATGTCTTTAAGTTCCTCTAATTCTTCGTTCAAAGCAGTAAGTTCTTTTTGTAATTCACTAATTCTTTTCTCAATATAGGCCTTCTTTATAGACAGTTCATTAAATTTACTCTTCTTATAGTCTAGTTCATCGTACTTTTTCTTTAAGTCTTTAAGTTTTGCCTCAACAGCTTGCTTTTGATTGATTATCCTATTTAGCTTATTTTTGAGTTCTTCCTTTTCCCTCTCCTTAGCTTTAATGAATTCATTTATTTGTTTAGCCGATATTATTTCCTTCTCAATAACATCTCTTTCATGTTTAAAGTGATTAATTATCTCCCTCATCCTCTCGTACACTTTCTCTATGGTTGATAACCCTAGAAGTGATGATATTATTTCCTTTCTCTTCCATGGCTGAGCTGTTATTAATTGCTCTATTTCTCCTTGTCTAACGATGACGCTATAAATTAGTGTTCTAGGATTTATTCCTAGTATTTTTTGAAGTTCTTGATGTACTGTTCTATCTCCTCTAGCTATAAGTCTTAGGCCTTTATCTTCATACTTATATAGGTAAGCAGTACTAGATGCTCTATCTTCTATTATTGAGCTCTTTGATATGCTTCTTTCAACCATATATCTTATTCCATTAACTAAGAAGTATACTCTAACCTTAGCTGAAAGAGCTCTCCTATTAACTAAATTTGATAATTTAGTTCCTCGGCTATGCTCCTTTAATAAAGCAAAACTTATTGCATCAACTATACTTGTCTTACCAGCACCATTAGGGCCAACTATAACCGTTACCCCAGGTTCAAAGTCTATAACAGTTCTTTTATGGCTTATGAAGTTTTCAAGCTCTACTTTTTCTATTATCATTTTTCTACCTCAAAGAATTCATTTACAATGTTTATAGCTTTAGATACATCTCCTTCAGATAATAGGTTGAAGAGAGCTAAAGCTAGTTCAACTTCACTAGGTTTTCCAAGTACTTGTTGAAGTAGTTCTTGAAGATCTAGCCTCTCCTCTATAACTTCTTCTCGTTTAATAGGTTTTTCTCGTACTTCCTCAAACTTAGGTCTCCAAGTTAATACCTTGCCAAGTATATATTTATGGATAAGCCTATATACTCTTGACTTATCGATGTTAGATCCTCTTATAGTAAGGTGAAGTATGGGCTTCATAGAATACTTTGTAATCATACTCAAGATGTCTGATATCTTTTTATCTAATTCACGGTAATCTACTTCAATGATTACATGAGGTCTTATATTCTCTAGGTTTACCTTATGGACAATAGGCTCATCAGATGATAAGTCTATTATATAAAAGCCTTTACCATTTTTAACGTAATCATCCCATTCATCAATTCTGATAATATCTAATGAACTAGCATAACCAGCTAAACCCCTATGTAATTTAAATAACATTCTCCTATGTATATGGCCTAAGGCATAATATGTAAATGATTTTGGTAGCTCCTTTAGTTCTAATTCATAATCGAATGGAAAATGCTCTTTTATGCTCTGATGAAGCATTAGAATACTTCTCCTATACCTATTAGCCTCCTTATCAAGCCTAGCTAAAATACCTAATAATAATGATCTCGCTCTTTTAGGAATATTTCTTATTCCAGCGAAGAGAACTTCATCACCATTAACATTAACTATCTTAAAGCAGTTATTATAATTACGGGGATCAAGCCCTATGATATGAATTAATCCTAGTTCTTCGAAAAGCATATGTGGAGGGGAACCACTTCTTTTAGGAATATCATGGTCGCCCATTATTGTGTATACTTTTATTCTAGCTTCTTTTAACCTCTTTAAACCCCTATATACTGTTAGTAATGCATCATTTGGTGGTCTAGGTGAATCAAAGAAGTCTCCAGTATGTATTACTATATTGGGTCTCTCTGTAAGAATTTTGTTAATTAATTCATTAAATAGCCTATATAGATCTTTTTCTCTTTCCTCTAAATTATATTGTCTATACCCTAGATGGGTGTCGGTTATATGTGCTATTAGAACCAATAGTTAGTCCCTCTTCCTCATCTAATCATAGTATTATTGATAGATAACAATATAACCTTTACCACAGTAGTACAACATTAGGAGATGAGGAGAGTAGCCTGCTCTGAGCCCTGATGAAGTCGACACCCGCTGATACTCCTAACAATGTTCATCCTTAATGAAGAGGTCTGACTATCATGCACATTAAATCTATATAGCAGGTTTACACAGTCCGCCATGATAGGGGATAAGGTGTCTCGTTTATATATAGGAGCTATGTTACTGTTTGTGTTCTTGTTGGTAACCACTGTAACATGCATGGAAGCACTAAAATATTTCGCGCCAGTGAGCTCAAAAGGAAGAGTAGAATCAGAGAAAAATATAAATACAATACCTGTCCTAGCTACTGAAGTTAATAAGGTACAGCGAGAAGATACACGTAAGCTAGACACCAAGATCCATAATATAGAGAAGGAGATCAAATACTTAACTAAAAAGAGTTATATTATTGAAAATAATAACAAGTCAAGTACACACCTCAGAACAGAGAAAAGAAGAGAGATTAAACGTGATCTACCACCTCCATGTCCTCCCGGCTACAACATAATAATTATTGAAGCAAATGGAACTCGCGAAAAGAACATAGAAGTTATCGAAGGACTATACTTTCGAGGCATAGAAGTAAATGTTAATAAAGGGAAAACAGTAATGTTAATAATTAAAGTGAAGCCCCATTTGAAAGGGATTAAGAACTTTATAAGATGGACAATAGCATTAGGTGAATGGGCTTATCTAACAGGTAGACAAGACAAAAACCAGAAAAAGTTGATATAGATGAACGTGTAAAAGAGATAATTAATAAGACATGTTTCTCTGTTAAAGTAGACTATTATATGCCTAAAGGTCGTATTAGGGACTATTTTCAAGACTCTGAAAGTAATATAGAAGTGAGTTTATCTAAGAATAGAGTAAAATTTGGAGACGAGTTTATGATAGTATTGAAGATAAGCAAGAATGCTCCAAAAGGTATGTATCACTTACGTCTCCTCTTTGAAACAAAGTTTCCACGAGGAGGCTACGCAAGCATACAATACTCCATCATAGTAAGGGTGATAGAATAATGAAGCTAAAACTCATCTTAATCTCTATTACAATTCTAATATTAATGACGTTAATAACTACTCTAATAATCCATGCACGAATAGTTACTTGGTCTACCGGTGTCAAGTGGAACGTAGGTTATAAATTACCAGATAACACTATAATTGTTGAAGCATATTCTGATATACCACCAATAATTCAAAATCCTGACGTATTGTATAATACCAGTATTTTGGACTGGTGGGATAACAGATACTGATTTCTTAGTACAACCTGTACTTGACATGTTTGAAGATGGGTGGAATTTACAATTTTGGGGATTCTATAATGAGACAATATATGAATAATATGAATATAACTATACTGACTATTACGCTGATCCTAATAAACACAATGGTGCTCATTATTATATCAAAATGCTCGGCGATACTAGGGTTGATTTATCTTTATCAATAGATCAGGATTTAATTGAGGCTAGTTACATATTACATAAATATAATTATGGAGTGAAATTAGAGGAAGTTCGTTCCATGCTTGAAAGTGGTGACTTCGACATGGATGACTTTCCTATAGGCTATGAAGTTGTATTTTGGGGTTGGATAGTTCAGACGAAGGATGGTACTATTAAAACGGCTGCTGACTTATGGCCTCCACTAAAGATAGTTGTAACGGGTTGGGATGTAGAATTATTAGGAGCTCCATACTATAAAGCAATAATTAAGAGAGTTAGTAGATAACGAGGATTAAATCTTTTCACATTATTATACTTTTTATCAGATATGTTAATGTAAATGTTATGATGTTGGCAAGGGAGCCTCCAATGATTAAGGCGACTATACAATACTTTCTCCTTAATCCTAGTAAGTAGGCTATTAGTGCACCTGTCCAAATACCTGTTACTGGTAGTGGTATTGCAACAAAAAGAGCTAAACCTATCATTCCATATTTTTCAACATATTTGGAAACTTTAGATCTCATAGCATTAACTCTTTGTAGATAGGCATCTATTAGCTTTTCAATTAATTTGTTTATCCTCTTAATCCTATTTAATATTTCGTCGATTGTAGAAACAAAGTATGCAAGAATCACTGCAAGAATTATTGAAGCAGCCACTACAATTATGAAGGATATAAATGGATCCAGGTTAAGCGATATAGCTACAATTATGGCGTATCTACCTTCAAATCCTGGTATTAGTGATGCTATAAATATCCATAAGTATAGTTCTATCAACTATTCTTGCACCTCTAACTAATCATTGGAATTTGGTTTAAAAATATAAGAGTGTATACAGTATATTACCATGAGCCCAGCAACTCCGCCGTAGTTAGCGGTGGATGAGCTGGGCAGGGACGTATTCACCGCGCATTCCTTTAAATTTCAGTACCTTTTCTTAACCATTAGGGATTAGAATATGGTGTATAAATACTATATCAGATTAAGACTTAATGAAACTACAACAGAAGTACCTGTTAAGATTAAGGGTGAAGAAGTAGAAAGGACTATGAAGTGTTTCAATGTAATGGCATCGATTTACGATATATCTAATGGTGCACTAATAAGAGAGCTAACCGAGAAAGATATAATGGTTGTTGAAGTCAAAGGTATTGTCAAAATACTACCTGGATCACTGCATAATGTTAGAGTGCTTTCCCTAATGGTCGAAAAAGGTATTGTGGAAAGAAAAGGTAATATACTAAAAATATACTAAAACGAGGATTTAATCATGCCCATAACCTTAATTGAGGAGTTATCTAAAAGTCGTACTGAAAAACATGCTGTTAGGCGTATCGCTTTAATCATCACCCGTAACGGTGAGGTTAGACCTGCAAAAGGTGTTGAAGAAGAAATAAAGCCTGTATATGTTAAAGGTAAGGCTAAAAAGATAATAGTAAACTTAAAAGATGATGAATTTGGAGTGCAGATTCACTTGGTTAAAAATATTTATGGTAAAGTTAAGGGATTTATTGAGGTATATAGGAGTGATGGTGCTTTAGTGTTTAAGGCTGTTTATAGAAAGTTAAAACTTCGTAGAAGTATGGGTGATATAAGGTATGCTTGGATAATAAAGCTTGCAGCCGATAAGATTAAACTTCCTGTCAAGAGGTATAATTTAGGAGTACCATTATGAGTCAAAAAAATAAGTTAATAGAGATAGCCACTAGGATTAAGGATGCATTAGAATACTATGGCGCTTTCATATATGAAAAACAGGAGAATAATATCGTTAAAGCCCTCATTAGAGAACTAGAATTAGAACCATTATTACTCATCGAAGAGATTGTAAAAGGCAAACATTTACTAATTCTAGAACCTAACATTAAACCATGCATTACTGAATGCAACTATGAATGTAGAGCAAAATCTGCTGAGAATGAGAAATGCGTAAAGAAGTGCGTTGATAATTGTAAAAAGGAAAGACTACAACACATAATAAACGTAATACAGAAGTATATATCTTCACAGAAGTAAGGTGGTTAAGTGAAAGCCCTTGTACTAAGTAATCTATGGTACCCATGGCCTGGAGCTAACATGGTTCTCTCACTTATATTTAGAAGAGAAGAACCTGATGTAATTGTATTAAACGGCGATACGACTTATTGTAGGAGAGAACAAGAATGTCCCCATGTATATGATGTACTAGAGATTATTAGGTCATCAGCCCCTTGGGCAGAAATCGTATATATTGTAGGAGATACGGACCCCTATGCTCTTACATGTATTAAGAGAAATCCTCTTTTTAGGAGAGAGGTGACGGTTGCTGAAGAGTATAGTATTGAGACATATAATGGAGTATACGTCATTACTCATGGACATCAACACTCACCTGAAGATCTAAGAAAAAAGTTAAATCTCGGGCCATGGGATTGGCTGGTACTAGGTCATACGGGTAAGCTGGAAGAAAATAAAATGACTAGAATAATACATGTTGGTGGTTTAGGACTATACACCCCACCTGCTCTTCAAGGATACTTGATAATATATGATCTAGGACATAAACTTAAGAAGCTGTAGTATACATCCACTATCCATACCACGTAAATAAGCTTATTTACATGACATTTCATCTGCTTTATCTCATAAATCTATAATTAATAAAAGAGATAAAAGAGAGCTCCAATGAGAAGCTGAACATAAGCTAATAAAAACCAATATAACTAGACCTTATGAATATTATAGTAAAACGCACTAGACATAGAATTTGCGTATGAACAGAGGGGTAAAATAGACGTAGAGGATTATTGGGGTGATGTAGTAAAAGAGTTCAGATAGCACACTTGTCCAAAGAAACAATAACACCATAAGAACAATTAGTACAACTGTTAAATCCCATTATGCTCTATATTAGTAAACCTTAAAACAGCTATATAGTAGTGGGAATCGTGGGTAATAATATGCCAGCCTCATGTAGGCTCGGATTAGATGAAATAGACAAATCAATATTAAAAGTACTAGCATGTTCAGAAACACCATTAACAGCTAGAGATATTGCATCCAAGATTAATGTTGATGTAAGAAAAATAGCTGCTAAGCTAAGGAAATTAAGAAATAGAGGCTTAATTGAAGTACCTGAAAGAGGTAGATACAAGATAACGGAAGAAGGTAAGAAGTTAATTAAGGAATAATTTTTTATGTAATTTCTTTAACTAGATTTTAATGATTCTCCTTTTAATGATTCTTCTAATCTACTCTTGGCTATCTCCTCTGCTTTCTTGAGAATCTCTAATGCTTCTTTCGATGGGGTAAATAGTGTACTTGTACTTCCCTCTACATCGAATATGACATAGGAACAGGCTTTCTCTAAAGGTTTTTCAACTTCATTTATCATAATTGATATTTCGGGTATGGTGCATATAATATCCTTTTTTATTTCCCTTAGAACTCCAACTATATTAGCGAGGTTCTGATAGGCGAATCCAGCTATAGCTAGTGTTTCAGCTCTTAATGCTATCCATTCAAGTACCCTTGAAAGCCAGAGGAGCCTTTCTGCTACTTTCTTTACTCTTTCTAGGTCTTTAGATATATGTATAACGATGTCAGAAGCACCATATTTTTTATATGTTTTCATCATCTCCATGTATATCTTGGACCTGGATACGAGGCTCATAGCCTTTCTTTCAAGCTTAAGTGAAATAGATCTAGCATTAGCGGCAACTTTCATTAAATAATATCTAATGTCACTTTCGCTTCTTTTACGAAAGATCAATATTAAACCCCACAAATTAACTAAGATAATGTAAGGTATAAGATTATAGCGCCACTTTATTCATGTTCTTTCTCTACCCATAGCTAAGCCTATAATATATAATGTTGCTGATATTAAGATGATGATTAAGGGTATCGGTATGTAACGGGCTATATTAATGTGTAGTACAGCTTTCAGAAATTCTGCTATGCTTACAATTAATATACCCATTAAAGTCGATGTTAATGCAAATATCTTAGAGGGTTTACGTGAAAACAATAAGCTCCCTATAGTAATTGGTGCAAGTGATAGAAGAAGAGTTGACGAGAGAACTGCTAAATCAACAATAAATGCGGGCTTAAAGTATCCAAAGAACATTAATAACATGGTAAATATCAATACAAGAATCTGTCCTACCTTCACTTCAGCACTTCTATATAAATGAGGTTTAAACTGCAGTACTACGTCTTTAACTATCATGGATGATAGTGTTAAAATTATTGAATCTATAGTAGTTATTGCAGCTGATATTATGCCTATTATAACGGGTATGGAAATTATAGGTGGTGGATAGTTTAAGAATTTTGGAGTAACTAGATTCCATAAGCTCTTATTTAATGGATCTATTCTTTCAATAATACCTTCTTCTGCAAGTACTCTTATTGAAATTCCAAGCAAAGTAACTATTATTGTATAGAGAAGTCCAAATAGAGCAAAATAAATTATCATTTGCTTCAAAGCTTTTGTATCTTTAGGTATGTACAGTCTTTGAACTACCTGTGGATTAGTTACTGCAAAGAAGAACCATGGAATAGTATATGCTAAGAATACATTAACATTCCAATACCAATTAGGTACTCTATCTAATTCCAACTTTGAGAGTATATGTGAGGTTTTTACTACGAAGTTATCTATGTTTCCAAACCCCCATGTTATACACCATAATAGTAGGAATATTGATGTAGTTATCATTATCATTCCCTGAAAAGCGTCCGTCCAAGCTATACCTCTTAATCCACCTACAATACTCCACGCTATAGTTAGCCCAGAAGCTATTATCAAACCAATTAGGTAAGCATTTGGTATATTCATCATTCCTTCGAAAAGCTTGGCTACACCAATGAGCTGAATTGAAGAATATGGTATTAATGCAATCAATGAAATTAACGCCACAGTTAACGATAATGTTCTAGATTCATTGAGAATACCCAGCATTCCTGAAGGAGTGATAAATCCTTTCTCTCTTGATAGCTTCCAAGCCCTAGGGGCTAAAATAGAAAGTAAGAATAATGTACCAACAAAGTATACTAGTTCAAAACCTAAAGCACCAACACCTGTAGCATAAGCTAGTCCTACAAGACCTACCATCATAAATGCGCTATAAGTTGTAGCAGCATATGTCATAGCGGAAATAAAGCCACTAAGTCTCCCACTAGCTATAAAGTAATCACTTGGATCACCCTTAATTAGATGCTTACGTGACGCCATTGCAATAAATGTTCCAAATAAAATGTATAAGACTAAAGCTATGATAATGATCATTACCTTATACACCTCCTAATATACGTTAACGCAACTATAAAGTAAGCTAATGTAATTAATACCCATAATACATAAGTTTGCCATCCTCCTAATCTTAGCGTAAATGGCAATATGTACATGAGAAGTACCACTAAAATCGATATGGGGATAAAATACTTCTCAAACATTTGTTCTCCCACTAACTAATTCATGGTTACCTTTAAAAATATTTATTAACAATAAAGGTTTTTCGCTTAAGTAGTTCATTATATAGATTAGGAGAGTAAAGTTTGAGAAATAGCGAGGAGTTAATAATCAATGTATTAAGGGAAGCTGGAGAGGATGGCATAACCCAAGTAGAATTAACTAGAATTACTGGCCTATCACGTAGTAGAATTTCAGAAATATTAAGTAAACTTGAAAGAGAAGGTAAAATCATTAGAATAAGGCTTCCAGGCAGAACATACTTAGTTAAACTAGCCCACTATAGGGTAAAGGAAAAAGCTAAAATCTTAAATATTGGTATTCTCAGGGCATTAGAATATCCATTCATAATACCATTCATTAAGAGGTTAAGGAGTAAGGGATTTAGGGTCCATTTATGGGTTTATGATAATGCTATTCCTGCAACCTATGAATTAGTTAGAGGTATTTTAGACCTTGCCTTAACACCCATAATAACTCAATTCTATTTCTATGAACTTACAAAAGCTCTAAGAATAATCGGTGGTGGTGCTGTTGGTGGAGCATTTATAGTTCTTTCTCCAAGAAGAGGCGATTTATCTCTAAGTGATTTAGATACCTTACGAGCAGCTTCTACAAAGTTTTCAACTATGGAAATATGCGGCTTAGCTTTAACTAAGGGGAAAATGAGCAGAATTTATGTACATAAAGCTGAAGACTTTATAAAGTATTTACTTAAAGGGGTAGCTGATTACGCTGTTACATGGCAACCATATGTAAAAATACTTGAAGAACGTGGCTGTAATGTATTTGCGAAATGTGAGGATATCATAGGACCCTATCATTGCTGTACTTTAGCGGTTAGCATGGGAATAGATGACAATACTATAAGCTTACTAACTAAACTATATGAAGAATCTTTTAAGGACATAAAAAGTAATGTTAATGAGTTTATGAAAGTACTTTCAAGGATTATAGGCATTAATGAAGATTATGCTAAGTATTCATTAAATGCTTACTCGTTCTTAGAATACATTGACTTAAAAATAGCTATAAATCCTCTAAGAAGAGCCTATGTGAATTTACCTGATCCCCTAAGACTTAATGAAGCTTTATGGAGATTGTAGTAAAGGAGCTGAATTACATCATGAACAAATCCATGACGATATATACAATAGGACACTCTAATAGGAGCTTAGATTCATTTATTAAACTATTGAAAAGATATAAGGTAAAAGTAGTAGTTGATGTAAGAAGATTTCCTAGCTCTTCAAAATATCCTCACTTCAATAAGGAAGTGCTTCAAACCATACTCCCTAAAAATGGTATAGATTATATATGGTTAGGAAAGCTACTTGGCGGTTATAGGAAGGGAGGATATGAAAAATATATGGAGACCGAGGAATATGCAAAGGGTATCAACCAACTATTGGAAGTAGTAAGTAGATACAATAGTGGTGAAGTAGCTATAATGTGTTGTGAAAAATTATGGTTTAAGTGCCATAGGAGGTTTATTTCAAATACTTTAGTTTCTTTAGGATATAGAGTATTACACATTATAGATGACCATACTGTATATAAGCATAAATTGCGAAAGAAGGTTAAGGAGGTTAGCAGTAAGCAATGATATTTAAAATATCTTGGAGGTTTAAAAAAGAGAAGACATGCAAATTATGTGGTAAGAGATCTAAAATAATATCCGAAATTATAGGAGTATGTGTTGATTGTTTAAGAAATAACCCTAATGAAGCTCTTAAAATAGCTATGGAAGGTCATAGGATAAGTCGTGGGAGATTTGGTTTACCTCATGAACCTCCTCGTGACGCTAAAGGTATTCAATGTTCTCTATGTGCTAATAACTGTAAGATTCCTGAAGGTAGTAAAGGTTTCTGTGGTTTAGTTGAAAATAGAGGTAATAGGTTAATTAGGTTAGCAGGAACACCTGATAAAGGGCTACTTCACTGGTACTATGATCCACTACCTACCAATTGTGTTGCTGACTGGATTTGCCCGGGATGTACAGGTAGAGGATATCCTAAATGGGCTTATAGTCCAGGACCTGAATATGGTTATAATAACTTAGCTGTATTTTATGGAGCATGCAATCTAGATTGCTTATTCTGCCAGAATTGGCAATATAGACATTTAACCGCAAAGCTTGAACCAACATTTAGTGCTGGAGAGCTTGCAAAACTAGTTACAAGTAAAGTGTCATGTGTTTGCTATTTTGGTGGTGATCCAAGTCCTCAAATGCCACATGCACTTGCTGCAAGTAGGCTTATGTTAGAAAAGACTAAGGGTAGGATATTTAGAGTATGCTGGGAATCTAATGGACTAATGAACCCTAATATACTTGATCAAGCAGTTGAATTATCACTAATAAGTGGAGGTAATTTTAAATTTGATATAAAAGCTTGGACGCCTAGCATATATAAAGCATTAACAGGTGTAGATAATAAACAGCTATTTGAAAACCTAAGAAGAGCTGCAAAGAGAATCAATGAGAGAAGTGAGCCACCATTGATAGTTGCAAGTACTCTTATAGTGCCAGGATATGTAGACGAAGAGGAAGTTAGAATGATTGCCGGATTTTTAGCAGACCTAGATCCAAATATCCCATATAGACTATTAGCGTTTCACCCCGATTATTTAATGGATGATCTTCCTCCTACAAGTAAGAATCATATGATGAAATGCTTAGAAGCAGCTAAAAAGGAAGGTTTAGTGAATATCAGTATAGGTAATCCATGGCTTTTAGGAAATTACTATTAACTTGAACTCCTTCTCTTAACATTTATTATCTACTAACAAAGTATAATCGTTTGGTGAAGGAGAGTGTATATAGGATTTCAATTCATTGATTTCGTAGCACTATTATTCTGGTTACTACTATTCCTGCTATTGCTCTCACCAACGTTACAGTATAGGTCCTTAAGAAATGCAAGACTAAGATTATTAGCACAGATAGAACGTAAATATGGTTTTAGAGTAATAACGCTTATACATAGACAAGAAAAAGTTGGTATATTTGGTATACCAGTTTACAGATTCATCGACATAGATGATTCAGAGGCTGTAATTAGGGCTATTAGAACTACCCCACCAGATAAACCAATAGCATTAATACTGCATACTCCAGGAGGTTTAGTGCTTGCAGCAGCTCAAATAGCTTTAGCATTAAAGAAGCATCCTGCTAAAAAGATAGTGATAGTACCTCATTATGCTATGAGCGGTGGAACATTAATAGCACTTGCTGCAGATGAAATATGGATGTCTCCTGAAGCAGTTCTAGGTCCATTAGATCCTCAGCTAAATATGGGTAATGTCATGGTTCCAGCACCATCAATTTTAAAAGCAGCTAAAGTTAAGGGCGATAAAGCATCTGATCAATTACTAGTACTTGCTGATGTAGCTGAAAAAGCTGTAATGGAAGTTCAGAACCTAATCATATCACTACTTGAAGATAAAGTAAGTAGAGAAAAAGCCGCTGAAATAGCTAGGTTATTAACTGAGGGAACGTGGACTCATGATTATCCTATAACAGCTGAAGAAGCATTAAAGCTTGGACTTCCTGTTAAAATTGAAATTCCACCAGAAATATACGAGTTAATGGGACTATATCCACAAGCACCAATTAATAGACCAGGAATAGAATACATACCATATCCCATAGTACCAATACCTAGAACGAGACCTCATACCATTCGAGGATAACATTAATGAATGAAATATAACTTTATGTTCATTTTTCCTTAATATATTAATGAGCTTAATTTAAAGATTAAAATAAAAATGATGTGTATTTAAACCCTTATCAATGTATAGCCGTATTTTTTAGTTATTGAATTCAAGTACTCATATAAGTTACGTTCAAGGTCTTCATCTAGCATTAGAGGACTATGTTTTTTAAGTATATCATTTACTCTATCGTGTGCTTTTTTAAGTAAATGAACTATTCCTAGTCCTCTACTTGTTCTATCAAGTACCTTAGGCATGTATAACTCTTTTCTCATGTATTTAACTGTATGTTTTTGAGTTAAGAAGTGTCCACCAGGACCTACATTTTTTATTATGTTAAATGCTAATGTTTCATCAGAAATCTCAAAGCCTTTCATGTACCTTAACGCTATACCACATGCATCATTATCTAATACCAATTTTTCTAGACTCTGTACGCTTTCATATTCAAGCATACCAGGTCCTGAAGCTACATCAATACCTCGAATAACTGCTATCAATGCCCCTAACATAGTTTCTATTCCAGCTTGATAATCTATGAATTTAGAATCACTTAAAGCTACATAAGCATGAACAGGCAGTTGATAATACTTAGCCATATCCACATACCCTGTAACAAGTAGTAAAGCTTCTATACCAGTAATTAGTGATGTTCCATACCTCATTTCAAATGTTGAGGGAGAGCCTCCATATATTATTGGCGTGCCAGGAGATACGAGTTGTGCAATTGTTATCGCACTAAGTACTTCAGCATTATGTTGAACTAAAGAACCAGCAATAGTTACGGGCCCTGTTGCACCTATTTGAGGCATTGCTATTATTTCAAGAGGTATATGATATTTAGCACCATCTACTAAGTTCCTTATAGCTATTTTACTCCAATGTAGTGGAGGGGAAGGGCATACATCAAATATTGCTATAGGCTTCTTAGAAACATCCTCTACGATTATCGATAAGGCTTTAACCATATAATGTAAACCTTCAATACTGAAGGCTCCAGTAACTATGGGCTTCTTCGAGTACTTTAGAATAGGGTATAATCTAACTAAATCCCTGACCTCAACGGGTACATCACTTGGAACTAAAGCAGTACTTTGCGCCCGTATATGCTCTAACGCATCAACAATTATAGCTAGCTTCTTTAGATCCTGAAGCGTCGGTGATCTAGGTTCCATGGAACCATAATCGAGTATCTTAATTGCAGCAGAACCAGGATTGAATAGTGTTTCGCCTTTGCCTAGTATATGGTAGGGTTTTCCATCCCTATCATACAATACTATTTCTCTTGGACATTTAGATAATGCCTCCTTAACTATATACGATGGAATTATTACCTTTTTGTCCTTAACTTCTAACCCTTGCCTTCTTAACATCTCTAATACTTTGTCATCTTCGATTTTAATGCCTACTTCTTCTAAAACCTTTAATGAATATTCATGTATAAGTTCTACTTCTTCTTTAGATAATAATGTTAAAATAGGCTTAGGCATAATCACTACCTTGATGACTAATCAAGTCAAACCAAGTAGTTGTTTTACCTTCCTTACAGCATCATAGGCATCTCTACCATAAGCGTTAGCACCTATTTGCTTAGCCCATTCTTCGGTTACTGGTGCACCCCCTACAATTACCTTTACCTTACCCCTAAGACCCTCCTTCATTAAGGCTTCTATAACTTTTCTTTGCTCTATCATCGTTGTTGTCATTAGAGCACTTAAGCCAAGTACTTTAGCATTATATTTCTTGACGGCCTCAATGAACTTTTCGGGAGGTACATCAACTCCTAAGTCTATTACTTCAAATCCTGCTGCTCTAAGCATTGTTGCTACAAGGTTTTTCCCTAGCTCGTGAATATCTCCTCTAACAGTACCTATTACTATAGTAGCTTTTGCTTTAGCTTCAGATTTCGGTATAAGGTCTTTAAGTATTTCAAATGATGCTTTAAATGCTTCGGCCGACAACATTAATTCTGGTATGAAGTACTCTCCTTCCTCAAATAATCTACCGACTTCATCCATAGCTGGTATTAGAGCTTCTTCGAGAATTTTCTTTACATCAACATTAAGTTCTATAAGCTTCCTCGTTATTTCCTCTGCAAGCTCTGCATTACCATCAATTACGGCCTTTCTTAACTTAGATAGCAGATCTGACGAATTCATGCTCTATCCCATAATATCCGGTTTGTATTAATTTATTACGTAGTAGTTTAAGTACTTAATTTCTGGTGTTAAATTTGGGTTTACATGTAGCTGTTATAGGTACCGGTCGGGTTGGTAGACCTACAGCTTACACATTACTTTGTGAGGGCTTTATTGATGAACTCACCGTTGTCGACATAAAGCCCGGTTTAGCTAAAGCATTCGCAGAAGAGCTTAGACATGTAGCTGCTAGTCTTAGACTTGATGTTAAGATTAATGCATATGAAAGAGATGAAGATGTTAGTGGTGCTGATATAGTAATAGTCTGTGCAGGATATCCCCGAAAACCAGGAGTAAAGATTAGTCGTAGAGAACTTATTACAAAGAATGCTGAGATAATTAAATATATTGCTGAAGTCGTTCCACCAAACAATCCCGATGCTAAGTATGTTATTGTAACTAATCCTGTTGATGCTATGGCAACCTTGTTTAAGACTATATCAAAAGCCGATTTCGTGATCAGTACGGGTACGCATTTAGAAACACTAAGATTTAAAGCCAGATTAGCATTAGAGCTAGGAGTTCCCGTGTCTAAAATTTCAGGCTATGTAGGTGGAGAACATGGTGAGGCTGCAACTATCTTATGGAGTACCGTTACCGTATATGGAATTCCATTAGATGAATATATAAAGGCTAATAATATTAAACTTGATAAGAATTCCATTGAATACTATGTTAAGAAGATTAGTTCACAGATAATAAATGCCATAGGCGGTACAGAGTATGGTCCTGCTGCAGCATTCAGGGATATCGTTAAAGCTATAGCACTTAATAGAGATGAGGTGCTTAGCATAGCAACCCCAATGAAGTTTTCAGATATACCTATCCCTGTCCATGTAAGCATACCAATAAGGGTAGGCATGAAGCTAGGTCCAACTCTATACGAAATACTATCTGAAGATGAAAAAGAAGGAATTAGAAAAGCTGCTAAAGCCGTATATGAAACTTACAAACGTGCAGCTAAACTCGTGGGCATGGAGGCTGAACTAACATAATATTAAATTAATTATTTTTATAAATGCTAATAGCATTTACTTAAATCCCCTTTCAAAATACTATCCTTATGCTCTATAAGACATTTTAGGGTTTTTAGCGGCATTTTTATAAAGTGATCACCTAGATCTTTATCATAATAGATTTCTATACCCAGCTTCTTTAATTCATTTAAGTCTGTAGGGGAAAGAGATTGTACTATTTCGATAAAGTAGTGGTATCCTGAAGTTTCATCATGATGTCTATAAATTCCGTGAAATCCTATTTTAATGATATCTTGTCCTACTGATTGAGCTAAACTTAATATTCTAACACCGTGAACTTCCAAGTACTTTATTAACGACTTAAAGAAAGCTATTATTGGTTTTTCACGCTCCATGGCTGTCTTGTTCAATGTGTCCCCTAACAGTATATTTAGGTCGTACAATATAGTTTAATATGCGGAGTAATTCATGGTTAAATATCTGGTACCAATAATTAATGGAGGCAACAAGGAATACTGTGATGAGGAGTGCTTTGAAGCAGAAATAGCATGTAGCCTAGACGAAGCTAATAGGTACATATTAATAATCGTTGAGACATCAAGAGATAACGTTAAAGAATTGACAGTAATTAATATGCCCAAAGAGTCTATTAAGGATATTAAATCTCTTGATATAAATTACATATTCTTGAAAAAGTGCACAAAAGAGGTAAAGGTAGAGAAGGAATATAACGTCATATATACTGATGCAAGAACCTTAGATGAATTACTTAAGTTCCTACTATACGATATGTATAAGGAAATATAGTAGAACTCTATGCCTGCTTTATGCTCGTTAAGCGAATCAATCTAATTAATACAATTAGTGCTAGTATCTGGAGAATCATAGAGTAGAATATTATTAACATAAATCTCTCATATAGTAATCCCATAACAGTACCTGAAATAAATAATGATACTCCATAAACAGCATTAAATATCCCATAAGCTGAACCCCTAACTTTAACGGGCGTTAAGTCAGCAACACCAGCTCTCATAAGTGTTTCCTGAAATGCCATAACTATACCAAAAAATATAGAGCTTAAGATTATTCCATAATATGTAGGATTTAAAGCAAACAAGGGTATTAGAATTGTTAAAGGATATGATATTCCAATTACTTTTAAGCCATATTTATCATACATAAAACCAAGTATAAGGGCGAAAACAGCATCTACTGCCATTGCTATCAAGTAAAGAGATGGTATAAGTTCTTCAGGTAACACGTGAAAATCTCTAGCCCTATATAATATTAATGCTGCATGCATAAATCCCATAGTACTAAGTGATATGCTTATCATGTAAAGCCAGAATTTTACACCCAACCCAAATATACTTGATGACTCTTGAAGTGTTTTCTGTGAAGTTTCATCAGATTCAAGTGGTTTTGGATATAGTTTATATGTTAAGTAAAGTGCTATTAAGGAGATAATTGCTGGAACGGCTAATAATCCAAAGGTAAATCTATAAGAGCTTGTTAGAGCCATTGATGTTAATACGATGGCAGGACCCGTTATTGCTCCTACCTGATCTAATACTTCATGTATAGCAAATCCCTTACCCCTTCCAATAGCCTTAGTAGCAGTAGACAACACAACATCTCTTGCAGGAGTTCTAATAGCCTTACCTAATCTCTCAAAGAAGATTAATAATGCAGCATACTTCCAGTCCGTCGTAAGTGCAAGTAGTGGTACTGCAAATAAATTTACAGTATATCCCATAAATGTCAATAACCAGTAAGAACGTGTGATATCAGCTAAATAACCAAAGGGCATACGTAATGCAAAGCCAAGTAGTTCTCCAAAACCAGCAATAAATCCAACAATAGCTGCTGAAGCTCCTAGAAGCCCTAAGTATCCTGGAATAATACTTCTAGCTCCTTCATAGACTATGTCGGCGAATAAGCTAACTATACCAAATAATAGTATTGTTATTAGTGCTTTACGGACCACAACCTGCATATTATTCAACCTCTAGAAACATTTATTTCGATCTTAACCTCATCTCCATCCCTTAACCCTAGCTTTTTCCTTAAGTTAACCTTAGATATTACTTCAATGATTTCCCAGCCATATCTTGTAGCTTCTGGTTCAACTATATAAACATCTTCATAATTGAGACCCTTAACAAGAGTAGCAGGATAACATTTAACATTGTACAGCTTTAATCCTTTAAAGTTTGGAGGTTTTATAATTATAGAATTTATAAGTTTTGAAACATACTTACGTAGTTTAATACTCTCATAATCTAGTATTATGTTTAAGGTCCCTGGATAGGGTTTAAAACCTAATACAGCTTCAAAGCATCTTGCATATAGGTTAACATAGAATTCTCCTTCCCCACACCCGCTTATAACTTTACCCTTTAAGGTAATCACTGACAATTAAGTCTCCCATAGGATCAATGCTGTGGTTTAGTAAATTAATTTTTAACTATAGTTATTCTTGGACTACATAACTAATCCCGTTCGCTTTTTATAGTCCAAATACCTTTCTTCTATTCCTTAATTTAATGGACCAGTAAAGTTCACGATTCTTCTTATTATCTTCAAGCTCTATTTTACCGTTAATTGTTATTAAAACTATTTTTCCATTCTTGATCTTGGCATCAATTATGTTATTTAGATTTAATGTAAGAGTGTGCTTAGACATAGAGCTAGGTCAGCCTCGTACACAATATTATATTAACTGGGATTAATAAATAGTATGGTAAAATACCTCAATTAACGTAATTACCATATAGCTAAGTAATTAAATGAGGTGATATATAATGACTTGGTGCAGGAGATATTTAGAAGTTAATGTATGTTCAAAGAAAATTAGGAAGCTAAGAAAAATGCTATTGTATGGATCATGTATTGAACTTGATCATCCAGAAATTTTAAAAACATACGAAAATGAATATGCCATGTACCCGGTATGTATGGAGGCTGACCATTTTAATATGATTGGTTTTAAACTTGTAGGAACATTATCTCGTTGTCCTCCAAGAGAACTCATAGTATTAACAGTTGATGGATCTCC
This sequence comes from uncultured Desulfurococcales archaeon, assembly GCA_964467535.1. GTDB lineage: Archaea > Thermoproteota > Thermoprotei_A > Sulfolobales > WANQ01 > CAYXRT01. Next base: position 45,444 of record CAYXRT010000013.1, read on the forward strand.
TCACTGTCTACAACTACATCATGTAGTTGAAGAGGCAGTAAAGGTAACTAAGGCGGAAGTAAGTGTTAAACACATGGTATTACATGAAGGTAAGCTTATAGAAATACCAAGCAATGTAGTGAAAATGGCTAGATATCTTCATAAGGTTTTAGAAATACATAATAAGCTAAAGACTATCCTAAGCTCTCATCAATCCACCTAAGGTAGTCCTTATTACCAGCTAGTATTGGCAGAGCTATGATTTCAGGAACAGTATAGCTATGAAGCTTCTTTACAAGTTCAACAACTTTATTGAAAAGGTCGAGTCTAGTTTTAACTATCAACAATACCTCCTTAGCATAATCTATTTTTCCTTTCCACCAGAAATAAGAGTCTAAGCTATCTATAACATTTATACAAGCAGCTAATTTATTTTCTAATAGTGCCTTAGCTATTTTTAATCCTTCATCTTTGGAAGGACATGTTATAAGCACTACAATGTATGAGTCAAGCATACTCATTTAACCACCTCTTACAATAATAAGTATAGTCTGAAAATATATTCATTAGCTCTATAGAGTGTGTTATCCAATGAAGGTATGTAGGGATTTACTATTGGAGACTTTGAAATGCTTAGAGCTTATGAATAGAGATTTAAAATATATTACTCATTACGAGGAATTAATATGGTGTAAGCTAGTTCCTATGCTACTTAAGAAGCTTGTTAAGGACATTGATGAAAGAATTGTTGCCAATATAGCTTTTGATTTAAAAATGCTCATAGAATCTGTTGTTCAGGCGACTTACCTTTTATTAAAGCATAAATTTAATGAGGTGAGTATCAGGAGCGAATTATCAAGGAGAACAAAAACAGCAGCAACATTTACGGCAAAAATGATAACAGAATTACCAAATACACCCGGTCCGATAAAGAGACAAATATTGAATATGTACTTAAAGGTATCAGAATATACTCACCCAACACTGAAGTTACTAGAAAGAGCACATTTACTCTTAAATACTCAAAGTAGAGAAGATATAGAAAAGGAGGTTATTGAAATTACTAAGGGAGTCATTGATATCGTAATGTACCTATATCTAAGACTATATAGAAAACAAATACCATTAATAGCGTTAAGCATAGTAAACAACCTCTCATATAACTATAGTCTAAGTAGAACATTCAAATACCTTAGTAAGTAGTTTTAATGAACAAATTTAATGAGTAAATTCTCCCACCATTACCGAAAATTCAATGATGATGGAGTAATAAAAGAATTACTGGGTCTAAATATGGCCTTAAAAGTTAAGGTATTAAAATGGCTAAATGATAACAGAAAAATCGTATTAACAGCAACGAAATTAGCAGTAATAGCCTTAATAGCAACAGCAGCAGAAACACTTGCACAAGACCCTGGGGCAACAATACAAAATAGAGAATTAGATGACGAATGGACATGAAGTGGAAGTAAGAAGTAACCAACCCTATATTTTTATTATAGGTCACAGTTATATTCATTATAATATCACCACATAATCATCTGTACTTATTTTTAGAGAGCAGATTTTTAGTAAGCATTGTAGCTAGATATATCTTGTGGAAGATCAGAAATGAGAGCGGACCTGGTGATGCTATGAAACCAAGTAGCGCTTCTGAGAGAGCGCGTAGGATCCTTGAGTACAGCCTGAAACTAAGGGAGCTACTAAGAAGGAGAGATATAGTAGATATACTTGAAGCTATCCTTGATACCTCACCTCCACTTAAACTTACCGCCATAGCTTCGAAGCTCTCCACATCTGTTGATGCTATTCGTAGAAAGTTACGCATAATAAAAAATGCAAGAATAAATATACGAGTAGACATAAATCATTATGGAATGGGATTGCTTAAATTAATTGTGATGATTTACGGCATATTAGATAAAATACCGGCACCTTTATCTTATATTCTAAAATGGAAGGCGTATATATTATCACCAAGACCTATTACTATGCTAATTTTCTATCAGCCAGTGAATGTCAATGAGAAACTTATATTAAATACTCTTGAACAATATAAGATAATTAAGTTCTTTAAGGCGCAGTTAACTATCTATAATAAGCCCAAATTCTCACGATATTTCGATCCACGTACGTGTAAGTTCATTTATCCTTGGAATGAAATTAAAAATAAAATAGAAATGAATCTTTCATTCTTAAGGCCTCCTACTCCAACATTCTTCAAAAGGCTAGATTGGCTTGATGTACTAATAATATCTGTACTTGAGGATAATGCACTTATAGGTATAGGTGATATTGCGAAAAGGCTTCACGTACCAAGGAACAGAATTTCATCTCATTATAAGAACCATCTTTTACAAACAGGAATCGTTAGAGGATTCTCATTAGCATATGCACCTTTTCCTCTTGAAGGTTCATTTTACATAATTGTTTACATGAAAGGTGATATTAAGAAAATATACCCCATAGTATCAACTATTAGAGAACTTGTAGGCTTTGGTTCGGCAAATTTGGATATAGAAAACGGTAATGCTATATGCGCATTTGTCTTACCTTATGATGTTCTTTCAGGTTTTATTGAATTCTTGAATTGGTTACGTAAATATGTAGACGACATTGAAGTTTATGTAGTTGATAGGCTTTCGGTTAAGAGCTATTCTGTTCCATTCTTTGTTTACTCCCCTGAAGCTAGGTTCTGGGATTTAAATGTATATGAGTATATGAAGGAGAAGTTTGAGAAGCTATTTCAGAAGAAATAGTCGCTATTCTTAAGTTCATTGCTCTTATGCTCTACTATAAGTGATGATATAAGTTTATATA
>CAYXRT010000014.1:0-1882 GCA_964467535.1 uncultured Desulfurococcales archaeon
GAATCTAATAAATAGAATTGAAAGTAATACTAGTCGAAATATAGTTAGCAGGATATGCTACATTATGGTTTAGGTTTATTATATTATGTTTAATGTTTCTTTAGTTTATAGGTTATTTTTGCATAGAAGCTTAGATTCCATGTTCCGTACTTGTTATGTAGTATGTATTTTTCTTTTGATAATTTTTGTAAGAAGCTTAGGATTATGTTGTTTAGTGTTGAGTCTCCATATATGATTTCGTATCCTAATGCTAGTCCTGATAGAAATGTTCCTGGCTTTAGATTTTCCTTAAACTCATTTAAGTTAAATATATGTACATCGAATATTATGTTCCTATATACGTTTTGTAGTGTATATGAGAGCTTATGTTCTAGCTTTAATTTATCTTTTAAATTAATTTCTTTATCTATGATTACGATAAGGTCTATATCACTACCTTTTCCTAAATATACATAGCTTCCAAATACTATGATATTCTTTAGGCTAGGGCCTAAGATCTTCTTAGCTTCAATGATTATCTTATTATATAATTCCTCTTTTTCTAAGATATTTTTCTGCAATACCTAGCACCTTTAATGCTTTTTCTATTGATTCACTTGCTATATCCTCATCTATAAACTCACTTGGGGATACTATTTTTCCTTTAAGCATAAATGGGTAACGAGATCGAGTATAGTATTCTGAAAACCAACCTATAACATTAACTACTTCGTCGAATTCGCTATCCCACTCATTTTCAAATACACGTACAAATATTGATGCGAGCCTAGGTCCATGATTATAAACGTACTCCCTCTTAGCTTCCAGCATAGCTTTAACAGCTTTCTCAACACATTGCTGAGCATGAAATACTACTTCAGGATAATCACCTTCAATTAATGCTCTACGTGCACGTTCTAGATCCTTCCTAGCCTCAAGAAAATACTTACGTGCAAACTCCTCATAAAATGTCATCATATTCACCAATTCCTATCAGAGAATAGCTAGGCTTAAGAAAATAAAAATACTTTCAAGCAAAATAGCTCACATATTTTACAGGTATAGTCATTAGCTTAGCTACTAAGCTATGTTACCTAGCTTCAGGTATAAGGAAGGACATAGTTACTTAAAATGTGTAAGCGTAGTGGGCTTTATAGGCTTACTAAATGTGATTAGGTTATCGTTTCTTAATGAATCCTTGTAGATGATGTTTATATATTTTTAGGGGTTTCTATAGTTAGGGGTTAGTTTTGGTTAAATGGTGGCATATTGTTCTTGTTGGTACTAGTTGTTTAAGGAATATTGCTCAAGTTCTAGGTGATAATGAGTTGATGGAGTTTGCTGTAAAGCCAGGTATTAAGCCTAGTTCAAGAATAATATCTAGTATAGATAAGTATTTTGAAATACTATCTAGTAATCCATATAGGATTAGTGCTGAACTTAATGGTATGAGAGATTACCTTGATAAGGGGTTAGTTCATGGAGTAACACTAGTTTATACAGATACTGATTCAGGTCATTACGCAGCTAAGCTTTTGGAAAAATATTTTGAGTTAAAGAATATACCTGTTAGGTCTTGTAGGGTTAAGTATCTTGGTAAAGTATTTGAACTTGGAGTACTAAACCTTCTAGATACATTGGTAGTTGAAGTAAATAGAGTTAGGAGTGAAGGATTTAGAATTGCAATTAACCTTACAGGCGGATTTAAAGCTGAAACAGGATATGCTCTTCTCGTAGCAAGTTTATTAGGTATTGATAAAGCATATTATGTCTATGAAGTAGGTTATGCTCCAGTAGAACTACCACTAATACCATTAACACCAAAACAAGAATACCTAAAAGCAATACAATTAATAGAAGAAAAAGAATACACATATAAAGAAATATATGAACTAATGGCAAG
>CAYXRT010000014.1:1982-46340 GCA_964467535.1 uncultured Desulfurococcales archaeon
GAGCATTGATTATACTATTTTTAACCTTTCTTAAGTATATAGAGTGTTGAGGTTTAGGGTCTTTGCTTATATTTAGGGTTAAGTGGCTTAGGGCAATAGACTATAAGCTGTTAAGGTCTTTAGCTGATTTCATAGGCTATGATAGTAATCTTAATCTTTACGTATATAGGTTAAACCCTGTTAAAGCTGCAAGAATAGGTTTAGGTAAGGTTCTCGAAATAGCTAATAAATTGAATATTTATATACCATTAGATGTTAGAAAGCTTATTAAACAATTAAGTGATAAGGGTGTAGATGCTTACTTTATTCTTGAAAAACCTGACATAGTATTGTATACTCATAGTACTAGGCTTATAGATAGATTGAGAGAAGAAAATTTAGTTAAATGGGATGGAAGGACTGGTACTTTTAGGTTAAAACCTATAGATTTACATAAGGTCCTAAATATAGTTGTTAATGAAGGATTAAGGTATGATTTGGGTTTTAAACTTGATTATAGGCTATCTTTTACTCCTAAGTTAAGAGTTAGGTTAAGAGATTATCAGGTTAAGGCTTTTAATTCATGGGTTAATGGTGGTTGTAAAGGGGTTATTGCATTACCTGTAGCTGCTGGTAAGACTATTATTGCTCTTAAGGCGATTGAATACCTTAAAGTTAGAACATTAATTCTTGTACCAACAATTGACTTATTAAATCAATGGTATGAAGTACTTATTAAAAAGCTAGGTGTTCCAGTAAATAAAATTGGAGTTTTTGGTGGTGGTAGAAGAGAGGTTAATGAAGTAACTGTTATGACTTATGATTCAGCTAGTATAAACTTAGAAAATTATCCTACATATTTTGGATTAGTAGTTGCTGATGAATGCCATCATGCTGTTAGTCCAAGTTATAGGAAAGCACTTGAATTAATTACAGCACCTTACCGCATGGGATTAACTGCAACACCACTACGTAGTGATGGATTACATAAGTATTATGGTAAAATAATTGGTGGAGTAATATATAGGATAGAGCATAGGGTTCTACAAGAAGAAGGATATCTTGCAAAACACCGTGAAGAAAGAATATACGTTGAGCTATCAAGTAGTGAATTAAAAGAATACTATAGGTTAATGAACGTATACTTAGATTATTGTAGAAGAAAGCTACCTGAAATAAGAGATCCTAGGTTAAGGTTTAAGAAGGTATTAGAGCTTGCAGCTAAAGATCCTGAAGCAAGAGAGGCTCTTAGAGCTAAACATAAAGCTAGACAAATAGCACTTAATGCTGAAAGAAAAATCAAAGTAGTTGAAGAACTATTAAAGAAGTATCCTAGTGAAAAAGTAATTATCTTTTCAAGATATACTGATATTATTCGTGAAATATCACGTAGATTCCTAATACCAAGAATACTACACGATACTCCAAAAGATGAAAGAAAGGAATACCTTAAATTATTTCGTGAAGGTAGGATTAGGGTTCTTGCAACAGCTATGGCACTTGATGAAGGAGTTGATGTACCAGATGCATCAATGGCAATAATAATTAGTGGTACAGGTTCACATAGAGAATATGTTCAAAGACTAGGAAGAATACTAAGACCTAAAGAAAAAGAAGCACTACTAATAGAATTAATAACTAAGAAGACGATAGAACCATCACTAGTAAAGCGTAGAAGAAAATTCCAAATATTTCTAGAAGAAGAGTAGAAGGAGAACTATACATGACCTATGGTAGGAAAAATCTTAAACTAGAATTTCATCAAGGAATAGCAATACCATACTACCTCGATAAAAAGAGGGATGAGGAGCTTATAGGAGATGTTATAGAATTCTATGAATCTAACATAGGTAAACCTTATGGTAGTATTGACTGGGAATACCTAAGAATAATAATTGGTGATGATAGATTATATAATGCTTTAAGAAAGGTTATGAGAATTTTTTATAGGCCTAGAGATGTAAAGTTAAAGCCTATAGTTAATCCTAAATCACTAAGACTTAGAATATTTCAATTAGTTAATGAAAAATATGGGGGATTTATCCCATCAGATCTTAGGGATAAGGCGTTAGAGGAGATTAGGAGGGAGTTAAGGATAGGTTATGATATTGATGAAGTACTATGGTGTGATGATATTAATGAATTACCATTAACTAGGGTTAGGGAGGTTACTGTAGATGAGGTTGTTAAAGCATTTAACTTTGAAACAATAGATACCGTATGTGTAAATTCATCAAAGATAATCATTGAGTGTTCTAGGAGCGAGAAGTTACTTGGTGTTTTAGCTAAAAGCATTGGTAGGTATTGTAAACTATATGGACTAGTATATGATATGAGGTATGTTAATGAATTATTTAGGGCTACTATTGAAGGACCACGTAGCCTCTTTGGTAAGCCTACAAGATATGGTACAAGGCTATCATTGCTCTTAACAAAAACACTACCAATACTATACTCAATGAAAAACTGGAACGTAAAAGCAATAATGTATACTCAACGTAAAAGAATAAACGTACAAGTATTATCAGATAATCTTAAACCAGAACTAGGAATAGTAAGTGAATTAACTGTTAAAGAGATATTTGATAGTAGGATAGAAGAAATAATATATAGGATATTAAAAACAACAAAACTCCATATAACTAGGGAGGAAGAGCCAATAGCACTAGGAGATCTAATCTACATACCTGACTTCAAGGTACGTACAAGTAAAGGTGTATTCTATATCGAAATAGCTGGTTATTGGAGAAAGGAGTATGCTGAAAAGAAAGCCTACAAGTTACATGAAATATCGAAGATCATGAAGAACATGATACTAATTGCTGATGAGAAACTTAAACCATACTTCAATAAGCTAAAGATACCAGTAATATATTATAGAATGGTAGGTGGAAAACCAATACTACCTTATAGCAAAATAATAAAAACAATTAAAGAACAATAACCCATTAAAATAAGCCTAAAGCTTATTGAAGGAAACCATTTCTAAGACGTAAATTATAAGGTAAGCAGTATTAGCCACATAATTATTTAATTTATTTAATTAGCGTATGTAGCTTAACTCGGAGCTAGGTTGATAGAGGTATAACTATCTGGTTAAAGTTTGTTGATAGAATAATTGAGCTAAGGGATTTAGAACCTATTGCTAAGAAAGGATTATACTCCACTATCTATGTTAATGGTCCTGAAGGTTTTGGACAGTCAAGGCTATCAAGGGAGCTCATAGATAGAGTTAAAGGTAAGGAAGACTATACATCTATTCACATTGGTGCACTAGAAGCATATGTTATAAGGCCGTTATAGGTCATAGTTTATTTGTTAAAATAACATCCGGCTTATTAAGAGATGCTAGACCCGTAGGTAGCTTAATCGCATCTCTAATACTGAAGATTATTACTGAGCTTTCAAAAAGGATAAGGTTTAAGGATAAGCATGTCATCATAGCTATTGATGATGTTAGGTCATTAGGTATTAAGAGGATAGATGTTTATATGAAGAACCTACTTAAACTCTTGGAAGCGTTTTTACGGATCTATGAAACCAAATCGACATTAATAGTAGCTAGTACAAGCAAGGAGTTGAGTAAGAAGATTATTTCAAGGCATACATATAGTAGAATAATAATGATATGGAATTTAGATATAGAGAATTATTTATAGAGTTAGCAAAACATCCATACATGAAGTTGGTGATATAGCATGGATATTTAACTAGTGGTAATCCAAGAATAATGTTAATAGAAATAGCATTAGGATATAAATAGAATACAAGTAAATGGTTAAATAACATATATCAAACAAGAATAAAGCACTTAAGAACGATAATAAGTGTAAGCAAATACCATGAAGTAATTGAGAATCCTGATAAACCCATAAATTACCCTGATCTAGCAGAAATACTCATAAATCATAACATTGTATCAGAAGTAACTATAATTGAAGGAAAACTTAAACCAAATAAGGGCCTAAAATAATACATGTGTTTAATAATTAAAGGGAAATTATCTTATACCAGAACATATTATTATACTACATAGTATACATTCTACCCGGTGGAATATATGTATACCAGTGTTAAGATTAGGATTGAAGCAAAAAGAAAGCTTGAGGAATTGCAGGCTCGTCTTAGACTTCACGGAGTTAAGGCTAGTTTACATGATATCCTTGAAAAGCTAATAGAGCTAGGTCTTAGTAATGAAGAAGCTCTCTTAAGTAAGTTTAAGGAAGATCAAGAAGATCCTATGTTAAGGCTTTTAGAAAAACCAATTGATTGGAATATTAAAGACGCATCAATAAAAATAGACGAAGCATTATATGGTGGAGGACATGGCAGTATTCATAGATACAGGAATATTTGTTGCGGCAAGAAATAAGAGCGATATAAATCATAAAAGAGCTGTTAATCTCTTAAAATCAGCTCTTAGAGGAGAGTACGGGAATTTATACACATCAGATTATGTATTTGATGAAGCGGTAACGGTAGCATTAATAAGGACTAATAAACCTGAAATAGCTATTGATATAGGGAAATTTATTCCATCGTCAAGAAAATTACAGATACTATTTGTAGATAGAGTAATTTTTGTGGAAGCTTGGAGGATATTTAATAGATACATAGATAAGAGATTAAGCTTTACAGATGCAACATCAATAGCGCTAATAAAGAGATACAATATAGACTACATTATGAGCTTCGACAAACACTTTGACGGCATAATACCAAGAATATGTTAAAGCCTAGCTCTTGAAGATAAAAAAATTCTTTATCCAAGATAATAAAATACTATTATCTAGTATAATCCCAGCAACCAAACAATCACACACTCCTAATCATTTCATGAAAAATCCATATAGCTTAGGAGTAGATTTGTCCCTCATTTCAAAATATGTATTGAGAAAAGGATACAATCCTAGCTAAAAGTATGAGGTTTAATAAACTATGAAATCAGGTTTTATGAATAATTGCTCCTATAAAATCCTAAACTATTCCTATAAGATATTCGTAGTTGTATTTATATTTTGATATATATAGTGTTTTCTAGGTGTTGTATTTTGCTTCGACTTGTTGAAGGATATTGTGGTGGTGATGATGGTATCGATAATGGTATTGCTCTACTCTATAATAGGTGTAGGTCTGCTAGTATTGCGTGGGCTATGAGGATTAAGAGTGTTGATGATGTAAGAGATATGTTTAGGTCTACATGGTTTAATCCAAGGGAGTTTGCTCTAGTTATGCTTAATCATAGAGTTGTGGGGTGTTCCTGGGCTCTTATTGAGAGAAATTGTCATATAAGTTTATGTATTGATCCTTATCAACCCTCATGGGTTATTGAGGAAGCTACTAAAATGTTATTGGCTTGGGCTCGTTATAGTTTTGAGAAACGTGGTGCTAGAGGAGTTGTTACTATTGGTGGTTGGGATCAATTTGGCTTTATGTATAGGTTGTTGCGGAAGATACTTAATGGCGCTATTCTCCTAGAAGATTATTCTGCTACACTAATGGTTTATGTGGGCCTACCTTCTAAACCTAGTATACCAAAGGGTTATGTGATTAAGCGTGGATCAATTAACAATCTACCTCGTATTGTTGAGATATTTAATAGGGCTTTTTCCGTATATGATTGGTTTCATCCATGGAATTTAGAGGATGCGAGAAGATACTTTGAGAGATATAAACCAATACTATATGTTGTAGTAGATAGAAATGGCGAGATTGCCGGGTATGCTGATGCTATGGTATTTAAGGCTGTTGATGGAGGAGAAACAGGTGTTGTTGCTACAGTAGCTGTAGACCCAGATCATCAACGTAAGGGACTTGGAAAAGCACTAGTAGCAACAATTGTTAAGGAGCTAGAGAGTAGGGGTGTCAAGAGAATATACCTTGATGGAGTTAAGGGTCTAGAAACACTTTATGCTAAATTAGGTTTTAGAGAATACTGTAGATGGATAAGATTTACAACAACACTAACCTCACTACCTCAACCGTTTCCCACTATTTGTGCGAACTTTACGAATCTAATAAATAGAATTTAAGGAGCTATGAACTGTATCATAGGTTCTTAACTTAAATTCGCTTAGGGTATAGAATTGTGTAAGAATCATTTTAGATTTTTAGCTTTGGGTTCTGAGCCCTATTTGTTTTACTAGGGTTTTTCTTCTAACTTTATTTACTAGATTTTGAGGGAAGTTGTTTTAGTAATTGTTGGTTTAATGAAAGTGTATGAAAATGAAAAATGTATTTCATTTTAGTAGTTCATGTAATGTCTTGAGGTATACTTTGCTTACTGTTAATATGTCTTTAACTTCTATGTATTCGTTTGACATGTGTGCTATTCCAAGTACTCCTGGACCATATACTATTGTTTCTATGCCTTTATATGCATAGTATCTCATATCTAAGCCTCCAATACATACTGTTAGCTTTGGTTCTTTTCCAATAATTTCCTTACATGCTTTAGAAGTTACTTGACATATCTTAGATGATGGATCTGTTAGGCATGGCTTCATTCTCGTTCTAATCTTAACTTCAACGTTTAGTCCTGGTATTTTCTTCTTTAAGTTATTAATGAACTCTATTACCTCTTTTTCAGCTTCTCCAACTGTTTCTTCAGGTATAACTCTTCTATCTATTGAAAATGAATAGTAGTCGGGGACTACGTTTACTTTTGCACCTCCATGTACTTCTCCTCCAATATTCATTGTAGCTTTCTTGCCTTCAGGGTATATGTAGTCGTATTTACTAATTTTTGATTCTACTTTTGGCTTTAACTCTTTAATTAATGCTTGAGCTACTTCAACCATTTTCTCAAATGCATTTACTCCAAGCCAGGGGGTTGATCCATGTGCGGCTTTACCTTTTACTATTATATCAAACCATACAAGCCCCTTATGACCAAACCATATATTTTCCACACCACTTGGTTCTGCTATAATACAGTAGTCTGGTTTTACTATTCCCTCATTTACTATATAGCCTACACCACATTCTCCTCCTATTTCTTCATCTGGTGTAAATGATATTTCTACTGTACCTTGATAGCTTAATCTTCCTTCAGCCAACATCTTTGCAGTTAATAGTATTGAAGCTATACCACCCTTCATATCAGTTGCTCCACGACCATAAACTTTACCATCTATTATCTTAGGTTTAAATGGATCTGTTATGGTCCATCCTGTTCCTGGAGGTACTACATCATAATGTCCATTAAAGTGGAGTATGGGTTTTTCAGCTTCACCTTTAAGTCTTGCTAATACTATGTATCTTGGATAATCCTTATATTTTGGAATATATTTTCCAGCATATTCTATTGGTACCTTAATTACCTGTACTTCCCATCCATATTCCTTTAATAAATCTCTTAGATAATTAGCACAATCTTCATATTTTTCTCCAGGAGGTACTACAGTGGGTATTTCAATTAACCTACTTAGTACCTTAGTTATATATTCTTCATGTTCATTTATTTTCTTATACATTTCCTCTAAGGGCATGTTTTCATCCTACTTACTTTTTCAAGTAGCTTATAAGTAATGTGAGGATTATGTTTGGTATTAATCCCCAAATGCCTGAGAATATTCCAAATGAATGTTTCCATATAAACGTTGTTAGTATTACTATTATTATTCCGGTAATAATTCCTACAATTACTCCTTCCTTCTTTATCCACTTAATGTATGTACCTAGTATCCATCCTGGAATCATTTGTGTTATTCCGCTATAGCCTACTAGCAGTAGGTATACTAGGAATGCTGGTGCTGTCCATGCTAAGTACAGTGCTAGTAGTATGAAGCATATAACTGAAATTCTTGCAACTAATATAATTTCTCTTTCTGATGCTTGAGGTCTTATCAGTCCTTGCCATATATTTCTACTAAGTAGTATAGCTGATACCGAAGATAATGCAGCTGCTACTCCACCAGCACTGACTAATCCTAATATCCATGGTGGGAATAGCTTTTGTACTGAATAATGTAATGCCCAATCCGATACCTTTAGGCCTGGAAACGCTAGGAATGCTGCTAGACCTACAGGTGTTACTGGTAGAAAGCCTATTAGATGATACCATGATGATAATACTATGCCCCTTCTTACGGTTACAGGAGATTTTGCTGAAAATACTATTTGTGCAAGTTGCGGGAAGCATCAGAATCCTAAACCACACATTATAGTTGTTGATAGATACCATTGTACTGGGTGAATTCCTTTAGCTCCAGGAATACTAAGTGGGCTGGAGATACTTCTGCAAGTTTTGCAAACATATTTGCATGGCTTCCAAATAAGATTACTGGTATAAGGATACCCATTGATAGCATTGCTATTAGCATTATAGCTCCTTGAATGGTATTTGTAATAGCTAAGCTAATCATACCCCCAAGGAACAGGAATATCATTACTAATACATATACTATAACCACAACCCATATTCCAGGAATTGTAAAGTAGCTACCTAGTTCAACAATATACTTAGTACCTAGTAATTGTAGTTGTGCATATGGTACATTAAATGCTATTCCTATTACTGCTGTAAATGCCATTAGGAATTTACTATTATATCTCCATAAGAAGAAGTCTGGTTATGTAAGTAATCCTTGATTCTTAGCTACACTCCATATTCTTGGTGTAAAGAAGAGGACTAGCGTATATGCTAAACATCCATAAGCCCATATGTAAAGTACTGGTGCTCCAAATGCATAGGTTCAGCCAGCTGCTCCTAGAAATGCGAATGTACTGTATATTACAGCTGCCATGTTTAGGAACGTTACGATGAGTGCAAGTCCTCTACCTGTGACCATGTATGTATCAAGCCTTAGTACCTTTATCTTTAGCTTATATGCTAGTACTCCAACTATTGCTGAAATTATTATCCATCCAAATATTATACTTAATGATATAACATGTGGTTCAACCATTATGTTTCACCCTCCTTTTCCAAGCATGAAGTAGGATATTGTTAATAGTATTGGAGTAATTATTACCCATATGAATTCCCAGAACCATAGTAATGGCATTCCCATAATGAATGGATCTATCCTATTTATGAATGGTATAGGTACCGTAAACGCTAGCCATATAATTATATGGTAATTTTTTCTTATAAGTCACGGTAATACTCTTCTGGCTATACAATTCCAGTATTATTGAAATTTCTAACTAGCACTTAAGTTTTAAGCATATGCTGATAATGGTGTTTTAAAGCTATCTCTAGCACTTGAGAATATTACTACTTATTTTAGTACTATAGATCAGTAGAATTCTTACTTAACTATGAGGTCATAGAATTACTAGAGCAGAGTAGAACATATGTTGTAGAAGATAACTACGTTATAAAAATAATAGTCTGCTATGGATATAGGAGTGTTAGCGGTTTCTTTAACTATGTTGGATAGTGTTATTAAAGTGTTATTATAAAATATTGTTTAGCTGTAGGGCCATAGGTATGACTAATATACATGAACTTAATGGTAAGGAATTTGAAATAGTTAAAGTACTTAAGATCAGCATATTATTGATAATTGCATTTTCAATTATACTCTATACCACTTATGTTAATGCTGAAGTTATTGGTAAGAGGCATAGTCGTAGCTTAACTAGTAATGTTACAATTAATAGTGGATTAATTAAAGATCTCTATGTATTAAAAAATCTAACTTCAACCTTACTTGAATCCTACGGTGATGAGTTAGACCCATTAGTATCTATAAAGCTAAGAGAGATTGAGGGAGATATTGAAAGTGGTAATATTGCTAAGCTTAGTGAAGATCTTGAAGAATTAGAGAGGATATTAAGGGAGAATAAAGACTTATACATTGATAAGCCTGAAGAAACTAAGTCTCTCTTATCCTTATTAGCTTCTTATAGAATAAGTAGGAAGGATGGAAAACTTGATGTTGTTTTGGATCCTGAAAAAGCTCTCGATTTATCTAAGCTGCTTAATTCTAATTTAACTAGTCTTAATAATATTGAAGTTATTAATACCTTACTGAAACTTGCTTCACTTGTTAAAGATATTGATCCTGAAAACTCTGATTTACTAGATAATATTGTCGGTGCATTAATGAAAGGCGATTACCTTACTGCTAGTAGGCTATACTCTATAGCATATAGTAGACTTGATGATATATTAACTAAGCTTCTTGAAAAAGGCTATATTTCTGAAGATGAGTTAAAGGAGTTCTTAAATAATTTACCAACATACATAACATCTGATGGTAGAATTGTTAAGACAACTATGGATATGTTACAACTAATATTCGGTAAAAGAATGGAACCTGAAGAGGTTGAAGCTAGAGAAGAGAATAATAGATATGTGTCCACTCCTCCAAGATTATTTGATTTAAAAAGAATTTCAAGGCTTAAGGATATTGGGTTTATTGTCCCTTCAACTCCTAGCTTAAATATTTCATTACTTAACATTACTAACATCATAATGTATTTAATCTTAGTAATCGTTCTAGCTACTACAATGTTCCTTATCCTAAGGCTTAAGCCTATAAAGAGGTTAACTGGAAAGCTCATAGACAGTATTAGGATTCATATGACTATTAGAAGGTTAAAGGCAAAGCTAGATTCACAAATACATCCCATTATCAAATATTATCTTTTAGCTCTTGAAATTATGAGGAGAAGAGGATTACCTAGGCTTAGATATGAAACCCCAAGAGAATATCTAAGAAGGTTAAGAGGTAGAGTTGAATATAACACCCTAGAGACATTAACCTATCTATATGAGAAGGTGAGGTTTGGAGGTAAGAAGGCTAGTGAAGATGAGATTAAGATATGTGAAGAGAAATTTAATGAGCTTTCAGGTGAAAGGAAGTGATAAGTAAAAAGACGTTTGCAATACTTTTAGTTCTCGTAGCATTTATTGCTTCAATTTATGCTCCTCTAAAGATCTTACCTATAAAGTTACCCATATATTACTATTCCTCTAGCCCATATAATACGTTATGGAATGGTACATCTGAGTTCTATAATATGTTGAAGGAGGAGGGATATGAGGTCTACCTGTTAAACTCCATGAGCGATATTAATAGACTAGTTAAGGTTAATGATAGTTTCTTATACATAGTTATTGCACCTGATAGACCCTTTACTTTAGATGATATAAAACTATTGAAAGAAGCTATACAGAGAGCCCACCATGCTTCATTTCTAATAGCTGATGAGAATATAACTTCAAATTCACTATTAATGACTTTGTTCCATGCCATGATTTCTGGATTAGTTATTAAGGATCCTAATTCACCTTATGGACCATTATTTCCTGTAGTTAAATGTAAGATAAATGATACTGAATATACCTTAGTATTAAATATAGCGTCTTATATAACTTTAATCCCAAGACATCCTGGTTTTGAGGAAGAGTTTTTCAGATTCCTATGTACTTATGAAGGTAAGCCTATCGTTGTCTACTACATGGGGGAAGACTATGAGGGTATAATAATATCTGATAGTAGTATTTTTATTAATCAATTCTTTAAAGAAGAATACCTAAACGAATCTGTACCTAAGAGATTTACCTCAATAGAGAATAAACAGTTCGCAATAGATATCGTTAAGGTATTGACTCATGGTGATAAAGAGTATAAGATAATAATAGATTGTTTGCACTACAAAGCTTTAGGTATAGAGACGTTACTTGGACTACCTATACCTCCTATAGGATTAATTATTTCAATGTTTTTAACTATGATGGTTAAAGCTCTTGACTCTATGTACTTATCCCTTCTCAGTCAACTACCTTTAATTATGAAGTTTATTGCATTACTTCTCATACTATTCCTAGCCTACATTATTCTTAAAAAGCTTGGAGGTAAACATGGATTTGACGAAGGTATTTATCGACGTATTGAGACAAGCATTCTACTTGAAACAGAATTACCTAGTAGGAGAATGTATAATGTTAGGTACTTAACTAAAAAGGATATTATAGAAACCCTAGCAAGTCTTTACGAAATTTTACGTAAAATAGCTTTAAAAGAGCTTAATTTAGACTTCATGAAAATTGACGAGGAGAATGTTTTGAAAAGGTTTAGACTTATATTTAAAGAGAAAAGTGATAGAGCTCTTAGAGCTATACGTAAGCTAAGGAAAATATATGAATACCATATAGGTAAGAGAAAGTTTATATGGCCTCCAATAATTTTTTGGAGAAGAACGTTATCTAAATTAGTATTAGATTCTGAAATGATTCTTGAGACTATGGGTGCTACAATAATGGGTAAGCCGGGTGTTAAGGGTGTCGAATATAGGCTTAGAAAAATCTGATTTAGAGTATGTTAAGAAAATAACTGATAGAGTTATAGCAGAAGTTAGTAAAATCATCGTCGGTAAGGTTAAGGAAATTAAAATGATCTTAGCAAGCCTATACGTTGGAGGCCATGTATTATTAGAAGGTGTTCCAGGGGTTGCTAAAACTACTCTTGCTAAAACTCTAGCAGCAGCACTTAGGTTAGAATTTAAGAGAATACAATTCACACCAGATCTACTACCATCAGATATAGTTGGTACTATGGTCTACAATCCTAAAACTGGTGAATTTCATGTAAGATTAGGTCCCATATTTGCTAACATAATCCTAGCTGATGAAATTAATAGAGCTAGCCCAAAAACACAAGCCGCATTGCTTGAAGCTATGCAGGAAAGGCAAGTTACAATTGAAGGTGTAACGTATAAGCTCCCAGACCCATTTCTTGTACTTGCAACTCAAAACCCCATAGAACTTGAAGGTACTTACCCATTACCTGAAGCACAGCTTGATAGATTCTTTATGAGAATCTTTATAGACTATCCAAATAAATCTGAAACAATAGAAATTCTGAAAAGACTTAAGAGTATATATGATTTCAAAGTTAACCCCGTAGCTTCCGGTAAAGACATTCTTAGGGTTAGAGAACTTGTATGGAGGGTTCATGCTGATGAATCTATCTTAAGCTATATAGCTGATATTGTTGAAGAATCTAGAAGACATTCTGCTATTAGACTTGGTGGAAGTCCTAGAGCTGCAATAGCCTTATTAATGGCTGCTAGAGCATTAGCATTAATGAATGGTAGAGACTACATCATACCAGACGACGTAAAAGAGGTTGCAGTACCTGTATTAAATCATAGAATAATCTTAACAACCGAAGCAGTATTTGAAGGTGTAAAGCCTACAGATGTTATAAAGGATATCCTTGAAAGAGTTCCATCACCATAATAAGAGTGGCCATCTATGAGTGAGGACGGTATAGAAGTACCAGCACTATTATCGCCAAGAGGAAAAGCGCTCATACTTGCTTCAGCCCTCCTCATAGCTTTAGGCTTTATATCACCTCAACATTCAATGTTCCTTTCACTATTCATTACGGGTTTAAGCTTAACATTACTTATAATTATAATGAGGTACATTATACAGATAAAGGCCAAGGCATTGAGTAGTATAAGAGTTGAGAGAAAAATTAAGGGAAGCTTTATTGAAGGAGATCTACATACAATGACATTAATCTTCTATAATCCATCACTTATACCAATTTATGGCGTAGAATTTATTGATAATCCTCCTAAAACGTTTAAAGTAGTAGAAGGTTCTACATCAGGATTACTGATACTTCCACCTAGAGGTACATCAAGACACGAATATAAGTTTAAACCATTTATAGGTAAACACTCCTTTAATAGGTTAAAAGTTATATTAAGAGATCCATTAAGCTTATTCTTCGTTGAGACATATGTTGGTGAACCAGTAGAGTATAAGTTTAAACCCAAGGTTATACCGTTGAAAGAGAAAAGACTTCTTTCAGCTATGATTACAGCTCCATTTGGTACTTCTAAAGCTAGAATTAAGGGTATAGGACAAGAATTTGCAGATGTTAGAGACTATGTTCCTGGCGATGACTTTAGACATTTAGAGTGGAAGGCTACGGCAAGAACTGGTAGATTAAAGGTTAAGGAATATGAATTAGAGGCTCACCTAAGAGCTATATTCATACTTGATGCAACTAAAACAATGTATTATGGCGTAATAGGTAATACTAAACTTGAATTTTCAGCTAGGGCAATAGCAACAATAGCAAAGCTGTTACTAGATAGAGGAGACTATGTTGGATTAACGATCTATATGGGTGGTGATAGGTATAAGATAGTACCTTTAGGACATGGTAGAATACATGTTTATAGAATACTTGACGCGTTAGCTGATATTGAACCATATAGTGAAGATAAATCACAGTTTCCAAAAGTTATAGCTAAGTCTATGGTGAGGGGTACTAGTTGGGGTTATAACCTAGTACTATTAATAACTGATTTAGAACCCTATGATGAGAAACTATACAATAGTATAGTTGATGTAGCTATTAAAGCCAAAGAACTTAGAAATACCATATGCATTATATCACCATATTCTCCTCTCTTTGAATTAGAAACACTTAACGGTTTTAGTAAAGTTCTTCAAAGAATACATGTTGCTAAGAGCTGGGAAACTAGAGAAGCTTCATTAAAGATATTCACGTCAAGAGGTATACCTGTTATAAATGTAGGCCCTCAAGATATAATAGAAATTATATTAAAGAAGATTGAGGCACTGAGATTTCATGCCCCGCTTTAAGTTAAAGAATATCTACGTATTAATACCACCTATTGTATCTCTAGTCACATTTATATATGTAGTATACATGCTCATATTTATGAATGCTAATACAATAAGCTCTAATTTAACTAAGTTTTTAATGTATATTCCTATACCATTATCGTTACTACTAGACTTTATAAAGTACCTCTTATCACCATACACTATAGGCTTATTAGGTATAGCACTAACATCTCTATCCATATATAGAGGAAGGTATTCTAGAGCTGCAATAATATTAACGTTAATTTATTTGTATAATATATTATTTTCAGCTGACATCATGAGCTCTATTCCACTATACATTACTGGCTTACTAGTATTATTGATCTCATATAATTGGGCTAGAGGATTATACTATGCTCCTACAACAATTTTAGCAGGTAAGGTAAAGCTAACGTTCATGATAGTTATTGAGTATGCTTTAGTGTATGTCATTACATTGGCTTTTTCATCGTGGTATACAATGTTGCTTTCACATATATTGTATGCTCTTCCTAGTAAGCTACCTTATCCTCTTTCTACTATATACTCTACCCTTATGGAGACTAGGATAGGTACTTTAATAATAACTATAATAGTCTTCTACGCTTTATTGTGGCTTATAAATCAGTTTACTGAGACCATTATCCTCGGGTTTACAATAACAAGGGACATAGCGTTATCTATGGTGAGAAGAGAGTTATCTATTTTGGCGAAGAAGCTCTTAGTAATAGAGTCTTACGGTATTATGGATTATGCAGCATCCTTTCTTGTATTAATACCCATGCTCCCATTAATATTTTCAGGAATAAGTAATGTTCTAGAACGCTTCATTACTATTCGAGGACCTGCATTTAATCTCTTAACTTATGGTTCTATATTCTTAATATACCTAATATTTGCTAGAATCATAAAAGGTATTATAAAGTCCTCTGTTGAGGGGAGGTTTCCATTTAGACTCCTACTAGTATTTTCCATCGGATTAATTATATTAGTTTTAGCTCTATATGTTATTAATGGTTATAATCCATTAATTGTCATTAAGGAAACTATTATCGGTAATGGCGTAGATTATGATCCGTTGAAAGAATATATTTTAAAATTTGAGGATAGAGTAATAAGCATAGAAAATTACGTAAAATATCTTGAACAGCTAATAAAATTCCTTATACACTTAATTTGGGGTTGAAGCATGGCTAAGATAGACGTTAGATCAATAGTGGTAGGTATTACGGGAATTATTTTACTTGGTATAAGCATCTATTTCTTCTTACTAGGGGTATCACTAATGATAGACTACCATGTTGCTCCTTCACTATTAGCTGCTGCAATAGGGTTTGCGTGCTTATCTGCCTCTATAACTCTACTAAGGTCGTGGATTGTTGGTAGAGCATTAGAAAAGGAAAGACCAACTAAATAATGGATATTTTAGACGTAACATATTTATACCCCACCCTTTTCCCTTTACGTGTAGGTGGTTATCTTTGCACAGGAAGCTGTAATATGGTATGTAATTATAGTATACCTAGCGGCTATGCTATTTATAGGAATTTATGCTTCCAGATTCATTAAGTCAACAAGCGACTTCCTCCTGGCTGGTCGAAGACTAGGGCTAATATTAACTGCTGCTACTTTAGCTGCAACACACTATGGTGGAGGTTTTGTTCTTGGTGGAGGTTCTTGGGGGGTTAAGTATGGTATTGGTGGATTTTGGTATGGCTTTGCATGTGGTCTAGGATTATTATTACTGGGATTATCATTTGCTAAATTGTCAAGAGCTTTAGCAGTATACACTGTACCTGAAATACTTAACTTAAGATATAAATCTGGGGCCATACAATGTCTAGCAGCATTACTCTCATTACTTGCGCTCATAGGGATTATTGGTGCTCAAGTATGGGCTGCTGGAGCAGTCTTTGAAGCTATAGGACTACCAGGACTATGGGGATCTGTATTAGCAACAACTATATTCATAGCCTACACAGCCATCTCAGGTTTATGGGCTGTAACATTAACTGATCTAGTACAAATATTAATTGGAAGTGGTGGAGTACTACTTGCTACAGGCATAGCTCTTAGTGTAGCTGGTGGTATTGGAGGCATTATTAGTAAACTAGAGAAGTTAGCCGATCTGCCTCAACCAACAAGTATGTATTTAAACGTAGGTTCTCCAGGAGCTTCAGTTATACTGTTAACCCTTATTGCTACCGTAATGTATACATTGATAGGTCAAGACTTTTACCAAAGATTATTTGCTGCAAAAACTGAAAGAATAGCAGTATTAGCTGCACTTACTTCAGGTGTATTCTTAATGGTAATATCTATAGTACCTCCTCTTGCTGGTATGGCTGCACTAGCGCTAAGTCCTAATCCATTAAAAGTTATTTCATCACCTAGAGTCGCAATACCTCACTTAGTTCTAGTGATGTTTGGCCCTATTATTGGAGCTATATTCATTGCAGCTATATTAGCTGCTATAATGTCAACAGCTGATTCGTTATTAACAGCAGCAACATCGCATATAATTAGAGACTTCTACTTTAGATTCATTAATCCTAGAGCAAGCGATAAATACATGCTTAGGCTATCAATAATTACAACAATTGCTATAGGTATCTTCGCCTTAATAATGGCATTAACTGTTAAGGGAATTATAGAACTATTAATATACTCTTATGATATTTACACAGCTGGAGTCTTTATACCATTAGTTTTAGGACTACTATGGAAGAGGGCAACAAAAGAAGGAGCATTAGCAGGAATGATATCAGGAACTATAGTAGCAATTCTAGGAATAACGGGCATTATAACATTTCCATACTGGGAGTTTATTTATGTAAGCGGAGCGTTAGTATCATTAATCGTAATGATAGCAGTCAGCTTAGTAACAAAACCTACTATACCTGAAGAAATGCTAGCTAAAGTACTTGGATGGACTAAGTAGTGCGGAATAAGAATATAATAAAATTCAAACTTTTTTCCATATACCTAGCTACGTTATAATGCATGTTAGCTTATTTAAAATTGTACTAAAGATACTAAGCTGATATTCATGGTTTATAATTCTAGTATTTAATATTATTTTACCTACCCTATCTAACTATTTATTTGGGGCTTTGTCGTGAGCTACCACCTTAAACCAGGTTTAAAGAATAGAATCGTTAAAGTTGTTGGCGATAATGATATTGCTAGTTTTCTTGGTAGCGGCGGCGTTGATGTTCTTGCAACACCTACCATGATTACATGGATGGAAGAGTGTGCTAGACTTCTTGTTGAAAAATATCTTAATAAAAATGAAACTACTGTTGGTATTCATGTTGATGTTTATCATAAAGCTGCGGCGCCTAAAGGTACTAAGGTCTTTATTGAAGCTGAACTCATTGAAGTTAAGGATAGAAGATTAGTCTTCAAGGTTAAAGCATATTCAGGTGAAATTGTAATTGGTGAAGGAATTCATGAGAGGTATATTGTTAATCTAGATAAGTTTAAAGAGAAGGTGAAGACTTTATTAAAGAAAATGGAAGTTATATAGTTCACTAAATATCTCACTATTCTTTGCTATTATCATCATGAACAGGGTTAAATTTATTCTGTGCTATAGCACAGAATACTATAGTGGTTAACTTGAATAGAAGCGAAGACTATCTAAAAGCTATCTACTTGCTAAGAGAAAAGAATGGTCAAGTTAGAATTAAGGATCTATCAGAAATGCTTGGAGTTAAGCCCTCAACTGTTGTTGATTATCTAAAAAAGCTCTCCCGTAATGGTCTTGTCATATATAAGAAGAGAGGAATCATAGATTTAACCCCTAAAGGTATAGAGATTGCTAAAGGAATATACTATAAGCATAGCATTGTCAAGGAATTTTTATGTAAAGTACTTGGAGTTCCAGAAGAGATAGCTGATAAAGATGCATGTTACATCGAACATGGAATTCACAATGAAACTCTTAATAAAATGAAGCTAGTTCTTAAACTAAACTTGGACTCTAGTACGGACTAATTTCATTCGTGTATAGGTCTTAGTATTTACTTCACCCAACAAACTCCTCTTCGTCTCTTCATAGAGACTTCTAAACGCTTGTCTTCAATATTAAATGAGTGAAGTAATGTATGTGCTCAATATTAGAGTTCGTAGTCGTCGTTTTAATATAAATCATTTTATTGATATTATTCATCTATGATCGCAAATAACTGATGATCATAAAGCTGTAAGAAAACATCAATTAACCTCTTAAATTTCATAGTAATTAAAAGCTTCAAAGAGAATTAATAACATATATACTATTTCTTAGTAACGTACTGTGGTAGGTAGGTAGAGTAAGGGGTAAGATGACTGAATACGTTATAGTCGAAAGTATAAGTAAAGTCTTTGAAGTTAAAAGTAATAAGATTTTAGCAGTTGACAACATCTCATTTACTGTAAATAAACCTGAGTTTATATCAATTCTTGGACCTAATGGTGCAGGTAAAACAACATTACTTAACATCATTGCCGTCATACTTCCACCCACAAGTGGAGAAGTTTTCATTAAGGGCTTAAACGCCTGGAAAAATCCATGGAAGGCTAAGAAGTTCATTGGCTTTGTACCTCAAGAACATGGTATTAATGAAAATCTTACTGTTATTGAAAACCTATATTATGCATGTGAATTATATAACATTCCTAAAATTAATGCTAGAAAGATAATTAGAGAGCTTATTGAACTTTTTGATCTAGATGAACACAAGAATAAGCTTGCTAGTAAACTTTCTGGGGGTTTTAAGAGAAGGCTTTCTATAGCTATGTCATTAGTACATAATCCTGAAATATTAATTCTTGATGAACCTACTACAGGTCTTGACCCTGGAATGAGGAGAGAGCTTATCGAGTTCCTTAAACACATGATTAGTAGAGGTAGAGTTATTTTAATGTCGACACATATTGCGGGGGAAGCCGAATATAGTGATCGTGTTATGATTATGCATAGGGGTAAATTAGTTGCTGATGATAATCCTGAGGATCTTAAAAAGAAAACTATAGGTCTTAAGACCATTATTGAGATAGATATTTTCCCTATATCTAAAATAGATGAAGTAATTAAGTCTCTATCTAGGAAATGGTTTGCCTCTAAGAAGCGCTCTAATGTTAGAGTTATTGTTAATTCTTTTGAGAAGGAAATAGCGGATGTACTTGACCTCATTAGGAGCTGTAATGTTAAAGTTCTTGAAGTTAGAGCTCGTCAGCCTACACTTGATGATGTTTTCTTAAAATTAACAGGATACGAGCTAGGTGAAGAGTAATGGGGGCTATTAAAAGGGCTCTATATGAGTTTAAGGCAACTTTAAGATCTAAAGACGTATTATTTTGGGTTATTGGCTGGCCTATAATATGGATGCTTATGACTGCATATATATTCATCCCCTCAGGTACTAAACCCTTATCTCTATCCATAACTATTATTGATATGGATAAAGGGATAAATATTGAAGAATTTAATAAAATTGCTAACTATGTAAACACAAGTTATGCAAATTATACATTTAAGCCCATTAACTTTACTAAGGAATTAATTAAGGTTATTGAAGACTATTGTAAAAGTAAAGATATTAACTTAAAGCTTGAAGTTATTAGAGATGTATGTAATAATTCATCAACATGTATCAACTATGGTAAGAAAATTATCGGGGAGAGAGATATAGATGTGGTTATAGTTGTACCTAGAAATGCAAGCCTATGTTATACTATTTGGGCTCCAGTTAGGCTTATAATATTATTAAAAGCTGGCCAGCCTACCGAAGAATACATATTCATGGGAAGTGTAATTCAGCCATTAGTAAACATGAGTATTGCTACATCTCTTAAAAGAATAGACCTTGTTGTTAACTTTATACCCGAGGAGGTTCAAGAACATGTGAATATAAGCGTAATTAAATATTCATTGTATGGTTTAGTTTTTCCTCTTACTCTTGAGTTAGAGTCTGTAAAGCCTAAGACTATTGCTGATAGACCTGGTATGCTTGGATGGATGACTATTGGTGCTTTAGGCTATGTAGCTGTACTTGCGTCGATGACCTCAGCTATAGGTATCTTTGTGTATAGGAGGGAATCTGGTATACTAAGGCGTTTAATAGCATCGCCTATTAAGCTAAGAGACTTTATTTTAGGGGATATAGTATCTACTTTAATGTTTGAAGGCCTATCAATGATTATATTAATTGTGGTTGGATTAGCCTTAGGAGCTAGAATAATATTAAATCCCTTAAATCCACTACATCTACTAGCCATAATCGTCATCGCTATTGCAGCTCTATTTGCTTATGGTATTGGATTGCTACTTGCACCTATAGTTCGTAGCCCTAGGGGTGCTACAGGTATTGGGGTTGTAATCAGCATGATCCTTATATTTACAACTGGTATATGGTATCCACCCAAAGAGTTATTAATTGAACCGCTAAGAACTTTCTCTAATATATTCCCACCTTCTATAGCATTTGATATAGTTAGAGATATCATTGTATGGCAGAGAAGTCTTGAATATATAGCTCCAAAGTTAATGACCATGAGCTTAGGTTGTATGGTGTTACTACTAGCTGTTATGATGATGTATTATAAGAGGTTAGAGAGAATAGTTTCCAAGTTCCTTTAATAGTTATTTTAGATAAAACAATTACTACTTTAAAATACGAAAGCCTTAAATATTCTACACTATTTTCCTATAACAGGGTTTTAGGTTATGGAGTACCTAGAGTCTAAAATTACAAAGTTAATAATAAAACACTCAATAGATGAATGGTATGATTATTCATCAACTGATGTAGTTATTGTTGGTGCAGGTCCTGCAGGATTAACAGCAGCAAGATATCTAGCTAAAGCAGGATTAAAGACTCTAGTATTTGAGCGAAGACTATGCTTTGGTGGAGGTATCGGTGGAGGAGGAATGTTATTCCATAAAATAGTAGTAAATGATAAGGCAGGCTATTGACATACTACGAGAAATTAATGTTAAATTCAGGGAGGCAGAGCAAGGACTATATATCGTTGACGCAGCTGAAATGATGGCTAAGTTAGCAGCAACAGCAATAGATGCAGGTGCTAGAATAATACATGAGGTAAGAGTAGAAGATGTTATATATAGAGAAAATCCGTTAAGAGTTGTAGGAGTTGCAGTTCAGTGGAATGCAGAACTACTTTCCGGATTACATGTTGACCCCCTACTCATAACCTCGAAGGCTGTTGTAGATGCTATAGGTCATGATGCTGAAGTTCTTAGGGTGGCAACAAAGAAGATACCAGGGTCAAATATCGTAATTAAGGGTGAGAAATCAGCTTATACACCATTAAGTGAAGAACTAGTAGTTAAATATACAGGTGAAGTTATCCAAGGACTCTATGTTGCAGGTATGGCTGTTGCCGCATTACATGGTCTTCCAAGAATGGGTCCGATATTTAGTGGCATGTTATTATCTGGTAAGAAGGTTGCCGAGAAAATTATTGAGAAATTAAAAGCAAAATAAACATAAATTATCTTTTCTATAGAACATTTATGTAGGTTTCAATATGAGTGTTGAAGAGCTTCTAAAACTACATGGAAAGCCTCCTAAGGAAGTATACTTTGACCATGAGAATTCTGGATGGATTCCTCCTGAAGTAGTTAATGCCATGTTACCCTACTTTAATATAAGAGGTTATGGACATCCATCAATAACTCATAAACCGGGCTGGGAGGCATATGAAGTTGTTTATGAAACGAGGAGTTTAGTAGCAAAGACCATTAATGCTGATAGTCCAGATGAGATAATTTTCACTCATAGTGGTACAGAAGCTAATAACTTAGCCATACTCGGTACTATCTATGCAAATAGACACATGAAGGGGAAGATAATAGTATCTGCAATAGAACACCTAAGTGTAATCTTTCCAGCCCAATGGACTGAAAAGAATCTTGGTTTTAAGGTTATAATGTTACCCGTTGATGATAAAGGATTTGTTGATCCAGATATTCTTGCAGCTTATGTAGATAAGGATGCTGTTTTAATTAGTATTCAATATGTTAATCATGAAATAGGTACAATACAGTCTTTAAAAGAATTAGTTAAAGTAGCTAAGGATTTAAACCCCAATGTCATCTTCCATACCGATGCTGTTGATGCATATGGTAGGATACCAATAGATGTCAAGGATCTAGGCGTTGACATGTTAACGCTTAGTAGTCATAAAATACTTGGTCCAAAAGGTGTTGGCGTACTATATCTAAGACAAGGACTAAACCTAGAGAGAATTATTCATGGACAATTAAGTACCGAAAAAATGTGGCCAGGAGTAGAAAATGTACCAGCCTTAGCAGGATTTAAAAAGGCAATAGAATTAGCTTTTGACAATTTTAAAGAAAATGTAAGAAAGATGAAGAACTTAAGAGATAAGTTACTTAAAGGCATTATCGACAATATACCTCATGTACTTGTTAATGGACCTATAGGTGATAAGAGAGCACCAGATAATGTAAATGTAAGTTTCCTATATGTTGAAGGAGAAGCCATAACCATAGAGCTAAGTTTAAGAGGTATATATGTCTCTAGCGGAAGTGCTTGTACTAGTAGATATCTTGAACCTAGTCACGTACTATTAGCTGTAGGTAGAAAACACGAAGAAGCACATGGAAGTATATTATTTAAAGTAACTAGATATCATACTGAAAATGATATAGAGTACACCATAGATCAGCTAATTAGTGCTATTGAACGTTTAAGGAAAATTAGCGCTATAAAACCTTGAATATAGGTCATAAAGTATACTTCGGCTTTGTCTAAGATATAGTTCACATAACTATATGCACTGTAGGATGTTGAGCTAAACTTTATATACTACAATAACAGAGTTATAAGTGATAGAAATGAGCTCAAGAATTCCATTACCCTATACATCTAAGATATTAGAATTATTCAAAAATCCCAAAAATATAGGACCTATGGAGGATGCAACTATTGTAGCTACGGCTGGAAGTCCTGCCTGTGGTGATATGATAAAGCTTTACTTAAAGATAAAGAGAATAGATCATAATGATATCGTAGAAAAAGCCTCATTTGAGAGCTTCGGATGTGCTGCCAATATAGCAGCTGCTAGTATAGTAACTGAAATGATTAAGGGTAAGAGCTTAGAAAACGCGTGGAAAATTACATGGAAAGATGTCGCAGATGAACTTGGAGGACTTCCACCAATTAAATATCATTGCAGTATTCTTGCTGTTGGAGCATTAAAAAGAGCAATAAGAGCATACTATGATAAAATCAAAGAGAAGCCTAAGTGGCTACCTAAAGAACTAACTATTGAGGAAAAGCAAACTATGGAGGAAGAGGAAATGATTAAAAAGATATATAAGAAGTTCATGTATCTAGCTAATAAGCCATAATATGGCTAAGGAGGATATCCATGGTGGAAGTAGTATTAGATTTACGTGTAAAGCCTGAAGGATGTACTGATCACCCTATAGTTAGATTAAATAAGATGTTAAAAGAGGCTAGATCTAAGAAAGATGTAAAAATAATACTTTATGCTAATCTTGTAGATCTACCTCCACGAGTAATCGAGATCATAGCCAAGAAGAATAAGTTAAAGGTTGAAAGCATTGAAAGCGGTAATGGTGAAGTTAAAGCTATCTTATCATTAGATTGATAAATCGAGGTGAGCTGTTACGACGCTTGAGAAAAGAAAGCTATTAAGAGTATTCTTCGATCCAATAGAGCTATTAGTTGATAATTGGCCTACCCCATTACTAAGACTAAGATCGCTTTCGAAAAACGGGTATGAAGTTTGGGCTAAGCTTGAGTTCTATAATCCATTTAGTAGGAGTATAAAGGATAGACCTGTATGGAATATGATTAGAAAGGCTTTGGAAAAAGGTAAAACAATAAAGATGCTATATGAAGCAACTTCGGGTAATGTAGGAATAGCTATGGCGTGTTTATCTAATATATTAAATATTAAGTTTAAGGCATATATTCCAAAACCTACACCATCTACAACTGAAACTTTACTCAAAATTTTAGGAGCTGAAGTTGTTAGGACGGAGCATCAAACTATAGATCAAGATATGATTCAGATGGTTACTAGAATAGCAGAATCAGAAGGAGCAGTAAATTTAAATCAGTATATAAATGATGCAAACTTCGAAATACATCTAGAACATACAGCAAAGGAAATTGATGAACAATTGGAAGTAATTAATAGAAAACCTAATGTCATTATTGCTGGCGTAGGTACCTCTGGTCATATAGCAGCTATATCAGCTCGGTTCAAAAGCAAGTATGGAGACAACGTTAAGATAGTAGGCGTACAACCAGCTCCAAGAAACAATATTCCAGGTATAAAAAGAATAGAAACAAAACCTAAATGGTATTTCCATGTCAAGATAGATGAGTTAATTGATATAACAAGAAATGAAGCTATTGAGGGTAGTATATTAATAGCGAGAAGAGAGGGAATATTAGTAGGCTTAAGTTCAGGAGCTGTTGTTAAGGCATTTGAGAAGGTCCGAGATAAATACGGTCCTGGAGTATATGTTCTCGTATTCCCAGATGACGGATTTAAGTACGTTGAAATATTTAGAGAATTCCTAGGTGAAGGTTAATGAGGACATATTGTGAATTCTATGTCAAAGTTATTCTACCTGCACTAAGAGCCCTTATAGCCAAAGAATTAGTTGAAAAGTATTCTATGTCACAGATGGAAGCAGCTAATGTATTAGGAATAACTCAGGCTTCAATAAATTACTACTTACACGGAAAAAGATGTAAGAAGTTAGTAGAATCCATAAGGGAAATACCAGAGGTAAGAGAAGCTGTAAAGGTATTGTCTAAAGCCATAGTAGAAGGAAGAGCTAAAGTTCTATTGCCTACCCTATGTAACTTATGTAATAAAATAAGAAGCAATGAACAATACTTAAACAGAGTATTGAAGGCAGCAGGTATTAGTAAAGACAAAATAATTACAATTTAGGCGAATTCCATGCCTTTAGATCCATATAGTATTAGAGAAGATTTCCCCCTCTTGAAGAATAGAAAGGTTATCTACTTCGATAATGCTGCAACATCGCAAAAGCCTAGACAGGTAAT
Organism: uncultured Desulfurococcales archaeon; assembly: GCA_964467535.1. Lineage (GTDB taxonomy): Archaea > Thermoproteota > Thermoprotei_A > Sulfolobales > WANQ01 > CAYXRT01. The sequence continues at coordinate 27,639 of CAYXRT010000014.1, forward strand.
TGAGGCTATAAAGAACTTCTACGAACAATTTAACGCAAATATTCATAGAGGATTGCATAGGTTAAGCGAAGAAGCAAGTGAGGCATATGAAAATGCACACGAGGTAGTGGCTAAGTTTATAGGAGCAAAGAGTTATGAAGAGATAATTTTCGTAAGAAACACCACCGAAGCATTAAATATAGTTGCTTATGCTATAGGCTTATATGATCTAAATGAAGGAGATGAAATCATAGTAACAATAATGGAGCATCATAGTAATCTCTTACCCTGGTATGTAATTGCTAAGCTAAGGAAAGCTAAGTTAAAGATCATAGGATTAACTAGTGATTATAAATTAAACTATGAGGAATTAGAGAATACTATATCAGAGAAGACGAGAGTCATTGCAGTAACCCATATGAGTAATGTTCTTGGTACTATTAATGATGTTAAGCGTATTGCTAAGTTAGCTCATGAAGTAGGAGCAATAATAGTAGTCGATGGAGCACAAAGCGTTCCACATATGCCCGTTAATGTTAGTCATCTTGATATAGACTTCTTAGCGTTTAGCGGACATAAAATGCTAGGACCAACAGGAATAGGCGTTCTCTATGGCAGAAAGGATTTTCTAGTTGATTTAAAACCAATACTTTATGGAGGAGACATGATTAAAGCCGTTAACTTTAATGGTAAATCGATAAATATAAAACTCAATGATCTACCATGGAAATTTGAAGCTGGGTCACCAAATATCGTCGGTGCAATAGGGCTTTCAGAAGCCATTAACTATTTAAATAAAATAGGTATGGAAAACGTTAGAGCATATGAAGAATCATTTACTAGATATATGTTAAGAAGAATCGATGAAGAACTTAAAGACTATGTTAACATTTATGGTCCAAGAGATGTTAATGAAAAGGGAGGAATAATTTCATTCAATGTCATGAACTATCACCCTCACGTAATTGCGACAATGTTAGATAAATACAATATTGCTGTAAGAAGTGGTTTCCATTGTGCTCAGCCACTACATCAATATCTTGGTATCACTCAAGGAAGTGTAAGGGCTAGTCTATACATATATAATGTCAGGGAGGAAATAGATTACTTCATAGAAGTACTCAAAAAGATTATTAAGGAGCTTAAGGAATAAGTTACTAAAAGTTTAATAAGGATATATAACCTCGTTATTAAGAGGGACCTGAAGTGGAATGTCGGTAATATGGTTCTTAGTTAAGACAATAGGTAGAGCTCAAGTCCATGATATAGATTTAAAGTACTTAACGTTAAAGAATTGTTTAGTGCATCATAAATTATTAAGGGAACATGAGGAAGTAATAAGGGATAAAGTTGATCTCCTATGTGAAATAATAGAATCAGACGGTTATCTAAAATATCCAATACTTGTTGATGCAAGAACATTTACTGTTCTAGACGGTCACCATAGACTCCATGCATTGAAAGCTCTTGGGTACGATTATATACCTGTATTCTTTGTAGATTATGCTGAATCCTATATAAGAGTAGGGAGTTGGAGAAAGGATTATATTGTAACCAAGATAGATGTATTGAAAAGAGCTTTAACTGGAGCAAAGTATCCTCCACGAACATCAAGACATATGTTGTTGAAAATATCCGTTCCATGTTCATATGTTAATCTAAAAAGAATTGAAGAACTCAGCCAAGACATTGATATAAGATATCCTTCTGAAGATATTATATGCTTTGAAGAATAGGGTTTTAGATTAAGGTACCTTCTTTAAGATCTTTTCTTATCCTAATGCTTAGTGTTGTTTAATTTAATACCTTCATCCTATATTACAAATGTAAACATCCTCAGATTTATTTTATGCTTGGTATTAGAGATATAGTGGTAATGCATATGAGAGTCTGTTTAGACTCTATTATCGATAAAGTTCTAGGGGATGTACCAGAGTATAGGGAGTTCATGACAGTTAATGAATTATATAGAAGTAACTTTAAGCTAGTTGAAAAGTATGGTAATGTAGCTGAGATTCTTGAGATAGGAACTTCTAGGTCTGGTGATCCCATATATGCTTTAAGGATAGGTAATGGTGATAACATTGTACTTGCTTTCGGATTTCCTCATCCTAATGAACCTGTAGGAAGTCTTACTCTAGAGTATTTGAGTTGGAAGCTTGTAAGGGATAAAGAATTCTTGAAGTTAACTAAAAGTACTTTCTTAATAGTTAAAGTAGCTGATGTATTTGGAGCTAAGCTTAATGAAGGCTGGTTTAAAGGGCCATTTAGTATAGTTAAATACGCAATCAATTACTATAGGCCTCCAGGCTATAAACAAGTTGAATGGAGTTTTCCTGTTGAATATAAGGAGCTTAAATGGGACAAACCTATTGAAGAGACAAAAGCCCTAATGAAGCTAATCGACGAATATAAACCAGATTACATTTATAGTTTACATAATGCTGGATTTAAAGGTGTTTACTATTATTTATCAAGACCATTACCAGATATTCATCCAAAGCTTAAGGAACTTCCAAGAAAGCTTGGAGTGCCATTACATTTAGGCGAACCTGAAGCACCATACATGAAGAAACTTGATAATGCAATATTTAAGATGCCGGGAATTAAGGAAAGCTACGATTTCCTTGAAAAATACCTCAAGGACAAGAAACCTATTGAGGTCATAAAGCATGGGGGTAGCAGTTACGATTATGCATTAAGGTATAAGCCAGAAGTAATTGAGGTGGTATGTGAAGTACCATATATCTATGATCGTTTACTTGAAAATACGAATAAAGTAGGGGTATTAATGAGGGATGTAGTACTATGTAGTTTGGTAAGGTATAGAGAACTGGTAGATATAATTAAAGGATATATAGAGAAAATAAGCCCATATACAGATTACAATAATCCATTCTATGAATCATTAAGTGAATTTATGAAAAGAGCAAACTATTATATTAAATCTGAAGAGGAGTGGGCTAGAAAAGATCCCTCACTTGAAAGACCTGCAACAATAGCTGAAGTATTTGATGCACTAACTGTAAACATTTATTGGCCAACAATATTGAGATTAGGACTACTTTACAGGGCAATAGGCTACATAATTAATGAGAAGAAAGAGCTTAAGGAAAAACTAGAGCCATTAAGGAGAGAAGTATATAACAAGATAAGCTATTATGCTGACCTATTTAGTAAGGCTTCAAAATACGTAATAATACCAGTAAGAAAACTAGTACAGATACAGCTAGGAGCAATACTATATACATTACTATACACATTGCATCGGTAAAACAACGGATCCTCATAACGTATTTTTTAAATTCAGTTCTTTCTAGCCACTATCACACAGCTATATCCTATAGGATTTACCATAGCCTTATAGGCTTCAATGATTTCAAAACCTGCATTACTGATTTCGTTAACGTATTCTTCTAGAGTTTTAGGCCATACAGGAATCACTGGTAATCTTAATTCCTTTTCTTTCCCATCGACAATAATTTTCTTAGTTATGGTCTTTCCTAAACTACTACGAAGTATCTCCTCGATCTTTATCGGCTTATTTGTAGTAAGGTTACACATAAAGAAATATCCTTGTCTTTTCAGGACCCTAAATACTTCATTTAGGTATTTACTTCTTATACTCTGGTCGATTATTAAGTGAAAAAATGCTACATCTATTGCTAAATCAAAATAATTATCTTTAAGCCCCGGCGAAAGAGCATTCATTTCTATGAAGTCTATTTCAAGGTCTACACCCCTATCCTTAGCTAACTTTTTGCACGTTGAATAACAATTCCAGCTATATCAATACATAGGACATTAAGACCTCTACTAGTTAAGAAAGTAGAGTCTCTACCTTCACCACAACCGAATTCTATTACTTTTCTATGAGAAGGTAAAAGACTATCATATTTTTCAATGAATTTAACTGATGCATCGGCGGGTATAGGTTCTTCCCAAAATCTTGCACCGGCTTCATATACTTTATGATATCTCTCTATGTATATACATGGATTATACTTCATATCATTATGGAAGCTATTAATCAAATATACCATCTCTTATGATAAGCCCTATGAGTTACTAGAACGAAAATTAGATGAACACCATTTATAAAGCATTCTTGAAGTAAAGACTATATAACTACCTTAGGAACTAGATGCTGTTCTATAAATACATAAGGTTCACTCTCAAATAGCCCAGCGCTAATGACATTTCTAGGTCTATATGCTATCATTATATATGTTACTTTAGCTTCATAGAATGATATTTCAGGTATATCTATATCTTCAAAGCGTATCCATAGCAGTGCTCCAAGACTAGCTATACTCTAATGATATAGATCCATTGTAGTAGTTCTACCTAGGTTTAGTATATCTATAATTCTTCACTTACATGTACCTTTTAATGGACTATAGCTTATGAAAACATCTAATACAAACTTAGATCCATTTTCAACTAGTATAACCTCCTTATAGCCTCTCATAATGATACTGTAGAATTTATCTGCTTCTTGCATGAGCCAAGTCTATTGCTAATGGGAGCTAGTTGGCGTAAGATTTTATTAAGGAATGTTCTAAATCAAGTCGTAACTCTTTTCTCTTGCTACCTATCATATGCCTCTGCATTCTTGCTGAAGGTACTACTTGTATAATTAATGTATTTGATGTTCCTACTAGTTCTTTTCCTATATAGCACGTTGTTGATGGTATTAGATGTTGTCCTGGTGACTTAGGTATTACTAGGTACTTTAATACTATTAACTCTCCTGGAATGAGTTTATCTATCTTAGTTATGAGCCTTAAGTCACCTGCTAAAGGATTCTTTTTTGTTATTATCATAATTTTCTTATCTGATTTTGACGTTATTTTTAATTCTCCTTTAAATTCCAGATATTCTGGTATGATGTCCTTTAATACTATGTTCTTTAATAGATATTGTGTACTTTTTACATCTATTTTTATTAAGATTTTATCTCCAACAGCATATACGTTTGTTTTTCCATTACTTACCGTTAATGGTATTATCGTTTTCTTTAGAGTTATGAATTTACTTAATGATAGTAAACTATGAGGATATGGTATTGTTGAGGTACATGTTATTTCTCCTGGTAATATCCTGGACGTTGTTATTATGGATGTCAATTACCTTCCCTAAATGATATGATTTTATGTTAATGAATGGTATTTAAAGCTAATTACTGTATATTGACAACAAGCCTATGATACATGATACGTGGGGTAGAGTTCAATAGGGACTTGATGCGCCCGTTAAGAACTTTAGGCTAACATAATTAATGTTATAATAGCTTATAGTCTAAATATTATAAATAACTTGCCATTTTAGATTTAGAGTAGATAATATAGTAAAGACCAAAGTGAAGATTCCCTTTGTAGAGAGTTATACATTGATGTAATTAAGTATTTAACATTAAGTGTATTCTGAATTTAAGAAAAAGGTCATGTATTGATGTTTCCCTCTTTTAACGTCTTTATTACTTCTATGAGCCTGTTGATTAAGTGCTCATGGTATATCCTACCTTTTTCTTTTGAAGCTTTAGACGGCATGCCTATAACTCCCCCTGAAGCTTTAACTATGGATTTTATGGCCTCTTTAGTACTTAGGACATAGCATAATGTATCTTTAGTACTTCTAGGATCTATATGGTATAGCTTTTCCTCTTCTGGTCTATAATCTACTACATTATCTATGTACACTAGTTCAGGTTTAATGTAGAGCATATGTGAAGTCTCTATTTCATCCCCATGACCTACAGGTCCAAAATCTAGGGCATCAACTATTTCTTTAGACATATATGCTGGGTCAAATATTAGGACTTTTACATTTAGTTCTCTTTGAGCTTTTTCAGCAACTATTTGTATCCATGGTATATTAGCTAGTCTATGACCATTAATTATAATGAACTTTGTAAACCCATGTTCTTTAAGTGATTTAATTATATCGTAGAGTAATTCTATTAAGACCTCAGGTTTTATACTAATCGTTCCTGGTAGAATCATATGGTGAGGAGGCCAGCCATAAAATAGTGGTGGAGTTATAACTGCTCCTGTTTTCTTAGCAGCTTCTTCAGCTAATGCTATTGCTACAAAAGTATCCGTACCAAGAGGTAAGTGCCTCCCATGCTGTCGGTACTTCCTATGGGTATTAGGTCTATACTACCAGATTCCTTTATTGCTTCACGGTCTTCTTCCCATGTCATGTAGCCATACTTTACGATTATCCATTAATTACCACCACTTTTGATAATATTATTTAACTGCTATTAGGGCTATAGTACTTCCACTCCACACCCTTCCACTTTCTTCAAGAGCAATGATGAAACACTCCTTAGGTACAGTTACTTCTTCAACTATATCTCCAAATATGTTACGAATTAATGCTATTCTTTTATTTTCCTTAACCCTCTCTCCTAAATCCACATAATACTCTACAAACCCTCCATGTACTGCATTAATGTCTTCTCTTCTATAACCTAATTCTTTAATTATAGGATACTCAGTTACTTCTTCATAACTATCCTCAATTAAGCCTAAAGTTATTGCAATATTCTTGATAACTTTAAAACCGACACTTATCCCTCTTCTATCTGGCCCTATAACTCCCGGTAATTCTATTGTAAATGATGGTATGTTTTCCTTTATTGCTACTCCAGGTAATGAAGCTGCCAACCTCCTTAATTCATATTTATCTGGAGCATATTCCTCAAGAACTGTTATTTTAGATTTTAGTGCTACATCTAGTATTCTTTTCTTTAGCTCCTGCGGTGCTGGATCTAGGAGTATAAATGGTATTGAGAGACCTGCTGTATGCATATCCACTATGAAACTATAGTTTCTTGCTAATCTCCATATAGTTGCTGTTATTCTTTCAGCAAGTGTACCATTAGGATCTCCTGGATAAAGTCTATTAAGATCTATAGTTCTTAGCGGTATTCCCCTCGTACAATAATTAAATCCTTCAATATTTATGACAGGTACTATACCTATTTCGCCATGAATATTAACGTCCTTTACATAATCTATGAACTTCCATAAAGAAACAAGACCAGTAACTTCATCTCCATGAACTACTGCTGCTATGAATAATTTTTGTTCGCCTGAACCTATTCTAATAAATGGTATTCTTACTGGTGATCCATCAGGTCTATAACCTATATCTATGAACTTCTTTTCCATAATAACCATTGATAACGCCCAGTTAATAATTTACTTTTAATTAGGATTAAAATAGTTGCTGAATGCATTGAAGATTAAAGATTAAATATCCTCATAGCTAATTACACTCACGGTTGTCGGTTATGAGTCTAGAGTGTTTCTTTAACCCTAAATCAATTGCAGTTATTGGTGCTTCATCCAGAGTAGGTAGTATTGGTTATGTAATACTTGATAATCTTGTTAAGAAGTTTAAAGGTAAAGTATACCCAGTTAACCCCAAGTATAGTGAAATCTTTGGGTTAAAGTGCTACCCGACGATCAAGGATATTGAAGAACAAGTAGATTTAGCCGTTATAGCTGTTAGAGCTGAAATAGTGCCTCGTATTATGGAGGATTGTAGCGTTAAGGGTGTTAAATGTGTTATTATAATTAGTGCTGGTTTCTCTGAAATAGGCCCTGAAGGAGCTGAACGGGAGAGAAAAGTACTTGAAATAGCTAGAAAGTCTGGAATCAGAGTTATTGGACCCAACTGTATTGGAATATTCGATAATATTAGCGGTATTGATACATTCTTTTTACCCGAGGATAAGCTAAGAAGACCACCGAGAGGATACATCGGTATTATTAGTCAAAGCGGAGCTTTATTGAGTATGTGGCTTGACTGGATGGCATTAAAGGAATTAGGGGTCTCTAGAGCTATTAGTTATGGTAATAAAGCTGACGTTGATGATGTTGATCTATTGGAATATTTAGAGAATGACCCTAAAACTAAGATTATCCTATTGTACATAGAATCGCTAAAGGAGAATAGAGGTAGCGATTTTCTTAAAGTCGCTAAGAGGGTTTCACGTAAAAAGCCTATTATAGTTCTAAAAGGAGGTAGAACCGCTAAGGGTATGGCTGCCGCTTCATCCCATACGGGTGCCCTTGCGGGTAGCTATGAAGTTTATAGAACGGCATTTAGACAAGCTGGCATTATTGAAGTTGATACTATGGAAGAAATGTTTGATGTGGCTAAGGCATTCCTATACTTAAAGCCATTAAAAGGTAATAGGATATTGATATTGACTAACGCTGGCGGTGAAGGCGTTCTTGCAGCTGATTACGCTGAAAGATATGGCCTTGAAGTACCAGAACTACCAGATGACATACAAAGTTACTTAAAGAGTATATTTCCACCTCATGTTATAGTTAAAAACCCAGTTGATGTAACCGGCGATGCTGATGATGAAAGGTATAAGACTGTGCTTGACACGGTTCTACCGAGAGGTGTTGTTGATGGAGTACTACTAATTATACCACCTCATCCACCGACAATTAAGGGTGATATAATCCAATATGCTGCTGAAGCATATAAGAAATATGGTATTCCAGTAGTTGTTGTATGTACTGGTGGGCAAATAGCACTTGAATTTTCTAAAAAATTCGAGGAAGCAGGCTTACCAACATATAATACTCCTGAACGAGGAATACAGGTACTCGCTGCATTAGCAAAATACGGGGCGGTACTAAGGAATAATCAACATTGAACCGTATGTTAAGCTACTAAATAATGTTAATCTGAAGACTTACTTGATCTCTTAATCCTACGTCCATCACCTATAACCCAGTATTCGCCATCACTTCTAATTTCGAGTTTAGATATGGGTACTTCGTGTTTAACTCGTTCAATAGCTTCCATAGCAGTACTAAATGCATCCTTCCTAGATTTAGCACTTACCAAAATGTATATTGACGGTTCTCCAGGCTTTAACGAGCCGGTTCTATGGTATATGAGAACGCTATCTACTCCCTCTCTATGTGCGAGATCTTCTGCCAGTTTATTTAATATTTTTGAAGCATATGGTTCGTAAGCTTCATATTCAAGTCTATAAACTTCTTTATCATTTACAACACCCTTAACAAATCCTATAAACATTACAATAGCACCACATCCTTTTCGAGACGATTCCTTCATAATATTTTTTATTAATTCATTTACATTTAGCTCCTTATCTATAACCTTACCTTCATGCACATTAACCACCTGATGCCACAGGAATTAATTCTATTTCATCACCATCCTTTATCTTAGTATCAGGGGTCGGTACTTTACCATTAACTAAGACCATGAAGCCCATATATTCCTCAACTTCATATAAGCGTGGCCTTCTTGATATAAGCTTGTTAATAAATTCATTTAAGTTAATAGAGTCACCATTCATTTCGATAACTTCCTCATCTAGTTCTACTAAATCCTTAATCACCGAAAGATAGCGTACTTTAACTTTCATAACCATCTCTCCACTAGGTATTCATTATAACTAAAATATAATAATTATTTTGTTTAGTTAGGGGATCTGTAAAAAGTTTCATAGAAGCATTTAACTAGTGTGTAGAAGTGGAAAACTTACAGTACACATAAAAAAACCTGTTAGCCTAAAGTTTACAGATGAGAGAACTCTGGGTGACATAAATTTTCAGAATGCCTCCAAATAAAAATCGTAAATATCGGTCTGAGCTTCAAATTCTCTACGCAATACTTAATGCATGTAGGTACCCCATAGGTAAAACCCACTTAACATATAAGGCTAATTTAAATTCAACACAATTAAATAAATATCTAGATATATTAATAAAGGGTTCATACGTTATAGTTTTAAATAATAAGAAGATAACTATTACTCCAAAGGGAAGAGTTTTATTAACTAAGCTCAAAGATGTTCTTTCATTACTTTATGAGTTAAATGATGATGTTCCAGATAGGATTAAAAGAGTTATGAGCAGAATCAAGATAATGTTCAAGGTCAAAGAAAACTATATGGTTAAAGGAGAATCAGGAATATTACATGTCTTTGACTACTTCATTAACGATAATATAAAATTAGCTATTAAAATAGGTAAGGGTGATCCATTAGAACTCCTCTCATTTATGGTTTCATTAATTGATACAGGTTTACGTGGTATTTATCTCAATACGGAATATGGATCAGAAATGTTTTCTATTTATAATTACTTAGACGCCTTTAATAAAAACGTAATAATTGTGGATGATCCTCAAGAATTACTTGAATTTTTATTCAAAGAAGGATAGTAAGGGAAAATTTATACGGTATATATAGTAACCCTCCTTACCATCTTTTATATAGTTAGGAGCTTGTATGATGTGATATTTTGAATTTAGGTACTGATATAGGTAAAAGAGAAGTTATCGTAAAAACGTTCAAAGTTACTTTACCGAAGGAATACTACAATAAGTTAACTAACCTCATTGAAAGAGGAGTCTTCACCAGCTATGCTGAAGCAATTAGAAGAGCTATAGAGCTATTACTTGAGGTTTATGAGACTAGGAGCTACCAGTAGATGACTCTAGTAGCTTATAGGTATAAATACAATCACCTATAACCCTGAATTGATGTATTATACCTTCTCTAGATTCCCTTACTTCATGTAATATTGGTCTTTCTATATTGATGGCTATCTTTACAAGTTCTTCAAATGATGATACTTCAATATAATGCTTAGGATTACTCGTCTTAATTTCTTTAACATTTATTATTAGATCCTTGTATTTATTCATAATTTGTTCAATTAATTTCACTTCCCTAACCTTTCCTCCGCTTATAATGAATGTTAATGGTATTGCCAGTACTATTGGTATTAGTGCTAAATATAACATATATCTAAGCATGGATATACTTAGTGTTAGTCCAAGTATATTCAATGTCTTTGTCCTTATTACTTTATCCTTTATATCCTTTTGGACTTTATATTCAAGACCTGTGAATACTAGTTTTTTGTTAAAGTTGTCAACTTCTATTGACAATATAGGTTTAAGTTCTTCACTTAATTCTCTGTCCTTAATGCGGAATTTCGTATCAATTACTGGTATTATATGAATATAAAACTTTTGGGCAGCTGTTGGAAGGTCTAGTTCTTTTCTAATGCTTTTAACTAAATCACTTAATTTAGTGAAATTAATAGATAATATGTAAGTTAGATTAGGGGTAAGGAATTCCTTTTCAGATAATGACATATATTCCTTACTCCATTTATCAGGGTCCTCAATTAAAATCCTAAACTTATATGTACCATAAAAGGAAGTTATACTTGGAATAGACTGTAAATGGTATCTTAAAGTTATATTTAGCATTTTTAATAGTGGTGTATATATGGTCTCATTATATCCTATAATAGTCTTATTGTATAGTATATTGGGTTCTAATATAGCTGTATAATTGTATGTAGCAATATGACTGTATTTACCCTTCTTTACCATTACAACCTCTTTGTCAGGTAAATTGTTAATGAATAATAGAAGCGCCGAACATAACACTAATATTACTATAAATGGAATTATCTTATGTAAATATGTCTTTATTTTCTTTGGTCTACTACCATTATTTAGTTTACTAAACTTAGTACTCATAAATTTGTAGGTAATTACTGAGGTTAGCGTAAGAGGTAATATAGGTTCTATAACCATATAATTAACTCCTTTAACATAATTAACCAATGTTTGTAGTAGCGACTTTAGCCATAGACTTATCCATCCTATTTTTGGGATAACTGCAATTACTTTACCTATTATTTGCTCAATAGCTACAGGATATGGGTCTTTATCTTTATTTGCATCGCCTTTTGTTATGTACATAAGTTTACCTTTAATATATGAAGTATCTATTACTCTATGAACAATGATATTCTTTGTTCTTGGATCCCAATATTCTATTATATCTCCTATTCTCACATTTCTATCCTTAATTGATATTACTACATCACCTACATCTATTACTGGGTACATGCTCGTACTTGCTATTACAGCTATTTTTAACCCCATGTTGCCTATTGTAAACCATGCAATTAGTACTAGGGCTATTAAAGTAATTAATGTTCTTACACTTGATGAAGTATTTAATTTTAACTTCTTTATATATGATATCTGTGTATTTAGTAGCCCGAATACAAACGTGAAGGATAGAGCTGGCGATATAACTCCAATAATACCTCGTGTAAGCCAATCTAATGTAGGTAATACTGGGGTTAGTATAGTGTAATAATTCATTATCCCCATATATGTTAATGAAGTTAATGGTCCATAGATCATTAGTAGGTATGTAGCAAGCATGTTCTTAGTTAATCCAGGAATTATCCTTGATGTAATTAATTTCATGGTTTCATTAAGATTATTTATGTATAAGATCCTAGTTATTGTTAATGGCATTAGACCAAATATTAAGGTTGGTATGAGTAATTGAGTTAGTACGTTTCGTTTATTTAAATACTTTAAAATTAAGGCTCTCATAAACTCTATTCCTATGAAGTTTAATGTTGTAGAAATAAGGTTAATAATCAAACTCGAAGGCATAAGTATATTTAAGTTTAAGCCAAAGCCCTTTACAAATCCCATGCATGTATTTATAAGTATGTGTATGGTACCAGCGATTACACCAATGATTAAGGCGATCTTAGAAACTCTTAGATTAATTAATTTCATTTTAATAATTAAGGTAATTATTAAAAGCCATAACGTACCGGGTATTAAGTAAGTAAAGGCATCTTTTAATAAAGGATACTTTGTTAACACATATATAGTTGCGAAAAGCATGAAAGCCAGCAAGCTAAAGTATCTTTTATCAATATCCATATGTTATCATCCATGATCTTTGTGAATGGAAGGTGTTAGGAAAAAATATTTTATTTTATACTTTTACCCTCCTCCATAGTATATTGACTCGTTCCACTGCACGGCTATTAGTTGTATGGTGATTACATATTCCTGTGTTTCTCCTACAGGTTGTAATACTAGTATTCTCCAGCTACTTTCTAGACCATCTCCTGGATCTATTTGATCTCCTAGGAAGTTGTAGAGCTGCACTAGGACTTCAGGATTGCCATCACCATCAGCGTCAAGGAATACTAAGTTATTTCTTTCAATCTGTTCATCAGTTAATGTTGTTCCATTCACTATATAGTAATCTATAAATATTGGTATCGTCCCGACGTTGTCTACTTCAAGGCTAAGCCATATCATGTATCCTGGATAAGCATTATGCATCTTAACGTAGACCGTATCCGTATCACCATCACCATCACTATCTTCTAGCCATGTATCAGCATATGCTACATCCTTATCTGTTTCCCAATACTCTATATCACCCGCTATTACTGCAACCCAACCATATCCAGGGTTGAATACAAAGTCTTCAGGTGAAGGCCATGTTGTAGGCCTGCCATTGTAATCCAATATTCCTGGAACACTATCAGGAGTATATGCTCGTACTATTTCAGCATCAACTTCTCCTGTATTGACTATCGCATTTACTTTTAATACTTCACTCCACATAGCATACGCTGTACCCATGATAATGAATAGCAGTAGTAGAGCTAACGCCTTCAATAGGGCATTATTGGCAGCGAAGGACATCTTCATCTTAAACCCTCATCTATCTCTTAACCTTTGTTTTCATTAGTCTTCGTTCCACTGTGCGTATGCAAATTCCATTTCGAATTCGTAGGTGGCTAGCTCCTTGGCATCTTGTTTAACGTGTATCGTTATTCTGAATGCGTCTGCTTCTCCGGGGTCTATTTGAGTGCCGTCACCTTCTAGGTCAACAAATTCTACGTGAACGTTTAAGTCCGGTAAACCATCTCCATCGAGATCTAACTCATATACTGTACAAGGCTCAATGTCCATTTCATCTAATGTTATTCCTAGTAGCTTTACTGGTATAGTTCCTACGTTATCTACTACACCTGTTATTACTACCGTATAGCATGGATATGCATTGTCTATTTCGATATGTATTTTAGCTGCTGGTTCCTCTAAATCAATTATCTCTACGCTACAACTAGCAACATCCTTATCATAGCCTGGATCAATGCCTGTATCATCACATTCAACAGATGACCATTCTATATCTACTTCACCAGTATTTACGATGACGTTGACCCTTAATGTCTCACTCCACATAGCATAAGCTACTCCAAACATTGTTGCAAAGACTATTAGAGCTAGGAGGGTTCCTACTAACTTATTTATCCTGTACATATCGCATATCACCTTTGTGTAAAATAGGGTTATTCATATGACTATTAAATATGTCGCATGAATTTTGCGGAAGAAATTACAGGAAAAATTTTAGCACATGAATGAATGGTCTTCGGAAATATGCTCTTAGTTATGTTAGTAACTTACACTAGATATGAAAATAGTGGTCTTTGGCTTACAAAGAATGGTAATGTTGAATCTTTTCTAGGATAGCCATTAATCTCCTTCATAATTAGTTTTATGAACTCATCTATGCTCATGGCTTTTTGATCATTTGTTCTACGTATCCTTACATTTATGGTATTTGTTTCGACTTCCCTTTTACCTATTACTATGATGTATGGAATCCATTCTTTTCCTGCATCTCTAATCTTCTTACCTAGGCTTTCAGTTCTATCATCAACGTCTACTCTTATACCATGTTCACTTATTTTTTCTGCAATTTTAATTGCATAGTTTAAGCATTCTTTTGTTACTGGTATTACCCTTACTTGTATTGGCGATAGCCATGTTGGTATGTATGGTGTTTTCTTTGCTTTCTCCATCTTTGCAGCTACAGTTAAGATAGCATAAACGTACCTCTCTATGGACCCTATTAATGCCGTATGTATTATTACTGGATGCTTCTTTTCACCCCTTTCATCAACATATGTTATATTGAATCTTCTTGCATTACCTATGTCTATTTGAAATGTAGCTATTTCTCTAGGTCTCATAAGTTCATCTACTATGACGTACTCTACATTTAGTACCCAATAGTATATGCCTGCAGGATATACTGTTACTAGTACTGGTCTTCCTTCCCTCCTAACTAGTTCAACTATGTAGTCTCTACGTTGATTAAAGAAGTCTTCCGTTACATTATATATTGCGTAATATTCGAATCCAGCTTTATGTGCTTCTTCATGTATTTTTTCCTGGACCTTTATACACATCTTCATAGCTTCTTCTAGGTCTTTTGTTAAAATATGTAGATCTGGCATATGGAATTTTCTTAGCCTGAAACATAGTAGTAGTTCTCCTCTTTGCTCAAGTCTATAGCTGTCAGCTACTTCAAGAATACCAAATGGTAAGTGTTTATAGCTTAAGCTCCAGTCCTTAATCATGGCAAATTGTTGATGACAAGCAGCGTATCTTAGAACATATCTATTCTTTTCAACTCTTAATTCATAGAGTCTATCTCCAAATAGATCGGCATGCTCTCTTACGGCTTTTATTGATAGATCAAACATATTTGTTCCTTTAACTTTAAGTATTGGTATTCCTAGACTTTTAGCAACAATCCATGCATATTCTGCTACTAGCTCAGTGATAATCGTAGCATGCGGACCGTACCTCATATGTCCAACATCGGAGAAAGGCTCCCATTCAAATCCAAATTTTCTACAATAATCTACTACTCTTGGCTTTTCTCCTCCTGGAAGCTCCTTCTTTAATGCCTCCTTCTCTACAACAGCCTTAAATTCCTCTTCATCTGACTTAAATTCATATTCTTCTGGTTTGTAGAGTCTTCCATCAGGCGTTAATATATAATACTTTACCTGGACCTTTGCCTTACGAATGGCCTCTGTAGGCTTTATTTCTCTCGAGAGCTCTGATAGGGGATGCCCATAGCATTTTAGCTTAAATTCTTTATACCAGCCAAAAGGTGCTTTAACAACCTTATAGCCTCGATTCTTAATTTCCTTAGCAATATTTCTTAATATTTCTATAGCTTTATCTGGAAGCGCTAAATCTGATGAAAGATGAGCATAAGGATACACCACTATGCTTTTAGCATTAACCTTCTTATAGACTTCCTCAATGTTATCTACTGCTAACTTAGCTATCTCGATGGGATTGTTTTCATCAGCTCTCTCTACTGTAATAAATGCTACGAGCACGTTGTTTAAGCTAGCTTTATTTGAAACAAGTTCTGCATCTAAGGGTTCCGCATCCTTGATGGCTTTTTCCTTTACATTAAATGAAAATTCTTCTGCATGTATTAAGAGCATTCTCATCATTATCACATTCGATCTCTATACTTAGTTTACTAGTTTAGAGAGCTTTCCTATAGATATTTATTAATTCATCTATACTCGAAGGTTTTCTAGGATTATTTTCAACTAGAGGCTTTAGGTATTTTACTGCATTGTTAGCTAATGTTGGCAGATCTTCCTCCCTTACTCCATAATCGCTTAACTTTACCTTTATTTCCAATTGCTGAAAGAATTTCTTAGTTATGTTTAGGAATTCTTTTGCTGCTCTGTAATCCTCTACCTCATACAACTTCGGATTTATTAATCTAGCTATTTCTGCGAATTCCCTAACCCCATAATCTAACGTATATTCTAACCACGGTATAAATAGTATGTACAATCCTAATCCATGATGTATATTGTAATATGAACTAAGAGGATGTTCAAGAGCATGTAATAGTCCTGCTCTTGATTGGTCTATTGCTATGCCTGCGCAGAGGCTAGACCAAAGAAGTTTACCTCTAATCTCAATGTTACTTGGATCTTTAATTACTTTAGGTAGGTAATTATATATAATGTGTATTGCTTCACGTGCATACATTCTTGAGAAGATATTTGCATGCCTACTTATGTATGATTCTAATGCATGGGATAGGGCATCAATTGTTGTAGATATCGTTAATAGTTGAGGTATTGTAGTAGCAAATTTTGGTTCTACTATTGTAACTTTAGGATATATTAATGTTGATATTATCGGCGCTTTTGCATGTGTTTCAGGATCTGTTAGTACGGCGTATTTATCAACTTCACTACCTGTTCCATGCGTTGTGGGGATGGCTATTATTGGTAATGAATCTTTAGGTTCTTTAATTTTAAATAAGTATTCTTTAGATGAACCTCCGCTTGCAATGATTAAGGCTACCGCCTTAGCTACATCGATTGAACTTCCACCACCAAATCCTATCACGAGGTCTACTCCTTTACCTTCAAAATGTGATACTATTTTATCAACGACATTAGTTGTAGGGTTTGTTTTTACCTCGTCGTATATTTCATACTTTATAGTTAAGTTCTTAGCTAATTCATCAAAGAATATTCTTCTTTTTGTAGTCCATCCTTTACTTGTTATTATTAATGCTTTTGAGCCTAGTTTAGAAGCTTCGTCTCCTAATTTATTTATTGAGCCTTGCCCAAAGTAAATCTTCGTTGGTGTAATCCAGTTAAATTTAAGGCTCAATACACTAGCACCGATTATTTAATCTCGATACTTCTTATAAATAGCTTAAATTATGGTAGAGGATTAATATGAAAAAATATTTGCAGACTTGTTATAAGCTATAATTTACCCATTTTCTCCTTTATTGCTGCTTGAGCAGCTGCAAGTCTAGCTATTAGTACTCTAAATGGTGATGCACTTACATAGTCTAGACCTGCTTTATGTAGGAACTCTATGCTCTTAGGCTCTCCACCGTGTTCTCCACAAATTCCTATTTCTAGTTTCGGATTTGCTTGTCTTCCTAGCTTTACTCCTATTTCTATTAGTTTTCCTACTCCTTTAAAGTCTAGTATTTGGAATGGGTTATATGGTAGTATTTCTAGTTCTAGGTATTGTGGCATGAACTTATTTTCTACGTCATCTCTGCTAAAGCTGAATGTTCCTTGCGTTAGGTCGTTTGTACCAAAGCTGAAGAATGCTACTTCTTTAGCTATTTCATCTGCTACTAGGCATGCTCTTACAGTTTCTATCATTGTTCCAATCTTTATCTCGTATTCCTTGCCATCTTTTGTCCTAAACGCATAAACACCTGGTGCATCCTTTTCTACTAGTTCAAATCCATGAGCTTTAGCTACCTCTTGTAATGCTGGTATTATTGCGTGTTTCTTAACGTACTTTATCTCATTTGCTTCAGCTACTTGTGGTATCATTATTTCTAGGTGTGGATGTTTACCTTCCTTAATTAACTCAACTGCTGCTTCAGTCATAGCCTTTGCAAGGTACTGGTATATTTCTGGATATGTTACTCCAACTCTAACTCCACGATGACCCATCATTGGATTTGCTTCCTTAAGTACCTTAACTCTCTTGTATAGTTTTTCTAATTTCTCTATTTCTTCTTTAGGTGCACTTTTCATTCTTAGCTCATAGATTTCTTTAAGTATTTCTTCTGGATCTGGTAGGAATTCGTGTAGTGGTGGATCAATTAATCTTATTACTACTGGTAATCCATCCATTATTGCTAGCATTTCTTTAAAGTCCGGTTTAATTAGCTCTACAAGTTTTTCTAGAGACTTTACTCTTTCTTCTCTCGTTTCAGCGAGAATTACTCTTCTTAGAAGTTCTAGTCTTTCTGGTTTTCTAAACATTCTCTCAATTCTTAGTAGTCCTATACCTTCAGCTCCAAACTTCCTAGCTATTGTGGCATCTTCTGGTACATCTGCATTCGTTCTAACACCTAGTCTACGTATTTCGTCTGCCCACTTCATTAGTTCATCTAATTCTGGTATTATTTCTGGCTGTATTGTTGGTATTTGACCTACGTATACATTACCTGTATTTCCATCTATTGTTATCCAG
>CAYXRT010000015.1:0-65 GCA_964467535.1 uncultured Desulfurococcales archaeon
TCTCTTTTTGGTGCTATTGCATCTATTTCGTCTATGAATATTATTGCTGGAGCATTCTTTTTAGC
>CAYXRT010000015.1:75-45511 GCA_964467535.1 uncultured Desulfurococcales archaeon
ATAAAACTTACTCATAATTTCAGGTCCATTAACGGCAATAAAGTAAGCTCCAACTTCATTGGCTAAAGCTTTAGCCAATAATGTCTTACCGCAACCAGGTGGACCATATAGTAGTACTCCCTTAGGAGGTTCAATACCTAGGTGTTTAAATAATTCGGGGTGCTTCATTGGAAGTTCCACTATTTCTCTTATCTTCTCTTTAGCTTCCTCTAAATCACCTATATCCTCCCATGTAATTCTAGGTACTGCTACAAGCTTGGGTACTTTTGCAGGCTCAGGCTTAACAACTACTTCGGTCTCCGTTGTCACATATACATGTTGTGATGGTTGAGTAGAAGTTATAACCATTCGAAGAGCTGTTCCAAAGAAAGGTATTAGTATTACCTCACCGCGTGTAACGGGTTTTCCTGTTAAGTATTCTCTTACGTACTCTACAAAATCAGGTCCAAATCTTAAATAGCCCATCTCCTCTGTTGGTGCAAGAACGACTCTACTAGCAGGCTCCACATGTGCCTTCCTCACACTAACCATATCCCCGACTCCAACTCCAAGGCTTTCACGCATATATCCATCAATTCTTATGATTCCTTTGCCTTCATCACCCGGATAGGCCCGCCATACTTGTGCTATCGTTATACCCTTAGGTCCTTCAATTTCGATGAAATCTCCTACTGAAACACCTAATTCGGTCATTGTCTCTCTATCTATCCTAGCAATCTTCCTACCAATATCACGATGCTTGGCTTCAGCAACTCTAAGTCTAACTTCCTTACTTCCCATATACAATACCCTGAGAGTTAATTATACAGAACCCTAATAAATAACCTTAACAATCATCAAATAGGGATAATTCTTAAATCTAGAGATTTCTTAAAATTCTTAAAAGGTCAGCAGAGATAGGGTAGTGACTATGGGTGAAATATATGGTTGAAAGAGTAAAGACCGGCATTCCCGGAATGGATGAAATATTAAATGGGGGTATACCGAAGAGAAACGTAGTATTATTATCTGGAGGTCCAGGAACAGGAAAGAGTATATTTGGACAACAGTATCTTTGGAACGGATTACAAATAGGTGAACCCGCAGTATTTGTTGCATTAGAAGAACATCCTGTTCAAGTTAGAATTAATATGTCTCAATTTGGATGGGATGTGAGAAAATATGAAGAAGAGGGCCTATTTGCCATGGTTGATGCATTCACTGGAGGTATAGGTGAGGCAGCTAAACGCGAAAGATATGTTGTTAGAGATCCTACAGACATAGGATTACTTATAGACGTATTAAAGGAAGCTATCAGAGATGTAGCTTCTCAAAGAAGAGCAAGAAACATTAGAGTAGTTATAGATTCAGTATCAACACTATATCTGACTAAACCATCAGTAGCTAGGAACATTGTAATGCAGTTAAAGAGAGTACTCAGTGGTATGGGTACAACAAGCATTCTAGTCAGCCAGGTATCGGTAACTGAAAGAGGTTTTGGTGGACCTGGAGTAGAGCATGCAGCTGATGGAATAATAAGGCTAGACTTAGACGAAGTAGGAGGCGAGCTTAAAAGGAGCTTAATAGTTTGGAAGATGAGGGGGACAAAGCATTCAATGAGAAGGCATCCCTTTGATATTACTGATAAGGGTATAATAGTTTATCATGATAAAGTGTTGAAAATAACTAAGTCTGGATGGCATGAAGAAACTACAGGTTAAAATTTCAAGGTCCCATAATCACGCTAATTATCATTAAATTCATTAAAGTTTTTAATATTGTTCTTAAACCTAACGCCACCTTTAAAAATCCCAAGTTAAACAGAAGTAACAATAGAGAGTAGAGGAATGGATTTGAGATTCATGAATGATGTACCTATATCGGAAGAGGGTGAGTATAGAGGTCTCTATAGACATGCATGTCCGAATTGTAAAGGACCTGAAGACGATTACAGATTATTCCTTGGACTGCCATGTATTAAATGTTTACCTGAAGCGGAGCTCAAGAAGTATGATGTTGAAGAAATAGCTAGAAAGCTCAAAGAACAAGGTAGGTTAAGATATTACAAGGAATTATATGAATTATATGAGAAACTCAAGGACTTAGAGGAGTTATTTAGAAAAGCTGTTGGCAGTAGAATGTGGGGTGCGCAGAGAACATGGGCTAAGAGAGTCCTAAGGAACAAGAGCTTTGCTATCGTTGCCCCTACTGGTGTAGGCAAAACACTTTTTGGACTTTTTATGGCAATATATATTGCGCTGAGAGAAGGAAATAAGTCATACATAATAGTACCAACAACACCACTTGTCTTACAAGCTGAGAAGAGACTTAATGAATTGAAGGAAAAGCTCGGAATAAATGTAAGAATCCTTACAATTCATTCAAGAATTTCAAGAAAGGAGCGGGGAGAAAGATTAGCCAAATTACAAGCAGGAGATTTCGATATACTTGTAACGACATCTAGATTTCTCCAAAAGAACTTCACCTACATAAAGAATAATAGATTTAAGTTCATTTTTGTAGATGATGTAGACGCCATACTAAAGAGTAGCAAGAGTATAGACCTGGTTCTACAACTTATGGGTTTTACCCAAGATGTAATAGATAAAGCTCTTGAAGTAATAAAGATGAAGAGAGACTTAATGACGTATATAACTCGTGGAGCTAAAGAAGTGGTTAATAAATTAACAAAACAAATAGAGGAGATCGAGAAATACATTTCAGAACGAAAAGAAAAGATAAACTCCGTATTAATAGTTTCAACAGCAACAGGTAGACCTAAAGGTCTACGTGTGAAATTGTTTAGAGAGCTTCTAGGCTTTGATGTAGGGGCAAGACCTGAATTTCTAAGGAATGTTATTGATTCATATTATGTACCTAAAGAAGGAGAAACCTTAGAGGAAGCTGTTTGTAATATTATTAAAAAACTTGGTGATGGTGGATTAATCTTCATACCCGTAGATAAAGGTGTTGAATATGCTATAAAGATAGCAGATATAATAACTAGGGAAACAAACCTTATAGCAAGGCCTTTCTATTCAAAAGAAGTTAAATCGTTAGAAGAATTCATAGAGGGCAAAGTAAACATTCTCGTAGGAGTTGCAACCTATTATGGAATACTCGTTAGAGGACTAGATTTACCTGAAAGAGTTAGATATGCAATATTTGTTGGAATCCCAAGGCATAAATTTACAACTCAATTTGAAGAACCTCATCCCATTAGGATATTTAGGACACTTACAATACTTAGAGAGGTTACCTCAGCTGAGGAGAGAAAGCAAATCGATATATTAATAGGTAGGCTCAGAAGACATCTTCAAAAATTAACAATGCTTGCTCTGCAGAAGTTAACTGAAATGTTAATGCAAGAAGCTAAACCTACTACAAGAATAGAAAAGGACTTTACCGAAGCTCTTAAACTGGTCCGACAATTACTATCAAGACCTGATATCAAGGCTAAACTCAAGGAGCTTGAAGAGATAAATATAGTTGAAGAAAACGGTAAAACTTACTTGCTCATACCCGATGTAATGACATATATTCAAGCTAGCGGTAGGACTTCCAGGCTCTATGCAGGTGGTATAACCAAGGGATTATCGGTTGTAATAGTTGATGACATGAAATTATTCAATGGGCTTGTCAAACGTATGAAGTGGATAATAGAGGAAACCGCATGGAAGCCATTTGAAGAAGTAGAATTAGATAAAGTACTTAAGGAAATAGACAGGGATAGAGAGAATGTAAGACTTGTTCTTAGTGGTAAGATTACGGCTGAAGTAAAAGACTTAGTCAAAACTGTTCTTATGGTAGTTGAATCGCCAAATAAGGCAAGAACCATAGCTAACTTCTTTGGAAAACCAAATATTAAGACTATAAATGAGTTTCTTAAGGTATACGAAGTCACTACGGGCAACCTTATTTTATTGATTACGGCTAGTGGCGGTCACGTTTATGATCTAGTAACAGATGAGGGATTTTATGGAGTTCTAAAGCCTGGTCCCATGATGAGTAAATTCCTACCTGTATATACTTCATTAAAGAGATGCCTTGTATGCGGCCATCAGTTTACAGATGATGTTGATAAATGTCCACATTGTAATAGTAAATTAATTAGAGATTCAAGAAACATCATTGAGGCTCTCAGGGAAGTATCTCTTGAGGTAGATGAGGTACTCATAGGGACAGATCCAGATACTGAAGGAGAGAAAATAGGTTGGGACGTAGCAGTACTATTAGCACCATATACAAGAAACATTAGAAGAATAGAATTTCACGAAGTCACTCGAAGAGCGATATTAAATGCACTTAACAATCCAAGAGATTTCGACTTTAAGTTAATAGAAGCACAAATAGTTCGTAGAATTGAAGATAGGTGGATAGGGTTTACGCTTTCTCCAATACTATGGTATAGGTTCTGGCCAGAATACTGTAATACCTATCTTAGGGATAAGTATGGAAAAGAAAGATGTAAGCCAGGAGCTAATAGGAATCTAAGTGCTGGAAGAGTTCAAACTCCTGTCCTAGGCTTTATTGTTGATAGGTATAAGGAATGGAAAAAGAATAAGAAGAAAGTTTATAGAATTAGGACCGATATACTTGAAGTAACCTTTGTGGAAGATGAACTTCTAGAGAAAAATCCAGAGAAGCTAAAGTCTGCAAAATTAAAGGTTAGAGTTCTTGAAGAGAAAGAGGAGGAAATCAAACCTCTACCTCCATTTACCACCGATATGATGCTTACAGAGGCCTCAGCAAAATTAAGATTAGGAGCTCAAGAAACTATGAAGATAGCACAAGAACTATTCGAAATGGGTTTCATAACTTACCATAGAACTGATAGTACTAGAATATCAGATACAGGCATATCAATAGCAAGAGAATATCTTAGAGAAATATATGGTGATGAATATAAAAAGTACTTCACACCAAGAACATGGGGTACAGGAGGGGCACATGAAGGAATTAGGCCAACTAAGCCTATCGATGCTGAAAGGCTAAGAGAGCTAGTTATTGAAGGAGTTATTCAGCCTGTAAGAAGATTAACTAAGATACACTATGCCCTTTATGACCTGATTTTTAGGAGATTCATTGCAAGTCAGATGAAACCAGCAAGAATAGTAAAGCAAATAGTTGAAGTAGAGATTGCAGGATCAAAAAAGGTTCTTGAGATACCATATAAGGTAATTGAGGAAGGATTTTTAGCTATCTACAAGCCCATAGAAATACTCAATCCCATTAAGTCTGGAGAATATGAAATAAAGGAGGTTACTGTTAGAGAAAAACACCTCGTGCCATTATATTCGCAAGGTGATGTAATTAAAGTTATGAAGGAAAAGGGTATTGGTAGGCCAAGCACATACGCGAAAATAGTTCAGACAATCCTACAAAGAGGCTATGTAGTAGAATCGTCTAAATTCAAAAAGCTTGTACCAACAACCCTTGGAATTGAAGTTTACAAGTTCCTTACTAAGAATTATGGTGCATTAGTATCAGAAGAGAGGACAAGATTACTTGAAGAGTTAATGGATAGAATAGAGCGTGGTGAACTCGATTATCAGAAGGTGTTACATGAACTGTATATGGAAGTAGAACCGATTGATAAGGAGGTTAGAAGGTATAAAGACATATATGGTTAGTACACCAATTATAACCATGTGAGGTGACCTTACACGCCCTCAATAGCTCTCATACATATGAAATTAAGACTCGGAGCTCGGAAGTTAAACATCGAACGTATAAAGAAGTTCATTAAAGAAGCAAAAAGAAGAAATGCCAAGATAGCCATAATCCCATCCCTCTTCAACATAGGTCCTGTTATGAATTATTATCCTCGAGAAAAGGCTAGAAGTGTTATACGAAACTATGCGGAAAGGGTTCCAGGTCCAACAACTGAACAATTAGCCATAATAGCGCTAGAAGGAGGTTTATATGTTGTTGCAGGACCTATGGTTGAAAGAGCAGGGCCTAGATTATTTCTTTCAACCGTAATTATAGCTCCTGATGGGACAATTATAGGAAAGTATAGAAAGATAGCACTTGCGAGAGAAGATGAAGAGGTAGGAATTTCGCCTGGAAGAGAGATAGTGCACTTCACCTTAGATAGAAAGTATGGAATTGCTTCAGAGGATGATTTATTATTCCCTGAAATTGTTAGGTGTTTAAGTTTAACCGGGGCTAATGCAATATTGGCATCGATTAGAATTACTAGAGAGAATGGTGTATATAAACATATTGCTGTAGCTAGAAGTATTGAAAATGAACTGCCAGTCATAGCTATTGGAGGTATAGTTGAAGATATTGAAGGTAATTTAATTGAAGTACCAAGTATGGTCATAGATCCTCATGAAGGTGTATTAACTGTATCTGATCATGGAGAGGAGCAACTATTAATAACCGAAATACCCCTTAGGAATTCAAGGACAATGATAAATAGGTGGAAAGTAGGAATCGAGAGCTTATGTAAGTTAGCTAAGAGAATAGAGTGACTTTCTCATCGAGAAAAAGCTAAATGAATTCTAATTATTTGTTAAATGAGCCCTATTTGTTTTAATGTATGTTTCACTCTACAACAGGTCCTATGACTTCCTCTCCTACTAGTTTGTTAATTCTCTCTACTTCTTTATTAACGAATTCCTGTATTTCCTCGATGTCCTTATCTGTTAAGTGCCTAAATCTACCTTGTAGTCTGAGGTACTCCTTTACTGGTTTCCTCTTTGGTACTCTAGTAGTTACTTTAAATTCTCCATGATCTATTTCATAGTTAATCCACATACCTGTGAGTACAGCTAATCTTGCTATTTCTACAGACCTTGCTGAATCTATTCTCCAACCAGCTACACATGGTTGAATAACATGTATAAATGCAGGTCCCTCAACCTCAAGTCCTCGCTTAAACTTGTTAACCATATCTATTACGTATGCAGGGTTTGCTGTTGCAACATAAGGGATTTTGTGTGCTGCCACTATTTCTGCAATAGGTTTTTTAGGTCTCATTTCTCCCTTCCAAACTTTACCTACAGGTGTAGTAGTTGTCCAAGCATATAATGGTGTTCCTCCACTTCTTTGAATACCAGTGTTCATGTATGCTTCGTTATCATAGAGTACATACATGACCTTATGACCGCGTTCCAGCATACCGCTTAATGCCTGAAATCCAATATCGTATGTTCCACCATCACCTGCGACTGCAATTACATTTATCCTTTCCTCTTCTCTTATAACGCCCTTCTTCTTTAGAATTTTAATTGCTGCTTCTATACCCGAAGCTACTGACGCCGCGTTTTCAAATGCGACATGAATCCATGGAATTCTCCATGCTGTATAAGGATATATGGTTGTAGCTACTTCAAGACAACCAGTAGCGTTTACTATAATTGTATTAGGTCCAGCAACTTTGGTTAAATGTCTCATAATCATTCCAGCTAGACAGCCAGCACATAACCTGTGACCGCTGACAAAGTACTCCTCTATAGGTAAATCTTTGAGTGACTTAAAGTATGATTTCATGATTACTCCCTCACTCCAACAAATATGGGTTTATGTGGAACGTGTTTTCTTTCTAAATATTCTTTTAATTTCTTAGCAATGAATTTAATATCATCAGGTAGAATAGTTCTTTGCCCTATACCTATAATGAAGTTAACTAGCATAGGTCTTTCACGTTCATGATAAAACACCGACGCTATATCAGTGTATGCAGGCCCCCCATAAGGTGCTCCATATGATATTGCTCTATCAAGTATGCCAACTATTGGAACCTTTGATAAGTATTTCTTAATATCCTCTACAGGGAATGGTCTGAATAATCTTAGGTTTAATAATCCAACTTTAATACCCTCTTTCCGTAATTCATCAATTGTTTCTCTAATTGTACCTACAACAGATCCATATGATACTAATGCTATTTCTGCATCATCCATCATATATAGTTCAATAACATCATATTTGCGTCCAAACCATTTAGCAAATTCATCATTAACTTGTTTTATTACGGGTAACGAGTTCTCAAATGCTACTACTTGTTGATATTTAAATTCATAATACCAGTCTGGAGGACCTACAGGTCCCATAGTTACTGGCTTCTTTGGATTAAGTGTATACCATGTAACTTTCTTTGGAACAAATTTTCTAACTTCTTCTTCATCTGGTAAATCTACAGGCTCATATGTATGGCTTGTTATAAAACCATCGTAGGCGACCATTACCGGCAGCAATACTTTTTCATTTTCTGCTACTTTATATGCCTGTATTATAGTATCAAATGTTTCTTGGGCTCTTGATGTGAAGTATATGATCCAGCTAGCATCTCTTACGTTCATGACGTCAGAATAGTCACACCAGATACTTATCGGTGCTGATAAGGCTCTCGTCGCTACTGACATTACTATAGGTAATCTCATGCCTGATGCTATATGAGTTATTTCATGCATAAATTCTAGACCTTGTGCTGATGTTGCTGTAAATGTCCTTGCACCTATAGCTGCAGCGCCGATAACGGCACTTAAAGCCGAATGTTCTGATTCTACATGTATCATCTCTGCATTTAGTTCACCATTAGCTATGAACTCGGCTAATTTTTCGACGACGTGTGTCTGAGGAGTTATAGGATACGCTGCTATAACGTCTACATCAACCATTTTAACAGCATACGCTACAGCATAATTTGTTGAAAGAGCCATTCTTTGAGCTTTTAATAACTTAGCCATGATCTACTTCACCTCTTCAACCATTGTTATAGCCTTAACAGGGCACTCATGTGCACATATACCACAGCCCTTACAATAATCATAATTTATTTCGTACGATACGTCATATTCTCTACCAGCCTTTGTACGGTATGGTTTCTTTACTTCCATAATGGCTCCATCGGGACAAAAAACCCAGCAGGTCCTGCATCTTACACATTTTTCTTGGTCTATTATAGGTCTCATTACCCTCCAATCGCCTGTTTTGTATTTTAAGCTGCTACCAGGCTCAGTGATAACGGCTCCTATGGGTATCCTTTTCCAGCCTGGAAGACTGCTCAACCTATTTTCACCTCTTCATAAGCTTTCTTAACGCATTCAATATTGGGTAAAGCTATTCTCTTAGGAAAGTGTTCTTTTATTACTTCAAATATACTATCAAGCTTGACGAGATTTGTTACTTTAATTAATGCCCCTAGAATTGCTGTATTAACTATAGGTCTCTTTAAAGTTTCTAATGCTATTTTAGTAGCATTAACTACAGCAACTTTTACATCTTCTCTGCTGATGGCCTTCTTTATCTCATTAGGATCCTTAACAGTATTTATAACTATCAAGCCTCCTTTCTTCAATCCATCAGTGATACCTTTAAGCGTTAAAAGCGAAGAGTCAAGAATGACTATTATGTCCGGACTCGTTATTGGAGCTCTAGTATATATCGGTTTATCATTAATCCTAGTATATGCTCTTACAGGTGCACCACGTCTTTCAGCACCAAATTCGGGAAAAGCTTGAGCCCATTTTCCTTCTCGTATAGCTGCTTCAGCAATTATTTGAGAGGCAGTAACTGCTCCTTGACCGCCTCTGCCATGCCACCTTATTTCAATTCTAGGCATGAAGAACACCTAGATCTCCTTTATTTACGTGAAAATATATAGCTTGTGGTAGAAAAATCTTATGAAGAATCAGGCTAAAGTTTTGATAGGGGTTTCAGTAAAATGAAGATTGAAGAGTTAAGGAAAGTTGTCTGTATCGAACTTACGTCATTTGAGGACCTAGCACGCATGGCTGCTACAGTTATGATGCTCGGACAACCTACATATGTTATCAAATTCAATAACCATGGTGTAGATATTTATGGTATGCTCGCTGTATTCAGAGATTATTATAATTATTATGGAATACCTATGTTCTACTATTACGTCGATAAGGAAGGTAAGCTAAAGGATAGACAGGGAAATTATATAGTGGTAAGGAGTGATGAGGGTGGAGAAAGAATTGAAATATCTAAAGGGAGTAAGAGTGGTTGGGCAACGATCCCAATAATTAATTTAAAATCTAAGCCAACATTTATACCTGAAGACCTTGGTAAGTAACGTAGAGGAGCTTAACTTTTTTAACGCTACTATAGTTTCTCTTTTCATTATCATCTAGATAATAGCTAGGCTGCGTGCACAGGTACATATATAGCAACTCTTCTGTTCTTACTATATAATTTAACTACACTTCTCTTCTCTAGTACCTCAAGAATATCTTTAGCTACCCCATAAACTACATTAAGTTTATTCATTAGCATATATGGCGTTACATAGCTTTGACCACGTATTTCCCTAATTGCCCTTTTTATTAACTCCTCATCAAAGAATACCTGTTTAGATGCTTCTACATCTGTTCTTGATTGTTCTCTCACTCTACGTCTCATTTCCTCTTCCATTAATCTTCTCTGTCTTTTTTCTATTAATGTAATGGGTTTACCTGTACGGCCTCCCATAAGTGACCCCGATTTAGGATGTTTTGAGAGGAACGTATAAGTTTGATCGCTCATAATCATTTAACCGGATACTATGAATATATCCAATAGCAAGATAGTTAATGAACTATTACCTTTAGTTAAGATTTTGGGTTTAAGTAATTTGGATATAAAGGTATACATGACGCTATTAATTAATGGACCCTTGACTGCTAGAAGACTTGCTGAGCTTTTATCAATACCTTCAACAAAAGTTTACGAACCTCTCAATAGACTATTAGAAAAGAAATTCATAGACAAATCTCATGACAGGCCAGCCATATATTCAGCTAGACCTCCAAGGGAGGTATGGGATGAAATCAAGCATAAAATAATCGAGCTAATGGATTCTATAGAAAAGTACATAATACCTCAACTGGAGGTCATAGCTCACGGAGCTTCACAACCATATCAAATAACTATCATTCCTCAAGAAAACATCGTTAGAGAAATTAAATTACTCATACTTAAATCTAAAAGTAATGTTGATGCAGCTCTAAGCTTTCCTGAACTTATTGTAGACGACATTATTAATGCGCTAATTGAGGCATCTAAGACTAAGAGAGTGAGGATACTAATTACGAGTTCTATGGCTAGCTTAGTAGATAAGATAAAAAATGAGTTCATATATGTTAAAGTTCTTAATGATATGTTCGGAAGTGGTATAATAGGTGATGCCGTTATCCTCGTAGTAAGAACGCCGTCCGGTATACTTAATGCCATGTGGTCTAGTCATAAATATTTCAATGAAATTGCAAGAGTATACTTTGATTATTTATGGGGTAAAGCAAAAGGCCTTAGCTAAATTTCAATTAAGCTTTGATGCTTTCCTGATATACTTCAATACTAATTTAAATAATGGTTCATTCTCATATAGTCTTCTATAGCTTAATGGGGGATTAAAGCCTGGTATTATAGTTCTAAGTTCATCTAATGTTATTGATCTAACATAAAGCTTAGGATTGAGGACCTCTAATGCCATAGCCTTTTTAGCTCCAATTATATACGGCTTGTCGTCTTCATCAATACCTGAATCAGGGTATCTTCGAACTTCATTCCATATGAACATGGGAGGACCCATAATTACTTTGCCTACGGTAAATTCCCCCATGATAGCTCTTACATTACCTGAAACATAGACTATAATGATAGAGTTTGATGGTATTTCTATCCCGATCCACCTTCTCAATTCAAATTTCTTCCTGCCTGTGAATATCTGGTAAGCAAACTTAGGTCTTATGGACATTAAAAACATTGGCTTAGTCATGGTTTCTTGTTTCATGTAGCATCCTCCTTAAATGTTACGGTGTTTAAGAAAAACTATAAATGTTGATGATAATGTATCTATAGGGCTATGATGAGGGCTGGTATTACGGATGTGTGAAGAAGGACACCAGGACCGAGCCTCCATAATTAATGAAGGTGATTGGATACTAGTATATTTAGATGAAAAAAGAAAATTCCTTGTATCAGTTAAAAAAGGAGAAGTATTTGGATCAGATAAAGGCATTCTAAAACTAGATGAAGTAATAGGATTACCTTATGGATCTAAAGTTAAGCTGTCTACAGGCTATGATGCATATATTCTAAGACCACTATTTTATGACTATTTCCTGAGGTACAAGAGAGTAACACAAGTCATTTATCCTAAGGATTTAGGATTCATAATATTCATCTCTGGTGTATCAAGCGGTTCAAGAGTTTTAGAAGCTGGTATAGGAACAGGATTTTTGACAACAACTTTAGCACATATAGTTAAACCTAATGGTAAAGTATACGCATATGATGTTAGAGAGGATATATTAGAAGTCGCTAAAAGGAACCTGAAACTCTCAGGTCTATTAAAATACGTAGAACTAAAGCATGGCGATGTAAGATTAAAAGTTAATGAAAAAAATTTGGATGCTGCATTTTTAGATATACCTGATCCATGGAATGCATTAGACAATATTTATAGTGCTCTAAAACCTTCATCCCCTGTAATCGCGTTTTTACCGA
Organism: uncultured Desulfurococcales archaeon; assembly: GCA_964467535.1. Classification (GTDB taxonomy): domain Archaea; phylum Thermoproteota; class Thermoprotei_A; order Sulfolobales; family WANQ01; genus CAYXRT01. The sequence goes on from CAYXRT010000015.1 coordinate 12,523, forward strand.
CAATTAATCAGGTGGAGAAACTAGTAAATGCTATGAAAAGGCATGAAGGCTTCATCGACATTAACGCTATAGAAATAATGATTAGAGACTACATAGTTAAGGAGGGAGCTACCAGACCTAGAACTACCATGATAGCTCATACAGGATATATAGTATACGCTAGGACATGTTTAAAATAGAGGAATATGAACATAAAGCTACTTATATGTTAGATTAATCCTACAGTTAACGTAGAGGTAGGGTTAGATATTATGAGCCAAAGGGTTAGATGGGAACGGAAGTTTAGTGAATGGTTCGATGAAGTTATAGAAAGAGCTGAAATCTATGATTATGGAAGATACCCCGTTAAGGGTATGGGAGTATGGATGCCTTATGGATTTAAGTTAAGAGAACTAGTAATTAATGTCATTAGAAAGAGGCTTAATGAGACAGGTCATGAAGAAATACTATTACCATTAGTTATACCAGAGCACTTACTTAGAAGAGAGTCTGAACATATTAGAGGATTTGAAGATCAAGTGTACTGGGTTACTCATGGTGGTTTAGAACCCCTTGACATAAAACTTGCGTTAAGGCCAACTAGCGAGACGATAATTAGTTTCATGGAGGCTCTTTGGATTCAAAGCTATAAACAATTACCAAAGAAATACTATCAAATAGCTAGTATCTTTAGATATGAGACCAAGGCTACAAGACCAATGATAAGACTGAGAGAAGTGACCACATTTAAAGAAGCTCATACAGTTCATGAAAGCTTCGAAGATGCTGAAAGACAGGTTAGAGAAGCCATAGAAGTTTACAAGAGAATATTTGATGACCTAGGTATACCTTATGTAGTTTCACAGAGACCTATTTGGGATAAGTTTGCTGGAGCTCTCTATACTATAGCATTTGACACTATACTTCCAGATGGTAAGATATTACAAATAGGAACAGTACATCATCTAGGACAGAACTTTACGAAAGTATTCGAAGTTAAAGTTCAAAAAAGGGATGAAAGTATAGATTATGCTTGGCAAACAAGTTATGGTATTTCTGATAGAGCTGTTGCAACAGTTATCGCAATTCATGGTGATGATAGAGGGCTAGTACTACCACCAATAGTTGCTCCAATACAAATAGTAATAATTCCAATTCCCGGAAAAACCGCTGAAGAAACGCAAAAGATAGTAAATTATGCTAGAGACGTTGAAACCAAGTTAAAGGACAAGGGTGTTAGGGTCAAGGTTGATGATAGAGAGGAACTAACTCCTGGATATAAGTATTACGAATGGGAATATAAGGGAGTACCAGTAAGGCTTGAAATAGGCCCAAGAGAATTAGCAAATAATTCTGTAACGATTGCAAGAAGAGATACACTAAAGAAGACCACAATGCCGCTTAACGAATTTCTAGAAAAAGTATTTAGTGTATTTAAGGATATTGAGGATTATCTAAGAAAAAGAGCTTGGGAATGGTTTAATAACAGAATATCCTTTACCGAAAATCTAGATGAAGCTAAGAAAATCCTTGAAAAGAAAAGAGGAATCGTCGAAGTGCCATGGTGTGGAGATAATGAATGTGGTCTAAAAATGCAAGACTACGTTGATGCAAGAGCTCTAGGTTCACCACTAGACAAACAAACTATACCTGAAGCTAAATGTCCAGTATGTGGAAAAGAAGCCAAGACAGTTATGAGATTAGCTAGAACTTATTAAGCCGTACACACCACTAACTTTAGGCTTGGGGGATAAAATATGCCGAAAAAGAGGGAAAGTAGAGGTAGACATAAGGGAGGTAAAGGTAAAGTAGGTACAGTACAATGTGATAATTGTGGCAGGGTTATACCAGCCGATAAAGCTGTATGTGTAACAAGAATGTATTCACCAGTAGATCCTCAATTAGCTCGCGAACTTGAGAAGAAAGGAGCAATAATAATGAGGTACCCTGTGACCAAATGCTATTGTATAAGTTGCGCAATATTCTATGGAATTATTAAAATCAGACCTGAAGAAGAGCGTAAGAAGAGAGTACCATTAACATGAAAATTTATAGAATATTTCTTATCGTATCTCCTACAGCAATAACGACAGCTAACTTTAAATTAAAGGGTATAGCGGGTTCAACAGGTAGATTAGATGTCATAGCTCGCAGCATAATTAGTGCATTAGTCACAAAGAGTAATATTAGGAGAAACGTAGAAGTGTGGTCCCTACTTGAAGGACCTCCTAATCCGCCTATCATAATTAAAGTCCTTGGGAGAGAGGTAGAATGCATGCCTAGTAATGAAATTGAAGTAGTTAAAATCATTAGAGATCTTCTTGCAGGGAGGCAAATAGCAGGATACTATGTAACTAAGATGGGATTTAAGAGAGTTGTCAAAGAATTACTTAATACAGTAGATAAAGTATATTATTTAAGGGAGAATGGAGCGAATCTGAATTATAGAATGTTTAACTATGAAAGACTCGGCTTCATACTAGGCAGTCACGTAGACCTACCTAAGGAATATGAGCTTTTTCTGGATGAAAACAATATAGAAAGAATTAAGTTAAGTAATGTAAGCTATTTAACAAGTCAATGTGTTACAATAGTCAATAGAATACTAGATTATATTGAGGTTTATGCGAGTGATTTAGCAAGTTCGTAAGATCTTAGAATTAGCTCTTCAAAACTTTTGGGCGCTAATTTAGCTGCTATGTATAGAGTCTTATTTGCTGGCACTAAAGCTATATGGTTAATTACATGTGGATCTGAAAGCGATTTAATGAACTTAATTAAATTATGAGCTGTTGAAGCATCATCGTATACAAGATAGTAGGTTTTACCATTAATGTATGCTTTATCAACTCTCATTCTTTCAATGTTTCTTATATGCCCCTTAATACCCCTTCTATAGTATCCTTTCTTAATTACATGAGCTTCTCTTGTAAAGCTTTTATCAAACCAGTAGACTAGATATAGTCTATCAAATCTAGTTGTAAGGAGTGCTATGGGGTAATAAAGCAAGCTTTGCCTAGGCATTAAAGTTATTGTTACTTCTACTCTATTCAAGGTCTTGTACAATAGTTTAAATATAGCTCTATAACCGACATATAACCCAATCCATTGATATACTTTATCCTTGGGCTTTAATATTTCCTCAAGCCTTCTTGCACTATATTCCATTAACATGAGGTTAAGTTTTCTTCCTTTAAAGAATTGCATTACTATAATAAGAGCTAACATCAAAAAGATTACCATGAGCTCAGTAGAGGTTAATTCAAACACCATAACCTATAGTCCCTCATAAAGTTTGTATAGATATTTGGAGAGAGTGCCTAAATCCTTAAGTCCTCGCGGCTCCCTACTAAACAATGGAATAGTAATCATCCTTAACCCCTGAAAGATCTCATTAACTTTCTTTAATGCCTTCTTTTGCAGCTCGATCTTTATTCTTAATTCATTGGGTAATATCATTTCTTTTTCTCTCAATACTTTGTTAATAATTACTGATTTGATGGGTATATTTAATTTCCTTAGGAAATTGTATGCTCTACTAGCTTCAATTACAGGAAGCAATTCAGGATTTACTACCAGTATTACAGATGTGACCTCTCCATCAGTCAAAATCTTATTTATAGTATCGATTTCATTATAAAGCTCTACTAATTCTTTATAGATAGGGTCCTCTTCAGGTATCGAAGATATCTCTAGCTCTTTACCAGCAATTATAGCTTTAATTTTCTCTCCGGTAATTCGCTCAATAGCTCTTCTCCGTTCAAGAATTTTTAGTCTAAGTTCTATAAGTTTCTTGATCCATATAAGTGATATTGATGGAAGAGCCATAATTCTTATAGTTAAACCTGTTGGTGGAGTATCAAAGATTAAAACATCATATTCTTTGTTGTCTGTATTTCTCTTGATGATTTCGATAATTTTTTCTAATGTAGCATATTCTTCTACGCCAGGCGAATGTCTAAGAGTATCGATGTATTTATCGAGATTAAATACTCTTAGGTATCCGTATGTATCCTTAATTCTATTGCTTAATTCCTTAAGGTGCTTCATTATCATTTTCTCGAAGTCGACTTCCATAGCATATAGGTTATCTACTATTTTAGTTGGCTCTTCACCAACTTTTCTGTCAAGAACATCCCCAAGATTATGTGCTGGGTCAAGAGACGTTATGAGCGTTTTATATCCCTTATTAGCTAAGCTTAGCGCAAAGGCTGCTGCACACGTAGTTTTACCTACACCCCCCTTACCTATGAAGAAGTATATTTTGAATCCCGAGCCCAAGTCTATAACCTCATGATATTTCGAATAATCCAGCCATTTCGCCGAGCATATCATCTAATCTTTCACTAACATGTTGCATTACTAGAAGTTCCCTAGCCATATGTTGTAGGAGCCTTAATGATATACTTGTTGGTGGACTTGGTAAACCTATGAAAGAGCCTAGCAATATTAGTGCAAATATATTTTCAAGTTCTCTAAGCTCAACCTGAATGTACTCTATGGATTTGGCCTGTAATGTCCCCTTAACAATATCTATGAATTTACGTATTTTCATTTTAATTAATGTAACCACCCTTGACTGTAGTTTCATTTAATTTATAGTATTAGAGCTTATAAAGAATTAAGGATTATAGAGATCATTCCTATGGTTTCTTAAAGCTATAAGCTATTTTAAGTAATAAACAGGCTCTAAGGATTCCAAGATCCAAACTATCATAATACCTACAAGTAGGAGGTCAAGTATTCCTCATGTGTACTGTTTAATTAACCTAATTAGGATAAAACATAATATTCCATTCTTCGTATTACTTTCAAGAAGGTTTCTGGTGGGAAATATGGCAGCGACTACTTTAGTAATAGTAATAGGCCTGATCATTTACGCCCTCTTCTATCTTACTCATGGTAGATACTTGGAAAAACATGTCGTTAGAGCCGATCCCACAAGAGAAACACCTGCTAAGAGATTATACGATGGAGTAGACTATGTACCTGCAAATAAGTATGTATTATATGGACACCACTTTGCAAGTATCGCTGGTGCGGGTCCTATCGTTGGACCAGCACTCGCATTGGCTTGGGGCTGGCTTCCAACTCTGTTATGGGTATGGTTTGGTAATGTATTCATAGGAGTAGTACATGATTATTTATCATTAATGAGTAGTGTTAGATATGATGGTAGGAGCATCGCTTGGGTATGTGGTAGGCTTATGACTAGGAGAGCATTCTATGCATTTAACGCCTATATATGGTTTGCATTACTACTAGTAGTTGCCGTATTTACTGTTGTAATTTCAGTCCTATTTAGTAGAATACCTGGAAGCGCAACTGCAGCTCTACTACTAATGGTTATAGCTGTTATAACTGGTTTTATAATGTACAGAACAAAGTTAGGATTCAAAGGAGGAACTATCATAGGAGTCATACTCCTAGCACTTGCTATAATAGCTGGTGTATACCTACCATTAAAGTTAACATATCATACCTGGGTTGTGATCTTAGCTATATACAGTATTGTAGCTGCCTCATTACCAGTATGGGTTCTTCTACAACCTAGAGATTATCTTAATGCTTATGTACTATGGACTAGCCTAGCTCTAGGCGGTTTAGCTGCAATTATAGCCTTTAGAGGGATGGAGATACCTACAATTACAACCTTTAGCGCTATAGTTGTTGGTGGTCAACCTTCACCCTTCTGGCCTACAATACCATTAGTAGTTGCTTGTGGTGCTTTATCAGGATTCCATAGCTTAGTAGGTTCAGGTACTTCATCTAAGCAATTAGCTAATGAAGCTCATGGACTACTAATTGGCTATGGCGGTATGTTAACTGAAGGATTCTTATCAACAATGGTAATAGCGGTACTTGGCGCATTTGCATTTGAAGCATTAATTCACGCAGGTGTGTCACCTACTAGCGCGTACGCATTAGCAGATCCAGCAACAGCTGCTGTTAAGTGGACAGCTGTTTTAGACAAGTACAAGTGGTTCGTAATAATACCGTACTCCTATGCCGCAGCAACTAATATAGTATTTAGATTACCATTTGATGCTATGGCTGTCTTTAGCGCCTTATGGATAACAGGGTTTGCTCTTACAACACTAGATACTGCTACAAGACTAGGTAGATTTGCTTGGCAGGAATTAATGACGCCATTAAAAGATAGGGCTCCCACAGCTTATAAAGTACTTGCAAATAGATGGCTTGCATCAGCAATTATTGTACTAATCGCATTACCGCTTGCATGGACTGCTGCATGGAAAATTGTATGGCCTGCCTTTGCTGGTATGAATCAATTACTAGCATCATTAGCATTAATGACTGTTGCGTTGTGGACCGCTAAAGTACAGAAAGCAACTGCTCTTGGAAGAGGACTTACTCTATCGCCTGCACTCTTCCTGTGGATAACTGTTACAGTAGCGCTGGTATGGTATGAAGTAGTTGTAGTACCGCCGCAAGTGGCTGCTGGAGGATTAAAGAGCATTACGGGAATAGCTGTTGGTACAATAATAGGTATAGGATTAATACTAAACCTAATGCTACTAGTAGACTTTATATTATCGTATAGGAGACCTACACCTCCAAGCTGAAGCCAATGCTAACTTTTTTCACACCTTCTGTTAGTTAAATTCTCAGCCACAAAATAGATTCGCTGTATTAATGTAATTAGGGATAAGATTATAAGCAAGTATAGTAGTAGCAAAGAAAGATGCTCATTTAAGATATATAATGCAGTAATTAGAAATAAGAAGAGTACTCTATCACCTCGTTCAATGAATCCTACTCCTTCAAGATTTAGTCCAAGTCCTTCAGCTCTCGCCCTTACATAACTTATTAACAGTGAAAGTATGAGAAGTGTAATTACAGGTACTTCACTAAATCCTAGGAAAAGTAAGGTTACTATGTAAATGGAATCTTCTATTCTATCTACGGTTGAATCTATGAATGCTCCGAGGCTACTAACTTTGCCAGTAATTCTAGCTACTTCACCGTCGATGGCATCGAAAAATGCCGATAAAAGAATAAGCAGCGGTATTAGCCATATATGTGTTTTTAAGTATGCAACTAATGGTATGGGTACCGCTATCATTAACCCTATAATTGTTAAATGAGTTGCTGTAAAATTACAGGATATGAAGAATTTCGCTATAGGTACGATTACATGTTTTACCATATTCCTTAGTTTAGTTAGCAATACTCTTCTTCCTCGCAACAGATACTCTTCATAATTAGAGCGTCTTTTTCAAGTACTGGGCTTTCAGATATAATCACCCCTTCAATACCCACTTGCTTTAATCCTTTACAAACAATTCTAAATTCGGGTCCATAACCTACATCACTTAATACATGGTGCTCCCTTTCACCTCCAGACGAAAATGAAATTCTTGAGAAATGCATATGTAGAGGTTTTAGAACCTCTGATCCAAGCTCTTTTTCAATTCTATCTATGACTGATATTATGTGGTCTACTGTAGTAATAAACATGCCTAGGCTTCTAGCATACATATGAGCCCAATCAATGACTGGTCTACACATATTGACATTTTTGCATATTTCTATAATTTCATCAATTGATCCAACTTGGCTCTTTTTCCCAGTAGTTTCAGGACCAAGCCATACATTCTTTATGTTGAGTTGATTTCTGATTATCTCGTTCAACTCGTTTAATGCTTTAATTACCATGTTTACTGCTTCACTTTGAGAAACACCTTTATAGTATCCAGGGTGAAATACAACAACATAAGCATTCATCCAATTAGCTGCTTTAACTGCTTCAACTATCCATCTTTTACTTTTTTCAACAGTTTCTTTCACCTTAGATGAGAGATTGATATAGTATGGTGCATGAAGAGACATTAATACATCATTTTTTCTGGCTTCATCAGCAAGCTTCCTAGCCTTAGCCTCACTAATCTTAACTCCTCGAACAGCTTCGTATTCAAATGCATCTAATCCCATATTTTTAAGAAATTCAGGAACACCTGTAATATCGGATTTCTTGTAATCAACAGGTTTGCCCGCCGGCCCAAACCTTAACCTTTTCAATATACCCACCTATCTCTGGAAGTGGTAGCTTTCTCTAGCTTTAAAACACTAGTCCTCGATATAATAAGAACAGGATAAGTTAATAGGGGGTCTAAGCTATTAAGTACCCGGCGATGAGGAGGAACTCGGGATCAGAACTACTATAGTGAAGAGAGGACTCGCGTACCGAGCTAAACTAAAGATGCACTATACTAGTTATTCAATAATAGTCTAATTCATCCTCCAATTACATATGTAACTTCGTTAGATGATTGTTCAGATGTAGTTTTAGCGTAAGTTATAAAAGAGTATTAAATTTATTAACCCTTTCCTTAATTCCATTTATCCATGGTGATAAGCATATGTCAAGGAAGTTAAGGATGATTAGAAGGCTCGAAAGACATTTAAAGAGTCATCCTAATGATAAAATGGCTAAGGCTATTCTAGAAGCGCTTCGAAGTGGACAATATGAGTGGAGAGGAAAAAGCCTTAGAGTAAAAGTGCCAATACCAGGATTAATGCATGTCACTACAGAAACAAAACCTGAAGAGATAACAGAAGAAGTAAAGGAAACAAGTGAACAATAATAGACAATATATCAAGGACTAAAGTAAGGAATTTTCAGGTTCAATATTAATTCTTAAATCCCTAGGAATTTAATGCATGACTTATTGATGTGAGTTATTCTGTGATAAAAGCTTATTTACTCTGTGGTACATGTTGTGTTGAGGTCTAGACTATGGTAAGCATAAAGAAATTAATCCTAGTCACAGCTAAATTCCATCCACTACATAAGGTGTTTACAAGAATAACAGATATCCTTGCTGAAAGACTAAATGTGGAAAAAGAAGTAAAGTATGAAGACTACATATTTTTGGCAAAGTATGGAGAAAAAGATGAATTTGGTATGGCTGGTACACCTCAACTTTTAGTAGAATTTGACGATGGAAGAATTTTACCCGTATTGACTCAAGGGAATTTACCGCTTACAGCAGCACTTAAACCAGATATCGATAAAGCAATTGAGCAAGTAATTTCGACTATAAACTCAATAATAAAGGGTAGCTAAGATCTATCCTAAGAGAAATGATGTATTAATAGTTTTTAACTCGTTTACCCCCCATCATGTTTATGGGGGTAGGAGTTGATATATTATTCACACGTACCATATGTGCCAACTCCAGAACCTGTTGTTAGGAAAATGCTTGAATTGGCCGAAGCAGGACCTAATGACATAGTTTATGATCTTGGCGCAGGTGATGGTAGGATAGTTATTATAGCTGCTAGGGAATTCAATGTTAAAAAAGCTGTTGGTATAGAAATAAGACCTGATCTTGTCCGTGAAGCTAGGAAGAAGGTTCAAGAACTTAATCTTGGGGGTAGGGTTGAAATTATACAAGATAATATGTTCGAAGCTAATATAAGTGAAGCTACCATTGTAACGCTATTCCTCTTAACAAGCGTAAATGAAAGGTTAAAGCCAAAACTTGAAGCTGAGTTAAAGCCTGGAACTAGAGTAGTATCTCATGAATTTCAAATACCTGGTTGGAAACCCAAGGTTGTGGCAATAGTTCATGATGGTAGAGTATCACATACCATTTACATGTACGTCATAGGAGAGCACAAGTAATTATTTATTTATTTAATAGTATCTAATATGTTCAGTTCCCTTCTAGGAGTAAAGTAATAAAAATAATTAAATAATTCAGGATGAAGCTCCTTAGACATGTTTCTTAACAATTACCGAATACCTCTTTAGCTATTTTGCCTACTTGCATTGGTGTTACAGCTACTTCTACACCAGCTGATTTTAATGCATTTATTTTTGATTCTGCAGATCCTTTACCCATAGTTATTATGGCTCCTGCATGACCCATTCTTTTTCCAGGTGGTGCTGTTTTACCAGCTATGTAAGCTATTATAGGCTTCTTAACATGTCCTTGTTTAATATATTCAGCTAGTCTTTCTTCAGCATCACCACCTATTTCGCCTATTACTACAATACCTTTAGTTTCAGGGTCTTTTTCAAACATCGACACAACATCAATGAAATCGAGCCCTGTTATAGGATCTCCTCCAATACCTATAACAGTACTTTGACCAAATCCTTCTCTACTTAATATTTCTGCTATTTCATACGTTAATGTACCGCTTCTAGATACCATTCCAATATTACCTGGCTTAAATGGTCTTTCAGGCATGATGCCTACTTTAATTTTTATTCTAGGAGCTATAATTCCCGGAGTATTTGGCCCTATAATTATTACACCTTTTGATCTAGCATAATTTATGAGCTTTAACTCTTCATGAAGCGGTATTCCCTCTGTTATTACTACAATTGTCTTAATTCCTGCATCTATGGCCTCATATATTGCGTCACAAGCAAATTTTGCTGGTACGAATACTATTGATGTATTTATTTCAGGGTGTTTGTCTAAGGCTTCAACAACACTATTGTATACGGGCACACCATGAACTTTTTGACCTCCTTTACCTGGAGTAACTCCAGCTAAAATCTTAGTTCCATAAGCAAGCATTCTCTCAGTGTGGAATCTTCCTTCCCTTCCAGTGATCCCTTGAACTAGTACCCTTGTTTTTTCATTAATGATTATTGTCATTTTAACTCACCTCCTTTAAGATTTCTACAACTCTTTTAGCTGCTTCCTCATCATCAGTATAGGGTTCGATATTATTCTCAATTAGTATCCTTCTTCCTTCCTCTTCTCTAGTTCCAACCATTCTTATTACTAATGGTTTCCTAATTCCTGTTTCCTTTAATGCTTCTACAGCTCCAATTGCTACTTCATCGCATCTTGTTATACCACCATATATATTCATAAATATTACCTTTACTTTAGGATTTGTTAGTAGTAATTTGATAGCTTCCTTGACCCTATCCCTATTAGCTCCTCCACCAATATCTAGGAAGCATGCTGGTTTACCTCCATAATATGCTATCATGTCCATGGTTGCCATAGTTAAGCCTGCTCCATTAGCTATTACGCCAACATTTCCATCAAGTTCTACATAGCTAAAACCAAATTTTCTCGCTATAATTTCGGCTTTAGTAAAGTCTCTCGTATCTTTCGATAGACTTTCAAGTAGATCTGGATGTTTATACAAGGCGTTGTCATCGATTATTATCTTTGAATCTAATGCTACTAATTCCCCGGTTTTAAGTAGAGCTAATGGATTTATTTCTACTAAGTCAGCATCATAATCTAGCATTATTTTATAGAGGCTCTTGGTCATTAAACTCATTTCTCTTGCAGTATTTTCTTTAAGTCCTAGTTTTGTTAGGTTGTAAGCTATATATCTCACTTGATAATCTAGTAATCCTACTAAAGGATCTATGTATATCTTTACTATTGTTTCAGGTTTTTTAGCAGCTATTTCCTCTATATCTATACCTCCTTCAGTTGAAGCTAGAATAACATACTTTCTTTTAGCTCTATCAACTGTTATAGATAAATATAGTTCTTTGAGAATTGAAACTGCTTGCTCTATGAGAATTTTTCTAGGTATAACTCCTCTCACGCCTTTCTCGAATATGGACTTGACGGCCTCTTTAGCTTCATCAATATTATTAACTATCTTGATTCCACCTGCTTTCCCTCTAGCACCAACAAGTACTTGGGCTTTAATTGCTGCTGGAAGTCCTACCCTGTTAATGGCTTCTTCTACTTCATCAATAGTTGATATAACTACTCCTGTAGGAACCTTAATTCCATATCGCTTGAAAATCTCTTTACCTTCGTATTCATATAGCCTCAAGGTATATGTCCCTCATACAATAATTTTTCTTATATATTATTATTATTGATCCACTTAATTAACTATTTCTTTTGGTTAAAGTCTATTGTATCATATACACCTATAAGTCCTCACATTGTATATCTGGAGGTGGTGGAGTATATTCCCCTATGGTGATATTTGTGTCTAAGGGTTGTTCTAGACTTGACTACCTAGCCAACATCGTCGAGAAGGCTGCCATTGAGGCTATAACCAGGGCTACCATATATTTACCACCTGATGTAAAAGAGGCTTTAAGAAAAGCTTATGAATCTGAAGTAAGTGAGGCTAGTAAATCGCAATTAAAAGCTATACTTGACAATGTTAAGTTAGCTGAAGAACTTCGTCGCCCCATATGTCAAGATACAGGATTAATACTATTCTTTACCAAGGTTGGTTATGATTTCCCAGGTATTAAGGTTATTGAAAAAGCATTTGTTAATGCGGTAAGGAAAGCTACTAAGGAAGTTCCTTTAAGACCTAATACAGTTAATCCTATTACTGGTAAAAATCCTGGTGATAATACTGGTAGGTTTGTTCCTTATATTCACTGGGAATTTACTGAAGGAGATTCATTAGAATTTACTGTTGTACCAAAGGGGGGAGGATCTGAAGCTGTTGGATTACTAGAATTTCCTCCACCAGGTGAGGGTCTTAGAGCCGTTAAGAGGATAGTCATCGATGCCGTTTTAAAGGCAGGCGCAAAACCATGTCCTCCTACAATTATAGGTGTTGGTATTGGTGGGGGAGGAGATATAGCTACAATACTAGCTAAGAAAGCTGCATGTGTTAGAAAGCTTGGAACTAAGCATCCTGATCCTGAAATAGCAAAGCTTGAGGAAGAGTTATATGAAGCCATTAATGAGTTGGGAATAGGTGCTATGGGTCTTGGAGGTAAATATACTATTCTAGGCATTCATATAGAATATGCGCATAGGCATCCCGCAACTTATCCCGTCGCTGTAATATTCCAATGTTGGGCTACCAGAAGAGCTTCAGCAATAGTTAAGGCGGATGGAACATATTCTGTTTATCAATAGGTCCTGGGTGTGAGATCATGCCCATTTATCATTTAAAGACCCCTCTTTCAGAAGATGATATAAGAAGTCTTGAAGTAGGTGATATAGTATACATCACCGGGACAATTATAACTGCGAGAGACGCTGCTCATAGAAGAATGCTAACATACCTCAAAGAAGGTAAACCACTGCCTGTAGACCTGAGAGGAGGCGTAATATATCACTGCGGCCCTGTTGTTAGAAAAACGGATGAATCATGGGAGGTCATTGCAGCAGGTCCAACAACCAGTGCAAGGATGGAATTGTATGAAGCTGACGTCATAAAGAACTTTGGAGTAAGGATGATAGTAGGTAAGGGAGGTATGGGATCTAAGACTGCTGAAGCATGTAAAAAGTATGGTGCTGTATACGTAATATTCACTGGTGGTGCTGCCATCCTAGCAGCAAAGGCTATTAAACAGGTAAAAGGAGTCGAATGGATTGATTTAGGAATACCTGAAGCACTATGGATTTTTGATGTAGAAAACTTTGGACCATTACTTGTAGCTATAGATTCTAAAGGTAAAAATCTAATATCGGAAGTAATTGAAAAGGCTAAGGCTAGAAGAGAAGAACTATTGAAGCGTTTAGGAGTACTTTCTTAGTAAACTACATTAAATTTAATGTTCAATGACACCACCTATAAGGTGAAAAAGTCTTGGGAGAACCGAGAATAGGTGTATTTATCTGTCATTGCGGAAGGAACATAGCTGGTACCGTAGATGTAGAAAAAGTCGCCAAAGAAGTCGCTAAAATACCAGGTGTAGTACATGTAGAAACTTATGTATATATGTGTTCCGATCCCGGTCAAAAATTAATAATAAAGGCCATTAAGGATAAGAAGTTAAATGCTGTTATTGTTGCAGCATGTTCTCCATCATTACACTATGAAACTTTTTCTAGGGTTGTAGAATCTGCTGGCCTAAATAAGTATAGATTTGAAATGGCCAATATAAGAGAACATTGTAGCTGGGTTCATCTAGATAGAGAGAAAGCTACTGAGAAGGCTATAAGGATAATATCGGCAGCTGTCGCTAAGGTAGCTGGAAATAAGCCTTTAGTGCCTATAAAGGCTAAGGTTGTACGTAAGTGTCTCATAATAGGAGGCGGTATAGCTGGTATAACAGCAGCATTAGATATAGCTAATGCTGGTATTCCTGTAGTTCTAGTTGAAAAATCTCCAACAATTGGCGGTAAAATGGCTATGTTAAGTGAAACATTTCCCACACTTGATTGCGCACAATGTATTCTAACTCCAAAGATGGCTGAAGTTGCTAGACATCCAAATATTAAATTGCTTACTCTATCTGAAGTAATTGATGTTGAAGGATATGTAGGTAACTTTAAGGTAAAAATATTAAAGCATCCAAGAAAGGTAAACCCGGATCTTTGTAGACTTTGTGGTTTGTGTGAGAAAGTATGTCCAGTTAAAGTTCCTAATGAATTTGATAGGGGATTGAGTGTTAGAAAGGCTATTTATATACCATTCCCGCAAGCTGTACCATCATCCTATGCTATTGATGAAAGATATTGTAAGAAGTGTGGAGCCTGTGCTAAAGTATGTCCCACGAAGGCAATAAACCTTGACGAGAAGGAAGAAATTATTGAAGAAGAAGTAGGTGCTATAATCGTAGCCACAGGTTACGACCTTTACCCAGGTACGAAGTTAAGTGAATACGGTTATGGTGTATATGAAGATGTTATAGATTCTCTTCAATTTGAAAGGCTTTTATCAGCTGGAGGACCCACCAAGGGGCAAATACTAAGACCAAGTGATGGGAAACCTGTTAAAAGAATAGTATTCATTCAGTGTGCTGGTTCAAGAGATGAGAACCACCTAAGATACTGTTCAAAGATATGTTGTATGTATACAGCTAAACATGCACTACTGTTTAAGGAAAGGGTGCCTGATGGTGATGTAACTGTATTTTATATAGATATAAGAGCTGCCGGTAAAGGTTATGAGGAATTTGTTAAAAGAGTTCAGGAAGAATTTCAGGTTAATTACATAAGAGGGAAAGTATCCAAGGTTTATAGAGATGTTAATGGAGATATGGTTGTAATAGGTGTTGATACGCTTTCAGGTCAAAAAATAATTGTTAAAGCCGATCTTGTAGTTCTTGCCTTGGGTATGGTTCCTCAATTAGATCGTGAACTTGCCGCTAAACTTAAAGTGCCATTAGATGAAAATGGTTTTGCACAAGAAGTTCATCCAAAGCTTAGGCCTGTGGAATGTTCATCTAGCGGAGTATTCATTTGTGGTGCAATTCAAGGTCCAAAGGATATTTCTGAAACAGTTGTACAAGCATCAGCTGCTGCAGCAAAAGTTATTGAATTATTAAGTAAAGATTATATAGTTCATGAACCAATGATAGCTGAAGTTGATGAGAATCTCTGCAATGGATGTAGGATATGTATTGCAGTATGTCCCTATGGAGCCATAGAAATGGTTGAGGGAAAGGCTAAAGTTAATGAAATTCTATGTGAAGGATGCGGTGCATGTGTTGCTGCTTGCCCTGCACGAGCTATTCAATTAAGGAATTATACCGATGAACAATTATTAAATATGATTAAAGCAGTTCTAAGAGGTGCTACATAATGTTTGAACCAAAAATCATCGCATTTTTCTGTAAATGGTGTGCTGGTGCAGCAGCAGATCTCGCAGGAGTAAGCAGGTTAACATACTCACCTAATGTAATACCAATTATTGTCCCATGTACTGGTAGAATAGAACCAAGAATAATCATCGAAGCATTTCTTAATGGAGCTGATGGTGTACTCATAGGTGGCTGTCATACACCAAACGACTGCCACTACATGGCAGGGAACTTTAAGGCATTTAAGAGGGTACATCTATTAAAGAAAATGCTACCTCAATTTGGAATAGAACCTGAAAGAATTAGAATTGAATGGATCAGTGCTACTGAGGCCCAAAAATTGGTTAAAGTAATAGATGAATTTACTTCAACCATAAGGAAGTTAGGTCCTTTAATGAGGTGATAGTATGAAATCGCATGCTAAAATGGCAATTATTTATGGAGCAATCTGTGGCGGCTGTGATGTATCCTTAGTGAATGTAGGTGAACACCTAGCTGATATCTTAGAGAAATTCAACATAATTTATTGGAGTATTGCTGTAGATGGAAAAACGAAAATACTTAGGGATGTAAGTGAAATAGACGTAGCCATATTTATGGGATCTATTAGAACGGAGGAGAACCTAGAATTAGCTAAACTAATAAAGGAAAAATCTAAGCTAATAGTCGCTTATGGATCCTGTGCATGTTATGGAGGTATCCCAGGATTAGGGACATTAATTAATCCTAGAAAGATAATGGAGACTATGAAATCCACAATAACTAGCAAGGGCGATAAACCTGGAAGAGCTATCTACGATAGACTACGTATTCCACCTCTCCTTAATACATGTAATCCCTTAACGAAGGTTGTAGAACCCGATATCCTAGTTCCTGGCTGTCCTCCACCTCCAAAAAGTATTGAAAGGCTCTTCGAAATACTAAGTAAGTTCCTAAATGGTGAAAAGCCACCTAAAGGATTAGTTCTTGCTGAAACTAAATCACAATGTGATGAATGTCCTAGGAAGCCTAAAGATATGACTAAGCTGGTAATGCCAGGAGTATTTAGATTACATGAAGTGGTGCCTCAGGAAGATAAATGCTTCCTTGAGCAAGGAATTATATGCCTTGGACCTATAACAAGGGCTGGATGTGATCACTGTTGCATTAAGGCTAATATGCCATGTATAGGATGTATGGGACCGTTACCTGAAGTAGATGACGTTGGATTGAAGTTTATTTCATCAATAGCATCAATATTACTTACTGATAAAGAGAAAGAAATAGGTGAACAAGGTCTTATGGAAGCTTTAAATAAAATAGCTGACCCACAAGGAATTTTCTATAAATATACATTACCTGTTTCTCATTTAATAGAAATTGCTTTAAAGAGGAGGAGAAGAGAGAAATGAGCCTAAAAGTTATTGAAATAAAACCTGTAACTAGAATTGAAGGAGAGACAAGAGTTATAATATTTCTCGACGAAGAAGGTAAAGTTAAAGACGCTCACTATCAAGTAATTGAATTTAGAGGTTTTGAAGCGTTCTGTAGGGGTAGACATATTGAAGAGTTACCTCGTATTGTTACAGCCATATGTGGCGTATGTTCGTGGGCTCATCATTTAGCTTCGGGTAAAGCTATAGATATGCTTTACGGGCGTAAACCGACAACTACAGCAAATAAACTTAGAGAACTAAGCTATCTAGCGCATATTATCGATAGTCACATGCTCCACTACATAGCATTAGCGCTACCAGATTTTATATTGGACCTCAAATCGCCTATAGAGAGAAATATAGCTGGAATGCTAAGGAAAGAACCTAAAATAATTAAGCTATTTCTAAGATCACGTAAGTTAGTTAAAGGCATCGAAGAGACCTTTGGAGGAAAGCCCATTCATCCAGCCTTCGTATTACCGGGTGGTGTGGCAAGAAGGTTAAGCAAAGATGACTGGAATAAAGTAAGTAAATATAACATTGAACTAATGAGTATAGTTAGCGAAATTCTTGATCATTTTAAGAGGAACGTACTAAGGAGTAAAATATTCGAGAAGCTATTATATGATGAAACCTATAGTTTAAAAACTTACTACATGGGGCTTGTTGATGAGAAAGGTAATTTAAACTTTTACGATGGTTATTTAAGGATAATTGATAATAAAGGAAGAGAAGTAGCTAAATTTAAAGCCGATGACTATACGAAGTACATCGCAGAACACTTTGAGGAATGGTCGTATTCAAAGTTTCCATACTTGAAAATAGTAGGTTGGAAAGGATTTAATGAGGAATATATATGTAGAGTCGGTCCTCTCGCCAGACTTAATGTAGCTGACAGTATACCTTCAGAGCAAGCATCAGAAGAACTTAAGTTGATGATAGAGACCGTAGGTTCAAAACCCATACACAACAGCTTAGCTTATCATTGGTCAAGATTAATTGAGAGCCTTCATGCATGCGAGAAAATGCAAGACATGCTGCATGACGAAGACATATTTAAAGACGACATCATAAATACCTCGGGAACTCCTACGTACGATGGTGTAGGTATTGTTGAAGCTCCTAGAGGGACCTTAATACATCACTATAAAGCTAATGAGGAGTTTTTAGCTGAAGAAGTTAACATCATCACGCCTACAGCTATAAATAATGCAGCTATCAACACAGAACTTAAAAAAGTAGCTTCAAAACTAATTAGGGGAGAGAAGGTTAATGAGGAAATTCTAAATCTAGTCGAAATATCCATTAGATCCTACGATCCATGTAATGCATGTGCGACTCATTATATCGATTTTGCAGGAAATAGAAACCTAAGCATCATTATTTATGATTCTAATGGTAAGATGCTCAAGAAGCTAAGTTATAAAAACCGTTAGGTGAGGTCTTATGTCTGAAATTATTGTTAAGATTAAAGAGTTAAGTGGCAAAAATATAAACCTATGCTATCAATGTGGTATGTGCTCAGCTGCATGTCCTATGACTCCTTTCATGGACTTACTGCCTCATCAGGTTATAAGAATGCTTCAACTAGGTGACTCTAGGGTCTTAGACGTAAAATCAGTATGGATCTGCATCTCATGTATGACTTGCAATGATAAGTGCCCTAGAAGAGTTGACCCAGGCAATATATTTGAAGCTATAAGATTAATAACGTTAAGAAAAGGAATTGATAAGATCAAGTACAAGGAGCTTAAGAATATAAGTGATGTTCCATCAATGGCTTTGATAGCTTTCTCTCGAAAAATGACTGGGTGATGTATTTATGAAGTATTTATATTATCCAGGATGTAGTATTAAAAGAAACGCCCCTGAATACGAAAGAAGCGCCATAGCTATTCTCAAGAAATTAGGTTTAGAAGTATATGAACTAGATAAGTGGTACTGCTGCGGGGTTGTATTTAGTTTAGCTACAGATGACTTGATGAGACATTTAGGTGCTGTTAGAACCTTAATAAAGTCTCAAGAATTAATATCAAAGACCGGAACTTCAGATTTACTAACGCTATGTCCCATGTGCTTTAATGTACTTAGAAGAGTCAATAACTTCCTAAAGAGTAATCCAGATAAATTAGAAACTATATCGCTGTTTATGGATGAAGAAGAGAGATATAAACTTAGCATTAAGGTATATCATGTAATTGAAGTACTTAGCAAACATATTGATAGAATTAAAGAATTAGTAGTCAAGCCTCTTAGTAACTTGAAAGTAGCAACATATTATGGATGTACAGCTCTTAGACCAAGAGAAATAGCTATCGATGACCCTGAAAATCCTAAAATAATGGACAATATAGTTGAAGCTCTAGGCTGTAAAGTAGTAGATTATCCGTTTAAATCTGAATGTTGTGGTTCATATTCAATACTGTTCAATACTGATGCAGTTATTACTAAGTGTACCAACTTAATAAATGAAGCAATAGCTAGAGGAGCCAATATCATAGTAACTATATGTCCCCTATGTCAATATAACCTAAAGGAAGTGCTGAAGAGAACAAAGAAGCCCTTGAAAGTAAGCATTATCTATTTAACTGAAATAGTAGCCTATGCCCTTGGCCTTGAATCCGAAATTTCTAATGAAGCAAGAAAAACCCTCATGAATTTTTCTTTATATTCGGACTAAAATTTCCCCCAGGTGTAATTCATGCGTGAGCCTATAAACCCCGAACAAAGGGGTGGAGAAAGTAGAAGCAGAATGATTAAAATATATGTAATGGGAAGAGCGTATGAAGTTCCTGAAGGACTAACTATTATGAAGGCTCTTGAATATGCTGGATTTAGATTAATAAGAGGTGTTGGATGTAGAGGAGGTTTTTGTGGAGCTTGCCCTACAGTATATCGACTACCTGGTGAATACAAACTAAATATAGGACTAGCTTGTCAAACAATAGTTCAGGATGGTATGCATCTAGTAATCTTACCATTCGTACCTATGGAGAAGCCAAAGTATAGAATAGAAAAATTAAAACCCGATACCGGTACAATCCTATCAATGTTTCCGGAAGTCACTAGATGTGTAAGCTGTAATACATGTACAAAAGCATGTCCTCAAGGACTTGAGGTTATGGATGCTGTTCAAGCTATTCTTAGAGGAGATCTTAAGAAGGCAGCTGAATTAATATTTGATTGTATATCCTGTGGTATATGTTCAATGAGATGTCCTGCTGAAATAAGACATGTACATCTATTCCAGCTTATCCGAAGACTATACGGTAAGTACATATTACCCAAGGCTAAACATGTCGAAGAAAGAATTAGAGAGATCGAGAGAGGGAAGTACGAGGAAGAGTTAAATAGGTTGATGAAGATGCCTTTAGAGGAACTTAAAAAACTTTATTCACAAAGGAAAATAGAGAAGTGATAGGTGGTGATTTTGTCAGAGCATACTGGTTATCCTCCTGAGCTGAGAAAGGCCATAAAGATAGTTGAAGAAACTAGACCTGAGAGGTTAAAACAAACTTATAGAAGATTAAGCCTTGAAGAAAGAGAAAAACTGTTAAAGCAATGGCATCCGGATTATAAACCTGGTACTAAGAGGCCATTGAAGGTAGGGCCATGTAGAGGAACAATAGTATATAATGAAGTCGCAGACGTTCTTGAATCTTGGCCTCTTATCGAACCAAGAGACGTAGATTTAAGTAATATAGACTATGATGTAGATGTATTAGTTATAGGTGGAGGAGGAGCAGGAGCTTCTGCGGTATTATGGGCTATTTATAGTGGGGTTGAACCCGACTCAATACTACTTGTAACAAAATTAAGATTTGGTGATGCGAATACCGTAAAAGCTCAAGGAGGAATACAAGCTGCTGATAGACCTGAAGATAGCCCTGTATTACATTACTTAGATACTATGGGTGGAGGTCATTTTGCAAATAAACCTGAATTGGTTAAAGCCTTAGTATGTGATGCTCCATTCATAATAAAGTGGCTTGAGGATCTTGGAGTAATATTTGATAAAACTGATGAAGGTGTTATGATAGAATATCCTGGAGGCGGTGCATGTAGAAAGAGACTACATTGTGCTAGAGACTATACAGGTCTAGAAATAATGAGGGTTTTAAAGGATGAAGTGCTTAACTATGGTGTTCCTATTTTAGAGTTCACCCCAGCTATTGAATTACTGACAGATCCTGAAACTGGTGGTGTTTCTGGAGCAATACTATGGAATATAGAGACTCGTGAATATTATGTAGTTAGAGCTAAGGTAACGATACTTGCAACAGGCGGATTTGGAAGATTACATATAGCTGGCTTCCCAACAACTAATCACTATGGTGCTACAATGGATGGAGTTGTTTTAGCTTATCGTGTAGGCGCTAATCTTAGAGATCTAGATACAGCACAATATCATCCTACAGGAGTTGTATGGCCTGAAGCTATTAGAGGAGAACTGATTACTGAAAAAGTTCGTAGCTTAGGTGCTCAGCTAGTTAATGCTAATGGAGAACAATTCGTTTACCAGCTTGAACCAAGAGACGTGGTTGCTTCAGCTATTATAGCAGAATGTGCTAATGGAAGAGGAATAGTAACCCCTACTGGAGCTTATGGTGTATGGCTTGATATACCTATGATAGATGAAATTCACGGTGCTGGTACTATTAAGCGTACCCTACCAGCAATGTATAGGCAATTCATTAGGCATGGTATAGATATAACAGTAGAACCTGTATTAACATATCCAACACTACACTATCAAAATGGCGGCGTAGATATAGATCAATACACTAGAGTATTAAATCCTCAAGGTAAACCTATACCAAACTTACTTGCTGCAGGAGAAGTTACCGGAGGAGTTCATGGAAGAAATAGGTTAATGGGTAATTCACTACTAGATATAACAGTTTTTGGTAAAAGAGCAGGGATTACAGCTTCAAAAATAGTAAAAGAGGCTAGTTCAAAACCCAAATTATCACTTAAACATATAGAGAAGTTTATGGAGGAACTTAGAAAGGCAAATATTCCAAAGACTAGAAGAGCACCAATAATATTACCAGATTATCGAGGAGAAAGGGTACTATTAAGGTCACTTTCATTAAAAGTAATATAAATTTAGCTTATGTGATTTTTATGCACATGAATATTTAACCAGCTCTATCATAATATATGTGGGGGTTTGATCTTTCATGTCTAAACCCAAAGTAGATTGGTCTAAGATATCTATTGAATTACATCGTAAATATCGTGGAAAAATAGAAATCATCCCTAAAGTACCGATAACCGAACTAAGGGACTTTGCTATATGGTATACGCCAGGTGTTGCTGGACCTTCAAGAGAGATTTTTAATAAAGGTAAAGATTTATCATTTGAATATACGCTAAGATGGAATTATGCTGCAGTAATAAGCGATGGTACGAGAGTTCTAGGCTTAGGCAATATAGGTCCCGAAGCAGGATTACCTGTCATGGAAGGTAAGGCATTATTATTTAAGTACCTTGGAGGCGTCGATGCTATTCCCATAGTTATAAATGCTCGTGATCCAGACAAATTTATCGAAGTAGTAAAGATTCTTGAACCAAGTTTTGGAGCCATAAATTTGGAGGATATTGAAAGTCCTAAATGCTTCTACATACTGGACAGGTTAAGAGAGGAACTGGACATCCCGGTATGGCACGATGACCAGCAAGGCACCGCGCTAGTTGTCCTTGCGGGGTTAATAAACGCATGCAAGGTTGTTGGAAAGGACTTAAGGAAGGCTAGGATCACTCTTGTAGGTTTAGGTGCCGCCAACTACTCGGTTCTCAGATACCTAGGTGCCTATGGCGTTGACTTAGGCAACGTAGTTGTTGTTGAGAGGCCAGAGGTAGGCATTTTACATAGAGATCACCCAAGACTCCAAGAGTTTAAAGATAGAGCCCCTCACTGGTTTGATGCAGCAATGAAGACTAATAGGGAGTGTATATCAGGGGGTATTCCCGAGGCATTGAAGGGTGCTGACATACTTATAGCTGCTTCTAGACCGGGGCCAGGAGTGATCAAGAAGGAGTGGATTAAGCTAATGGCTGACGATGCGATAGTGTTTGCTCTAGCCAATCCTGTCCCTGAAATCCTTCCCGATGAGGCCAAGGAAGCAGGTGCTAGAATAGTAGCCACGGGTAGAAGTGACTTTCCAAATCAAATTAACAATAGCCTAGGCTTTCCAGCAGTATTTAGAGGCGTATTAACTGTACAAGCGAAGAAAATGACCGATTCAATGTTTATAGCTGCAGCATACGCTCTAGCTAGATATGCAGAAAGAAAGGGTATTCACGAAGAGTACATCATACCTACAATGGAGGAAACCGAGGCATTCGTTGAAGAAGCTATAGCTGTTGCAGAAAAAGCTATGGAAGAAGGTGTTGCAAGAAGGAAATTATCTAGAAGCGAATTAGAACAGGAGATAAGAGAACTTATATATAGACCTAGAAAGATCATGGAAGTAATGCTTAGAGAAGGATTAATAGAGAAACATATGTAAAGGTAAAACCGCTCTCCAATTAACTCATAAACTTTTTCCTTTCCCTTTATCGATAATTAGCTCGTTAAAGAGGTATTCTGCCGACATTAATAATGAAGTGAGATTATGATGGTGGGGCTACAAGGATTTGAACCCAGGATCTTCGGGTTAAAAGGCTGGAACTTATATCACTTTGTTTCAGGATTTGATGATAATCTAGGACAGTCAGGTAAAGTTTTCATACTTATCATCCAGATGTATGGGGCAATTGTTTAGAGATACCGCATTTTACTGAGTAGTAGGTTAATGCTTTTTATAAGACATAGATTAGATATTGTGAAGGATTGAGAATAGCTAGGATTAATGTTAGGCGTGTTGTTATTGAGGTATAGTTTTATATAAAAACTTCTACCTAACATTTTATATAGGGGGTAGCATTCGGTGGAGATAACAGTACTAACTAGAGCGTCATCTAGAAGTAATAGTTTGAGGACTACTGTACCGTCTAGTATTGTAAGGCTGTTTGGTTTAAAAGAGGGTGATAAGCTGAGATGGAATGTTAGAGTAGAAAACAATAGGCTTGTAATAATAGTAGAGCCCATTAAGGGTGATAAAAATGAGAAGAAATAAGGGAACAAGAACTTATAGTTTTGGGGTCGGTAAGAGAGAAGCTCATGATTCATCTCCTTTCTATAGTAGGAAAATGTATAAAGATATTGTGCTGCCAAAACCTTCACCTAAAGATTTGGTTGAGAATAAAGTACCTCCCGAGTTCTTAGATAAAATCATTCTTGGTGATGCTAGAGAGGTTTTAAAGAAATTACCTGATAACTGCATTCATCTCATGGTTACGTCTCCACCATATAATACTGGAAAAGAATATGATGAAGACCTTACGCTTGGAGAGTATCTTGACTTCGTCGAGGAAGTAATGAAGGAAGTGTATAGAGTACTTGTTTGGGGTGGAAGAGTATGTTTTAATGTTGCAGATCTAGGTAGGAAACCGTACATTCCATTACATGCATATCTTATAGAGAGGTTTGAAAAAATAGGATTTCTTATGAGAGGTATAGTTATCTGGTACAAGGGAGACGCTGTTGCAGGAGGTAGTACTGCTTGGGGAACATTTGCTTCTTCAGTAAATCCCGTTCTACGAGATGTTCATGAATACATAATAGTAATGTCGAAAGGAAGCTTTAAGCGAGAAAAGAAACCTGGAAAAGAAGCAACATTAAGTAAAGAAGAATTTATAGAGTTTACAAGAAGTGTTTGGAAATTCTCACCTGAGTCAGCAAAAAGAGTTGGACACCCTGCACCTTTCCCAGTAGAGTTACCCTATAGATGCATACAACTATATACATTCAGAGGAGATGTGGTTTTAGATCCGTTTATAGGAAGTGGAACAACTGCCGTAGCAGCACTCATGACAGGTAGACACTTTGTAGGCATTGATATTAATCCAGAGTATGTAGAGATTGCTCGAAAACGAGTAGAAGAGATCTTAAAACAGAGAAGAATAACTGACTTCGTAAAGACAAAATAGATTACTTCCTTAATGTTAAGTAGTTAGTTGTACTCTCAGATTTTGATGATGATGTGCATTTTATATTGTAGGATTCTGCTCTCCTAATGTAGTTTACCATTTGTTTTAATTCATCTATGTTTGTAACATCAACAACCATATCTATAAGTTTTTCAGGACCAGTAAGTAGTTTAAGGATGCAATCTGAATTACTACCAGGACTTGGTTTGTGGCTCGTTACAATAATATATGGCATGTCTTTGGAGATACCGAACTTTACTTGTGCAGTATTGGCAACAGCCTTTTTCGTTGTATCTGTTCTTATTAGTTCTCTTTCAAACTCTTTTTTCACACCTTTACAAACTATATAACTTGCTGAACCCTTAGCTTCAATAACTGCTTTTATGTTTCCATTCTCATCAATTACAACAAAATCTGCTTTTCCTTGACCTGTAAGACATGCTTCTTTTATTTCTCATTCGTGAATTAAAAGAACATCAGGGAAAAGCTCTTCCATTATAACCTTGAAAACTGCTTCAAAGACATCACCGTAAACCTTAGCTCTCCGTTGGAAATCTTTACATAGATTATACCTTTCTGTAGCTATATTGAAAGCCGCATCCATAAAATCTCTAAGTTTCTCTGGGTTTTCTCTTATGTTATACTTTTTAGCGAGATCTCACACGGTAGGAAGGATTTCTTCATAGGTCATGGTTAGCCCCTCAATTACCTCATATCATGTACAAGTGAAAAGCATTATCGCCGGTTTTGGATATTATATTGTGGGAGACAACTTGTCTAGTACATGATCTACTAAGAGGATCAAGGGCAGATACTACACCTACCATAGCAGTCATTATGTTAGGCTCCTCAACCAGATAGTGAAGTTATGGCAGGTCCAAGGGAATTCAAACTCCGAATCATTAGTTCGAAAGCTAACACCTATAAGTTAATGTCATGCGTAGTACCCGCTATCTAGATAATAATATAATGGTATCGTTAAACAACGTTATTCTAACACCATACCGCGTATTCTTGGAAATGAACAATTATGGAAGGCTAGGATGATAATTTAGTTTCTACCCTCATTATAGGGTTGATGCTAAAATAAAACTTCCTCCCCAAGTTTCTCTATGATTGACTTAACTTCGTCTCATTTAGGCCTTTTATCTTCATAACTTTTAAAAAGACTTAGGGGGTTTGTGTTTTTCAAGCCTAGTTTTCTTGATACGTTTCTATTCTTAAGATCGCCTGTTATTAATAAATTATCTCTCCAAGGCTAACGCTTATATTACTCTATTTCATAAGGCTCTAGTTGAAGACTCAACATAACCCTTACGAGAAAATCATCTTATTGAAAACCCCTCTAAAGAAATTAAATGTTCATTGAAGTTTTTCATTGGATATGCTATACTCAGGAATTCGTCCTGTAGTCGATAAATTAGTTATGCAGTCTAGACTAAGCCATAAGTGTGGTTTTTTGTGGAAGCAACAGAAAAGTTAAAAAAAGTAATCCTATGTAGGTCTACATGGTAGTTCTGTGGTTAACAAATGGTGACCTCTGCCCTACAGCGGGTTACCCGCGATATTAAGCGGGGCCTCTATATTGTGTTTTACCGTCGGGATATTATTACTTGTAGCAGGTATCAGTGATGTAATGGCACCTATAATCGTAGCTATAGGCTTTATTATGGAATTATTATCAGTAGGTAAGGATGTTAAGGTGAGTGAAGGTTTATTTGAGTTAAAATATGGCTTCTCTGTGGCTGTTATAAAGTACGCTATTAAGAATGTTGTTGACGTCTTCAACATAAATAGTTTGAGTAGAGGGAAATTGGTGAAATACTTTAAGTACCATCTCTTCATATTCTCCCTAATTATAGCGTTACCTATCATATACCTAGTGATTAAAGGCTTTTACCCTAACCTAGCATACTTACCGTTCTTATTTCTCCCAGTATTTTTAGGGGTCATACTCCAGCTATACATGTCCTTCACGGCTGAAAGCTATAGAAAGCTCATAAGTAAGTTAACAATAGCACCATCCACGGCTTGGGACTCTGTAGGCTTCGTTGTTGGTGCAACTTATCGGGAGTACTATGGTCAATCACTATTCTCTAACATAACGGCAACAACATTGTACTTTATAGGGACGCTCCTACTTGCAGTATCCACCATAGTCCTACTATCAATACTAAGTAAGCACCATATAGTCATTATTGAGACCTCAAACAATAAGTTCTACGCTATCGGCACCTCAACGCCTAGTGATGCTGAAGAATTATTGAGGCTAATACTTAAGGAGGTAGTGGGGTATGTTGAAACTTCCGCCTAAAATGGAGAAAATACTCCTACTAGTACATGGTGAGGGTTTACGGGAGGTTGATGTAGCTAAGAAGCTAGGTGTGAGTAGACAAGCTATTAGCAAGTCTATTAGGGATGGTGTTGGAAGGCTCTCCCAGATATTCCTTGAGGTAGCAGAAATACTTAATGCTGATATCATAAGAGTAAATCTACGTAAAGGATATGCCATATTTAAGGATAGGCAGTTAAATATTAAGATATATGTATTCTACATCCCTGAAAAAGGTGTTAGGATACTTTTTAGAGACAATATAGAGTGTAATAGCGAGGGATTAAGGAGCTTATGTATAGATATAGTTAAAGCAGCCAAGAAGTGGGGAATAATTAAAAAAGATAAAGGGAAGTCTGACATCAATGAGGTATTACAGGAAATAATAAAGATCATAGAAGCATAAGTTTCAGTGATAAAAACATATTTGTCCCCCAGGTATGGCAAATTACATGAAGATTCCAACTACAAGAAATAACCAGATATATAAAAGACTTATTGAGACAAAGTTGCATCAATAAACTATGTACAAGTTTTACTTAGTTTTTATGATAATTAGTCGAAGAAAGCCGCACATGGTGTTTATTTGTGGTGGGTCCGCCGGGATTTGAATCCGAGACCTCCGGCTCCGAAGGCTCGATACTTATAAGTCAGCGTTTCAAGATGAAATATAACTGCTGAAACAAGTGTGCATCTATGACAACAGATAGCGATAATCAGGTCTGCATACTGAAATACCGAAATTAGCAATAGTAACCACGCATTTAGTGATGGTCTATATCATTATCGTTGTCTCGAACTATATAGTTAAGCCTCTTATTAAAGGTACGAAGCTTTTTAAGACTATGGATTTTCTTATCTCAAACGTATCTGGTGTTAAGAAAACATGTTTATATCTTCAAAACATTTTGCAATGAGCTCATCGTAAATTAGGATTCTAATACCTTCCTTTTCGCAAAAACTCTTAATCTTACTAAGCCCCTTCAATTCTTCATTAGTGGGACTAGACGCTATTATCATACCTTTAGCTTCGTTAATACTGGGAGTTGTTAGTAGTATACCTTCTTCGACGAACTTATGACAACTCCCTGTGTTCTCGATAGTACATTACGTAATCTCTAATTTGCTTCAATCTTTCCTTAAACTCTGAACTTATAGAGCCTTGTCTTGCAAAGAGCTTAACCTTCAAATGCTCTAACTCAACTATAGCTATATGGGTGCAGATGCATCTTGATTAACTCTAACATCTTCTCTATAAATCGGTCTATATCTATAACTTCTGTAGTTTAGCGATTAGATCATTGTATTCTTCTAGTAGGTAGTATGCCTCTAAACCTGCTTTTCTCGCATTCAGTACCTGTACTCTATCGCTAGAGACCAAGATAGTTTGTTTCTTTTGCACAACCTATGAAGAATGCATCTGTAGCTCTACACCCAGTTCTCAAAGCTGTATCGAGAGCTATTTCATGTAGTTCTCCATAATCTACTATGTTCACATACCTCGTTATCTCGTTAACATGATTCACAACAACATCTCTAGGTCTATACCTTGCTAGTACAGCGGATAGCTCAACTATCAATAACCTAGGTTCAAAGACCTCTAACTCCTTCTTCGAGGCTACTTCTAGAACAGTAATGCTCTTGCGATGACGCACGTGATCGAAGGGAATGATGGCGTCTACAAATATCGATGTATCGAGAACTATCATCTACGCCCCTCTAACAAGGCCTTCAACGGATCCTCCTTTACGTCCCGATACTCTCTAGAAATCTTCTTAATCACATTGCTAAGACCACGAGCATCCCTAAGCACCATAAGCCTAACACTCTCACCTTCTTTAAGATCTAGCCTCTCTAATGGTTTTAGAACACCATTCTCATACCTGGCACGGATAACCCTAGCCATCTCAGCAACACCTACAATCTCTATAGCTCTTAAGCCTTAATAAAATAGTTGCACAATATCAATACTCCAAGAGATCCATAGATGAGCTGTAAACGGGGAACACAATGTTACAGCATGCGTTCACTGTCTGCTGGGATTTTCAGCAACTTTTAATGACTTCTAATACCTTGGCTTCAAAATATTTGACGAAATAGTATGCGAAGTCCTAGAGATGCTAAAGTATAGGCAGGAGCAATATTATTGACTCTATAACAACCTACAACACTAGGAAGTGGAGATAGTTATGTCGCGTGATAGATCCTCATAGTTATTGAACAATTATTGATGTAGCAGGCCTGCCTGGGTTTGAACCCTGGGAACTCCGGCTCCAAAAGCTGGTCTTTATAAGCTTCTGTCCAGAATCTTATGGTAATCTGAGACAGATAGGTAGGAATTTCATACCTATTATCTAGCATATGAGGCAGTTATGCAG
This sequence comes from uncultured Desulfurococcales archaeon, assembly GCA_964467535.1. Lineage (GTDB taxonomy): Archaea > Thermoproteota > Thermoprotei_A > Sulfolobales > WANQ01 > CAYXRT01. Next base: position 42,133 of record CAYXRT010000015.1, read on the forward strand.
AAGATAACTTCTATTTCGTGGTTTCGTAGATATGAGTCTTATCACGGTAAAGCTCTCCTATGGGAGTGCTTTTGCGAGGAGAGGGTTAATGATATATAATAAGTTTGTTTATTGATGATTACTAACTGCCCAGGTTTTCTTCATCACGCTATCGATGTAGAGGCTCTACCCAGGAATCCCAAGGCTTTTGCCATGAAGGGAACTCTATGGTCACTATGAATATAATGCTGACATAAACATATTTATGTAAGCTTAGCATACCAAATTAAGAATCATTGCGCTATTTGGTATTCTATAAAAAAGAATAATTATATGCATACATGCTGTCATCAGTTTGTGATAAGAGTTTAAGGGATTACCTTTAGCCATGGTACCCGTTTAAAAGTCTTCATCTAATGTAGCGATAGTTGATATATTATAGTATTTACAAGTAATCGCTATCTGTGCATCAGTGGGTAGAAGCCTATACTTAGTGATATCTTCTCACTTGGTGATAACTTCTCTAAGCTCTTCTATCGACCAGTGATCACTTAGTATCTTCACGTTTAGCTCCTCCAAAAGCTTATGAATACCTTCTAGCGGCTCTTTGAATGCATCTACCCCCTTCTCCACGAAGAATCTCTTGAATTCATGATAGCTAGCAATACCGTATCTACGTCTAGCGAATGCCCTAAACATCACATGGAATGGCTCATCGTAGACAATTACCGATGTAGTAGGTTCCTCTAAAAGCTCAGCTGCTCTTTTAGCTTTTAGAGCTAGTTTTGTCTCGTAAAGAATATTGTAAAATATGTTGGTGTCTACGAAGATCAAGAGCTGTATACCTCCTCCTCATAAGCCTCTAACTCCTTAGCTGGAGCTTTACCCGGTTTACCTACGAACCTATCCATGTTAGGTTTCCTTCCCGCAACTACAATGACTTCTTCACCTTCTCTTAGATCTACGTCCTCCAAGAGCTTCAACACACTCTTCTCATATACAGCCCTAACAATTAATGATATGCTCTTCACCTAAGTAATCTATTCTAAGCGAGACTATTATCCATTTATCATAGAACACTTAGTCAGAAAACAGAGAAGCTAGGTAAAACACGTTTACATAGCTTGTCAAAACCCTAGGTGAAGAGCTTCATAAAGAACAAAACAAATTTAGCTAATGCTAAAGCATAAGGGCCTCCATGCTCTGTACATATGAATTTTGAGTGATCTCTATAGCCTTCTCCATATATGTGATACATTCTAGCTTTACCAAAAGATATATTCTCAAGACCGCAAGAATAACACTAGCTGGTCTTTCTTCTCTAACTCTATCACTATATCTCCTAGTTAACTCAGCTAATATATCTTCAGCTAAGGTCTTAAACTCATAGAGAGCTTCAATACCTCTCCTAGCTTTAATTTCTGGACGTAAGAGTCATCAACAATACCTATAAGTCCTACAACAACTAAGACTATGCTATCATTATATACATAGTACTTAGACGAGTACTATACTTCAAAACCTCTAAGAAGCTTTCTATCAGAACCTATAACAACACTATCACAAGCTCTAAAACCGATGATTAACGTCAAAAATACTCACCTTTTGAATCTCCCACTTCTCACTAAATATTCATGCCTACGCCTTATCTCATTCCTTAAATTAACTAACCTAAGTACATCAAGTAATGTTCTTGGCTCTCTGAGACACTTGGCATTACGTTCCTCTCATTAACCCTTCTAAGAATATCCAACAGGTGTGTCTTGTAAACCACCTAGACCTCCCCCTTAACCCTAAATACTTAAAGAAAAACTACCTCACTTAGCTTTATCGACTAATTAAATTACCTAGTTTCTCTAGGTCACATATCTAGCCCACATAGAATCTATATATATCTACCATACTGAACTAATGAATGTTAATTAAAATTATCTAAGATTTACTAAATTATGTATTTCTATTTACTCTTTTACTATAGTGAATTTTGCATTAATGTCCTCTACTATGCCTGATATACCTATGGATTCTCCATCAACTTCTATCACTATATCTCTCCCTAGTACAACGGTGTAATGTCCTGGTTCAACTATGGAACCCCATGTAGATGTTTGGTTCCATACCCATGTAATGCTACCTCCTGGATTTAGGGTAATCCACTTATCATCTCTTGGAGGTTCATATATGCAGAAGTAGCTTATCCTATTCTCTTCAGGGTTGTAGGGACATATAACCCATGGTATACTAGGCTTTATCCTCATTACCTTATTACCTTTATTAGTCAGAGTTATTCTTATGTATTCACCGACTTCATAGACTTCCTTATCAGTTGATAAACTTAAACCAGACCATGGTCTTGGGGGGAGTTTAATACTTGTTGTAATAAGGGGAAGTGTTGAAGTTCTAATCTGTGTTTTAGGGGTTATACCTTTGACCTCAATGTTAATAGTTATAGGTTTTGAGAAATGTACTAATATGGGCTTTCCAGACTTAATTGGGGTTATAATTATGCTTAGACTTAAGCCCTCAAGATCCTCTGGAAGTTTAATTCTATACACTTTTGAGAATTTCTTCACAGGTGGTGAGAGCTTAGTTAAATTCTCATAAATTACCTCATCTTTCTCTCCCAATATGGGTCCAGGTAGAGTATAAGGATGAGCTCTAATTATTACACCTGATAGTGCATAATCATTCTTTGCTTCAGCATAGATCTTAATAGTTATTTCTTGTCCAGGTTTGATATCTTTAGGATATAATACTCTAGCTTCAAATGCATCATTAGCAAAAGTCTTCTCAACAAGTATTGGAGGAGTAATTAGCGTAGTCTGAGTTATAAACTGAGTAGTACTTGATCTCTGAATAACAGACCATGAAGCCATAATTACCATTACAATAATTACTAATGATACCACTAATAAAACTCTACTCATCCCAAGCTCCCTCCTCTCGCATACACTAAAACGCTAATACTTTAAAATTTTACAACTTAAATCGGTTCCCAATGCTCTGAAAACTTGATGCACGAATAAGAGAAATACAGATTAATCTCTATTCCCTAAGAAATTTGAGCTCCTACATCATGACATGAATATGTGGGATAGAGCTGATCATCTCCAATGTTCATGTTTTGAACTTTGCCTAATCCCCCTAGTTCATCTTACCAAACACTAAAGACCTTTGTAAAAACTTGAAATTACTATTCCAAGTTCACGGATTAATCTATTACTTATAATACTTTATAGAGTTATGGTAGCACTCTTACCATTACTCCAGCATACCACCACGTAGTTCAATCCCCTTACGTACTTGGTTACCTTTAAGGCCTCACCAATACTAGTAAAGTAGACCTCAACCAAGGGTTTACTAAACTCTGAAACCAGACTCTCAACCGTACCAGAAGCCA
>CAYXRT010000016.1:0-41422 GCA_964467535.1 uncultured Desulfurococcales archaeon
CCTATGAAGTCGGGGTGAAGCTAATGAACCCCGCACAGAGGGAAAAGCCTCTACCCACGATACACTCTGATACAAAACTACACAAAATGAAAGGGTAGAGGCAAACGGAAGGCTCATCATCTAATAATTTAAATTAATTTAGTGTAAGTTAATATTAGTATTAGGTAAATAGTATTGAGTAATTCCGTGGAGTTCATTGATTTTGTAAGGAAATTAGCCTTTAATCCATGTATTGGAGGTTTTTGTGCATATAGGATATCATTTATTAGGGATCTAAAATTACGTGTAGAGCATCTAGCTTCAGGTTCGGGATTAATTATAAAGGGTAAAAGAAGTGATAACGTCTTACTATGCTTTATGGATGATCCAGGCTGTATGGTATTCGATAATAGAGCTATATGTTGGTATTATAGTTTAAATGAATTTGAAGGCTTCCCTGTATTCGTATACGATTATATCAATGACTTAATGTTTAAAGCTAAGGTTAAATTAGAGGACAGGAAGTTAAGGATAATTAATGAAAGCAAAGGTAAAGCGCAAGTTACATCACATGCAACGGTATTTACGTTTTATCCTCAACTTGCTATGGACGGTGTTTTAGTTATAGGTACTAACTTGGTTTCCCTTGTACCATTAGCAATTGTCTTAAAAGCCTGTTTGAAGTATGGTATCACCGCAATGTTATTGACTAAAGGATTTTCAGCTCCATATACAATATCAATAGCATTGAATGAGCTAAGGAAATCATTTCAAGGATTCAAATACATAATAGTAGGAGATGATAGAAGGTTAATTAACTATGTAGAGGAGTACCTGTTAAATAATAGAGGGGTTATAACGGATGTGCTGAAAATCCCAATGACGTATTTAGGGAGAGGATTGTGGAAAACAACTTATAGAGATATAGAGTCAGCTATAGAGAAAGTTACTGATAAGATAAAAGATATAGGGTTTACTAAAAGCATTTAGCATCAAGTTTATAAATCTAAGTCTAACTCACTTCCTTGATGGAGGGCCCGTAGCTCAGCCAGGTAGAGCGGCGGACGTTAAATCGGCCGATGCTCTTAACCCGTAGGCCACATAGCTCTAGCCTGGCTATGTGGGCGGAAGTCCCGGGTTCAAATCCCGGCGGGCCCGCCATTCCTCTCACAATATCAGTGTGAATAATATGGAACTGATAAGTGGAGTTTCAGTAGTAAATTCTACGCCGGTACTCTATATCAAGCAGCTTAATGCAGTAGTATTTGCTGATTCTCATCTCGGATTTGAAGAAGAGATGGCTAAACATGGACTTAATCTCCCAAGGTACCAGTTAAGAAAATTACTAAACATTCTTAACCAGGTATTTAATGTAATTAAGCCTAAGAGGATAATCATCGCTGGAGATGTAAAGCATTGCTTTAATGAGTTAAGTAGACAGGAGAGGATAGAATTAAGAGAACTATTTACATACCTTACATCATTAACGTCTGAAATAATTATAGTAAAAGGCAACCATGATAGCTACTTACCCCTCATTACTCGAAGATATGGAATAGAAATCATAAAGGACTATCTTCTAGAAAATGGTTATTTAATAACACATGGTCATAAAGAAGTGGATGTGAATAATATAGACTTTAAAGTCATGATCATGGGCCATGAACATCCAAGTATAAGCCTTAGAGATGAACTAGGATATACGGTTAAGTTTTCATGCTATTTAGTAGCTCCATTAATTCAAGATCCTTCAAGAAAGGTAATAGTGTTACCGGCGTCGGGTATTTATCAGTCTGGAACAAATGTCACATTAGACAGGTTAAGCTATCTTTCTCCAATAACTAAAGGTCATGTGGATTTAGAGAATTCTAAACCATTCATAGTTGATGAAGACTTAGGAGTTATAGAGCTACCAGAGCTAAAAGTAATACATGAAGTGACTTTAAAGTATATGCATCAACAGCTTTCATTCAATTCTTTAGAGCAAGCTTAAAAACTCTCTTTAAGTAAATCTTCTAGTGAATTTGTGTTATAGAGAGGTGTTTAGCCATAGTATTAAGAGAGCCAAAACCTTCAATAAAGATAGAAAACATTGTAGCAACAGTTTCATTAGATCAACCATTAGATTTAATAGCGATTGAGAGAAGTATGCCGACCGTAGAGTATAATCCGGATCAATTTCCCGGATTAATATTTAGGCTAGATTCACCAAAAGTTACAGCTCTAATATTTAAGTCAGGTAAAATGGTAATAACAGGTGCTAAAAGTACTGAAGAATTAATAAAAGCTGTTAAGAAAATTGTTAGAACCCTATACAAGAAAGGTATTATAATTACTGGTAGACCTAAGATACAAATTCAGAATATAGTTGCATCAGCAAACTTGTATCGTGAAGTAAATCTTGAAAAAGCTGCCTTTCTATTAGAAAATAATATGTATGAACCTGAGCAGTTCCCAGGACTAATATACCGTATGAGTGATCCTCAAGTAGTATTACTCATTTTCAGTAGTGGTAAGATGGTAATAACAGGTGCTAAAAGCGAAGATGAAGTAGAGGATGCTGTAAGGAAAATCTACAAGAAACTTGAGGAATTAGACTGTTTAAGAAAGCCTATTGAAGAAGAGGGTATAGAATTCTAGTGCTTTCATGAAACTTACTTTTTATACTTTAATCTTTTTTCTGTGCAAGAATTTCAGTGTGAGACTAGGTCATTCATCCCATTTAGTCCTTGGCTGCCCACTTCATCATCTCTTTCCTTTCAATTCTATTTATTAGATTTTCCTATATTTACTTATCCCTCGTTATCTAGTATAGCTATGCCCGGTGAGGTTTATGAGTTTAGTTGAGGGTACTGTAGTAGTAATGGACCTAGATAAATTTGAGGAAATGACCTTAGCTATGGGATGGGATCAATATAAACCAAATATAGTGACAGGAACTCTGACAACACTTGTTGAATCATTTGTACGTAAATGGTCGGCGTTTGTAGTTTATGGTCTCGATCCAAAGAGGGGAACAGAAGAAGTAATTCTTGAGATTCCTAATGTGAAACCTGAAGAGCTAAGAGGCGACTTAGAATTTATTCGAAGGGAGATAAATAAGCTAGGAGCTTCAATATCTATTGTTGCTGTTTATGGGTTTGTAGGGCTTAAAGCCTGTAAGGATAGAAGAGAAGCCTATACGGCAACACCAACAAGGAAATTAGCATTAAAGCTTCTTCGTAAGATTAAGAGGATGGGTGGTAATAGGGTATTAATAGCCTAAAGGCTTAGCGATATAAATATTATCCTTATTTCTAATAATCCTGACATCGACTACATCACCTATCTCGATCTTCCATGCTTTAATAATGGTGATAACTCTCTTCCTATCCTTAGGGACAGCTAACTTCTCACCCTTAAGCCAACCATTTTCAACAACTTCAACTCTAAGGGTTTGACCAACTCTATAAATTATAGGAACTCTTGGTGCATAATGCATCATAAAATCTTCATTGCTATAAATGAGCTTAAAGTTATGTTTAAGTTCAAGTTCTTTTAGCTTTTTATAAAATTTATTCCAAGACCATTCCTTTACTCCTGGAGGTTTTCTACCATATTTATGTTCAATATATTTTTGGATTCCTATAGGAGGCCATTTCTTACCTGCTCCAATTCTTTTTACCCATTCAATAATTTTAGGAATTTCGTGGTCGTTATATCCTGGGATCCATAGGGGAGCTACATGTAGGTCTATTTTTGTATTTTTAACTATATACTCTGCTAATTCAATAATTTTCCTATTGTTAAAATTCTTGACTCCATAAAGTTTACTTGCTAAAATATCATCTAAGGCATCTAAGCTAAGATTTATTCTATCTAAGCCAGCTTCTTCGAGTTCTTTAATAAGTTCATAAGTTAAGGGGTAGCCACGGGTTTGTAAAGCAACACTTCTAATACCTTTAATATCCTTTAATCCCTGCACAAGTTCAATGAGTTTAGGGTAAGTAGCAGGCTCTCCTACACCGTCAATTAGTGCTTCAACATCACCATTCTTAATATTAACAACAGCCTTAACCCATTCAAGAAGCCAGTTAAGGTCAACAGTGTATTCAACTTGTCTATGCCTAGATCGAGGTCCCGCGTCAACACTACAAAATATACAATTTAAATGGCATAATGTAGTTGCTCTAACCTGAATAACATTAGTCCCTCTATCAATAACGCCAAAGGCTATATGCCCTACTAACGGTATTCTCTCATCAATGTAAACCATTTCTCTCATGTCATCAACCCATCTTAATATTTCTACTTAATCTCTTAACTCTCCTTAGAGGATCGGAAACACCAATAATGTATAGGTATATAGTCCTTATAATACCACTCCTATCCGGTAATCTCTTAATACCGACAGGTATCCATTCAGGTATGGGGAAGTCAAGTGTTATAACCCTGGCATGTTCCTTAAGCTCCTGCGAGAGTTTATGAGCGAGAGCTTCATTAATGCTTTTATATAGATACATGTAGACTACTGTGGCTTCATTTAGGTTAACTTTAAAGAAATCATCACATATAATCTTAATCTTATCTAAAACACCATGTTCTTTAGCATTAGCTTCAATAATAACGCACATCTTCTCATCAACCTCAACTGCTACGCCATGTGCATTAAATAACTTAGCAGCAAGTATAACAACCCTACCATCACCTGCCCCAAGGTCATAAACAACATCATTTTTATCAACATTAGCGAATTTTAAGGCCTCGATAACTATCTCTATAGGTGTTGGAATCCATGGAGCTACCTTCTTGCCCTTAAAGTCCATTACAACCACTATTAGAAAAATATAATTACTGTAATTATAAGCTAAGTTACACAAGTGGTGAGGAGGGTTTCATTGACAAGTAGAATACCATTAACATTCATGATCGCATTGCCTATCGTAATTTTAGGAATGATATTCTCATTTCTAGGAAGGTATCCTATACTAGGATCAGCTATAGATCAAGGACAAGTTAATTTAACAACAGTAAACTACGTAGCTACTCTACATCCTCCAGAACTACCAGAAAATGTGGTATTTAGAGAAGTTTACGTAAATTTAACAACAGACAGTTACATTAAAATAAACATATCATATGGTAAGGTATCAAAAACATTAAGTTTAATGAGAGGTAAGGTGAGTGCATTAGAATTAAATAAAGCGGTAAGCTTAACATTAATACTCATCGAGGGAAGTGGTAGGATATATTATACATATACAGTAAAATATGAGTCATATCCCTTTATATGGCTTTCATTACCTGCCTTATTTTTAGCATTCCTAGGGTTAGCTTTGATCATGAGAGGTTTTATTGAGCTTCTGATACAGAGAGAGTAGACATCTCAAATATTGGATCTAAAAGTTCATAATATCTTTAAGTAAATACTTCTCTCATTGTTCAATTAAAGCTTCATCCAAGAAATCTTTAAATACTGTTGAGATAATACCCTACTCAGATAGTATGTGCTAGAGGGTTAGCACATGAACTCCAAGTTAATTAAATTATTAGCTCTCATAGCTTTAATAACAATAATACTACCTATTGCCTCAATTCACACACTTGCCGAGGAGGTAAAAGGACCTCCAGCTGATAAATTAATATACACCATTAGAACTAGCCAATCAGTAGGAATAATTGAAACAGCAAAAGGAGTATTAGATGTCTTCCTATGGTCAGCACCAATGAAATACTATGTTGGTTTACCAGCTGACTTAAAGGCCAAGATAAGACTTATACCAATAAGATCAAACCTATATGGACTCCTATGGAACCCATACCACGATGATACTCCTGAAGGTAAATGGGGTATAGCTACAGATAAGGACACAGGTGAAAAGGTCTTCAACCCATTTGCATTACAGAAAATAAGATATGCCATGAACTGGTTAATTAACAGAGAGTATATCATCAGAGAGATATTAGCTGGTAGCGGAAAACCAATGTTTTGTCCTGTTGGACCAGACTACCCAGCATATAAGCTAGGAGACCTAGAAGAAAAAGTAATCAAGGTTTTAGGATTAAGTCCTACAGGGGATAAAGAGAAAGGATTAAAGATGATTAATGAGGCGATGGAAGAAGCCGCATCTCACTTAAAAGAATATGGATACGAATTATATAAGAAACCCGCTCCTGGAACCAAGGCAGGATATGTATGGACATTAAAGAGACCTGATGGAACCGAGACGCCTGTCACTGTAATACTTTGGATAAGAATTGAGGATGAGAGAAAGGAGATCGGCCACTATGTAGCAGACTTACTAGAAGAAGCAGGCTTTAAGGTAGTAAGAAACGAAATCGATAGAACAATGATATACTATATATATGGCGGTGATCCAGCAAGATTAGAATGGCACATGTACACTGAGGGATGGGTAAGAATAACTGATAGTCCATGGATGGAATGGAGCCTTGCATGGTACTACTCAGCATGGTATGGATGGTTACCTGCAGTTCCTTGGGAAGAACCCAATCCAAAAATTGAAGAACTAACGAAGAAGCTATGTTTCTTCAAGGATGTAAGAACCGTAGAAGACTACTGGAAACTATTCGTTGAAATAACAAAACTAGGAATACAACACGCTATTAGAGTATTCTTAGTTCAATGTGAAGAATACTTCGCAGTAAACAAGGAAAGAGTCTATAACTTAGTATATGGTGCACTAACAGGTCTATGGACTAGATGGCCATTTAGAGTAGCAACGACGCCAGACAAAGTAATAAGAATAGGACAATTTGCAGCACCAGGAAGACTATTCATGAGCCCATGGAACCCAATTGGAGGAATCACCGACATTTACTCAGAAATGATTTGGAACTACATAACAGACTTCGCCGGCTGGGCTCATCCGACAACCGGTGAATACTACCCAATTAGAGCTACCTGGACCGTAGAAATAAGCCCTGAAGGTAAGATAAGCGTACCGCCAACAGCACTATACTATGATCCAAAAGCTAATGAATGGAAGGAAGTAGGTGAAGGAAAGACAGCTTCAGCTAAGGTAGTATTCAATTACAAGCTAAGTAACTGGCATCACGGAGTGCCAATGTCGCTAGTAGACATAATGTATTTATGGACATTCTTCTGGGAGTGGGCATTTGAAGATGAACCTGGAGACCCATACTATCACCCAGAAATCGCAGCTGACTGGCAACCCTATCTTGAAACAATTGTCGGTATTGAAATAGTTAATGAAACAGTTATTGCCATATATGGCACATACTTCCACATAAGTACAAGTGAAACAGCAGGTTACTACTCGCTATGGGCTTCAATACCAATAGAAGTACTTGCTGGAAGCGAATATGCCATCGTTGAAATCGGAGGATACAGCTGGTTTAGCGAACCAGGACTAAAGTGGTTAGATTATCTAAACCCCGATCACTGTAAAGACGTATTAAAGGGCATTGATGAGTTAGCTGAAGGTAAGTATAAGACTCCTGAAATTGAAGCAATCGGAAAGTTGTCAACAAAGTATCCATTCCTTAAAGTAGATCTAGCGGCACGCGCTTCTGCTATTAAGAAGTTCTTTGACACCTACGGACACCTCGTATCAAGTAATGGTCCATTTAGACTAGTAAAGGTTGATCCAGCAACATTAACCTTCGAACTAGAAGCTAATAGAGATCCAACATATCCATTTACACCAGACTACTGGTTAACGACATTTAGAGCCTCCAAGATAACATTCGCAAAAGCTCCTGAAGCACCAAAGAGCGTACTTGCAGGTCTAGTAGATGTCGTAATCGGTGTATGGTTAAACGAAGAAGTTATGTTCCCAGAAGTTGGTACGTATCCAGCAAGAGTAGCATACGTAGTAGCTACATTAAAAGACCCAGCAGGTAAAGTTGTAGGAGAATATGAAGGCGTAAAGGTTAGAGACGGATACTGGGAGATCAAAATACCTAAAGACGTACTTGCAGGATTACCTGCAGGCAAATACACCTATACTGTTGAAATTAGAGCTGCATTAACACGTGAAGCATTCCCAGAAATCTATCCAACACCATTAAAGATAACAGTTATAGCTGTAGGTGTAACACCTACAACACCTTCAGTAACAGTACCAACAATAACCATACCAACAATAACAACAGCACCCATAACGCCAACACCAACAGTTGCAACTCCAACTGCACCAACAATAACCATTGCACCACCAGCAACAATATCACCTGTAACTGTAACAACACCAACAGTAACTAGACCACCAGTTGAAATCTATGCGGTAGTATTCATTATAATCGGTATAATCATTGCTGCAGCATTAATGCTAATAGGAAGAAGGAGGTAACTATAACTCTAATATCCTAAGTTAATTACTTTTTTTCAACCTTTCTAAAGATAACCACCATTGTAGGGTAAACTATTTTTAACCCTTACACTAGAGCTTGTTATAGATCAAACTAGTTAATTTATAAGCTCCAGCATCAATAATGATATGGGCGGGGGTAACTAAATGGGTCTCGCAAGATACGTAACTTTCAAGGCGATTAATGCAATCATAATTCTCTTTATCGTAGTACTAATAATATCATATCTATTTAACGACATGAATGAAAAAACAGCAATAGGTGAAATCCAAGAGCTAGTTGCATTGAGATTACAACAAATGCGTGCTAGGTTAGCCAATCTAACTGAAAAAGAGATAGAGCAACTCCGTGAACGGCTTTTTAAAATCGAGCTTGAGAAAAGAGGATTATTGGAGCCATTACCTATTAGGGTTCTACGTTATGCCTGGAAAACCTTCACCTTCAATTTTGATCCAGCTACTAGAGGGAAATACTCGATATTCACTGGAACAGACACTGATGATACTAGACTGATAGTACTATTAGCTATGGCTAATACTGCTATGTTATTCACTACCGCTCAATTAATAGCCTTAACCATAGGTATATTTCTTGGACTACAAGCTGCTAGGAAGATAGGGCGCTTACTCGATAGAGGCATTTCCTTAATAGCCATGTTATCTGCAAGTCTTCCCATGTGGTGGGTTGGAATACTAATGATCTACATATTTGCATATGTTATACCTATATTTCCAACTGTGGCAAGAGAGCATGTTCCTGATGAAGTATTAGCTGATCCATTTAAGTATTTCATATGGACCATACACCACTTAGCCTTACCCTTAATAACTATTATACTTGTATCCTTTGGAAGTATAGCTTGGATTTCTAGAAACATAGTTATAGGAGTCATGCAAGAAGACTTTGTAACAACTGCACGGGCAAAGGGTGTCCCAGAGAGAAAGGTAATTTACGGACATGTACTACGAGCTGCAAGTCCACCAATAGTAACTATGAGTGCTTTCGGAATTATAGGTTCATTCTTTGGCGCAATAATCAGTGAAACAGTATTTCAATGGCCGGGAATGGGTCAATTATATTGGACTGCAATAAATGTTAACGATACATCAGTAGTTATGGCCGTTACATATGCCTCCGTATTCCTCATAATACTCGTTAAGTTCACGTTAGACTTAATATATGGAATCCTAGATCCTAGAGTTAAAACCAAGTGGTAGGTGCGATAATGGTCAACTGGGAGGACGTCAAGATAAAGCTTGTTGAGTTCTGGCATGAATATAGGAGATTTAAGATAGGGTTAGCCGGATTAGCGTTACTAATACTAGTTGTAAGTATAGCTGTAGGCGCATGGATATTTTTGCCTAAGGAAGCTTTTTATGAATGGAACACTTGGAGTGAATGGGCCAAGAATCCTAAAAGAGCACCCCCCATTTGGGTTAACATGTTCTCGACAGTGAAGTACACCCCTCCTGAAGAAGAAATTATATCAGGAGTTGATATTAGTGATGAAAAAGCTATTCAGGAGTATAAAGCTAAATTAAATGAAGTCGTAAATGTCCTCAAAGGAATGCCTAAGGAGCAGCTAAAGGCATTAATGGAATCATTCCATGTATCAAGTCTCGAGGATTTAGCAGCCAAAATTTTAGAGCAAACAGGCTTTAGATTAGAAACTATTAAAAAAGAATACGAAGGAAGATTTATACTATATAGAATTGAATACACCTACCAATGGGATATACCCACACAAGACATTATCATCAGATTCATGAAGCCTATCTACATTAAAGCACCAGTAGAATTAAATGAAAGCAAAATTACTGTAAGAGTAATATTTAGTAGACCTGATGGATTAAACATAACAGCTGTTGTGAGATCAGCTAATGGAACTGACTTAATATATCCTTTTGGCGTAATAAGAGATGACGACCAGGCTAAGTCATATATCATAAATGAAATACTAAGAAAGTATGATAAGGAAGCTGCTAAGCTTCCTCCTGAGGAATTAAAGTCTTATGTAGGAGGAGGAAGCTTAGTTTATATATTATTTAGTAAAATAGGAAATGGAATGATATATGGGAAATCAGGTCCTCTTCGAGGCAAGTACGTAATTGATATAGAGCTTGAAGCTCCTTCAAATACTACATTTATGAGCATACCAGACATTAAGGTCAGAATAGTTGGTTCATGTTATGGAATACTAGGTACAGATGTTATGGGTAGAGATATATTTATGGGTATTGCTTTTGGGGCAGGACTTGCACTTGCCGTCGGTATCGCCTATGCGGTTTCAGTAGTCCTCATAGGATTATTCTATGGTACTACAAGTGCTTATCTTGGAGGACTAGCTGATGAAGTAATGCAAAGAATAAATGAAATCGTACTAACAATTCCCGTATTACCCATACTAATTCTAGTAGCATACTACTTAAGATCTATTGGCGTTCAGTTAAGCGTCTGGCACGTCATTGGAGTCTATATCCTACTTGCATGGTCAGGCTCAGCTGTTGTCGTTAGGAGTATGGCTTTACAAATTAAAGCACAACCATATATTGAAGCTGCTAGAGCTGTTGGTGCTAGTGGTGTAAGAATAGTAACCAAGTACATGCTTCCACAGCTAGTTCCATACGCCTTTGCAAGTATGGCACTAGCTGTGCCTGCAGCAATACTTATTGAAGCAGGTTTAAGCTTCTTAGGATTAGGTGAATCAAGATTTCCAACATGGGGTAGAATACTACAAGACGCTCATAGGCTTGGGGCAATAACTGATTGGTGGTGGATTATTCCCCCAGGTATAATGATTATGATTACGAGCCTCGCATTTGTATTCATCGGTAACGCTTTAGATACAATCCTAAATCCTAAGCTTAGAAGGTGAGATACGTGAATGCATTACGAGTTGAAAATCTTAAAACATATTATTACACTTATAAAGGTATTGTTAAAGCTGTAGATAAGGTAACGATTACTTTAGAAAAAGGTGAGAGTCTAGGAATAGCTGGTGAAAGCGGCTGTGGTAAGAGTACATTAGCATACAGTCTACTTAAACTAGTCCCACCTCCAGGAAGAATAGTCGATGGTAGAATAGTCATTGAAGACTTCGACATCACTAAAATGAATGAGGAGGAAGTACGTAAAAAGGTTAGATGGAAGAAGATTAGTATGATCTTCCAAGGAGCTATGAATGCCTTAAACCCCGTATACACCGTCGGCTATCAACTCGCTGAACCGTTAATATATCATAAAGGTATGACAAGAAAAGAAGCTATAGAAATAGCTAAAGAATATCTAAAATTAGTAGGTTTACATCCCGACTTAGTTAATAGATATCCACATGAATTAAGTGGTGGTATGAAGCAAAGGGTAGTCATAGCCATGGCTCTCTTACTCAATCCAAGCATAGTTATCGCTGATGAGCCAACAACAGCATTAGATGTGGTTGTTCAAGCACAGGTACTAAATGTTATCAAAAATCTACAAAAAAGACTCGGCATAAGCGTAATATTAATTACACACGATTTAAGCATAATATCAGAACTTGCAGATAAAGTTGCAATAATGTACGCCGGTAAAATAGTTGAAATAGGCCCATTAGATAGAGTATATACCAATCCTCTACACCCATATACGCAAGGATTACTAAAGAGTATTCCAAGACTAAGAGGAGGACCAGAAAAACTCGAATGGATACCCGGTACACCACCAGACCTCATAAGCCCACCACCTGGATGTAGATTCCATCCAAGATGCAAATATGCAATGGATATCTGTAGAAGGGAGGAGCCAGAAATGATAGAAATAGAACCTAAACACCATGTAGCGTGTTGGCTTTACCTTAAGAAGTAAGGTGAAATCATGTCCACCTCTGAAACCTTACCTCCTAGAAGTAAAGTGGCAGAAAGCATATCTGAAGGAACTATACTATATGCGTATAAGCTCAAGAAATACTTCCCATTAAGGAGATCTCTAAAGGAAATACTAACACGTAAACCTCCAAGATATGTTAGGGCAGTTGATGGTATAACATTCTATATACGTGAAGGTGAAACATTCTGTCTTGTCGGAGAATCAGGTTGTGGTAAGACTACTACAGGTAGGACTATATTAAGATTGGAAGAACCAACGGCAGGATATATATTTTACAAGCCTAGAGAGGAAACTCTTAAAGAATTAAAGAAACTTATGGGGGAAAGACTCAAAATTTATGCTGATGGCTATGTTGATTTAACTGAAATTCCTGCAAAACACTTTAAACCTCTTAGAAAGGAATTACAGATAATATTTCAAGACCCTTACGGCTCACTTAATCCTAGATTCAAGATATCTACCATACTCGAAGAACCATTATTAATACATGGTATTGGAGCTACATATGAAGAAAGAGATAAAGTTATAACGAAAATCCTTGAGGATGTTAAGCTTGTTCCTCCAGATGATTTTAAGAAGAGATATCCACACATGCTTAGTGGTGGTCAAAGACAAAGAGTGGGTATTGCTAGAGCCATTATTCTTGGACCTCAATTTATAGTTGCTGACGAACCCGTATCAATGCTTGATGTATCTATTAGAGCTGAAATCCTAGAGCTCATGATGGAGCTTCAAAGAAAATACAAATTAACATACTTATTCATAACACACGACTTAGCAGTTGCGAGGTATATTTGTGATAGAATAGCTGTTATGTATCTTGGAACTATAGTTGAAATAGCTAAGACTGATGAATTAATTAATAATCCTCTACATCCATACACGAGAGCTCTACTTGCAGCTGTTCCAGACCCAGACCCTGAAAATAGACACAAGATCCGTGAAGTACCAATTAAAGGTGAAGTACCAAGTGCAGCCGCTATACCACCTGGATGTAGATTCCATCCAAGATGCGTAGCTCTTGATGAACGTAAGACTGAACTTGAAGAACTATGTACTAAGACTGAACCTGAACTAATTGAGATCAAACCTAATCACTGGGTTTCATGCTGGCTTTATAGTAAGAGATAAAAGTTCTTCAACTATATTTTATTCTCTCAAGTAATTTTAGAGTAGACTTTAAATAGGCGAGCGTCTAAGCTATTTTCGACAATTGGTGAATGTTATGCCTAGACCTGAAACTAAGGCAGGTATAGTAGGCTGGGGAGCTTATATACCCAAATATAGGATTAAAGCAGCCGATATAGCCAGGGCCTGGGGTTTCGACTTAAGAGTTGTAGAGGACTTATATATTAAAGAGAAAGCTGTTGAAGGATCTGATGAAGATACTACTACAATTGCTTGGGAAGCCGCTAAAAATGCTATTTCAAGAGCAAAAATAGATCCAGCAGAAATAGGTGCTGTATTTGTTGGTACAGAGTCTAAGCCTTATGCAGTTAAACCCACAGCTACTATAATAGCTGATGCCTTAGGTATCACTCCTAAAACCATGGCAAGCGATTTAGAATTTGCTTGTAGAGCCGGCAGTGAAGGTCTAAGAGCTGCTATAGGTTTAGTTTCAAGTGGTATGGTAAAATATGCTTTAATTATTGGAGCTGATACTTCACAAGCTAATCCAGGTGATGTTTTAGAATTCACTGCTTCAAGCGGAGGAGCTGCATATATTATTGGACCTGCAAATAATTCCGTAGCATATTTTGAAGGTAGCTTTACTTATGTAACGGATACTCCTGATTTTTGGAGAAGAGAAGGAGCTCGTTATCCATTACACGGGGAAGCGTTTACAGGTGCTCCAGCGTACTTTCACCACATAATTAGTGCAGTAAAGGGTTTAATGGAGGAACTAGGACTAAGTATAAATGACTTTGACTATGCAGTATTTCATCAACCTAATGGTAGATTTCCATTAAGTGTTGCGTCAAGACTTGGCATATCCAAGGAAAAAGTTCTACCAGGACTACTTACCCCTCTTATAGGTAATACATATAATGGTTCGGCACTTCTAGGTTTAGCTAAAATACTTGAAATAGCCAAACCTGGACAAAGAATACTAGTTGCACCGTTCGGTAGCGGTGCTGGTGCAGATGCCTATAGCATTATTGTAACTGATAAAATTGAAGAAAGAAAGAACCTTGCACCAACAGTCGAAGATTATTTAAACAGAAAAGTATACATTGATTACAGTACATACCTTAAATTTAGAAACATGATACATAGAATAAGGTAGTTAAATAAAATAACTCGGATGATGAAAAACCGCGGGACAGAATATATGACGAAGGGACTGCTTTCTGACTCGATGTAGAATCGTTTAATATAAATTACCCTGGGGAATCAATATAGGGTGGAGAGAGCTGTGACCCAGGACTTCAAGAGATTTTATTCACGTAGAACTGAGCGCATGAGAGTATCTGAGATAAGAGTCATACTTAGAGTTATAGAAGAGAAAGGAGTCATAAGTTTAGCAGGAGGCCTACCTGATCCTAATCTATTTCCTAAGAAGGAGCTAAGTGAAATAGCTAGCTACGTTATTAGAGAATACGGAAGCGCAGCTCTTCAATATTCAATCACCAGAGGTGTAACATTATTTAGAAAGACCCTCTCATACTTTATGTCAACTAAAGACATAAATGTACCTCCAGATAACATATTAGTCACAACTGGTAGTCAGCAAGCACTAGACCTAATTTCTAGAGCTTTAATCGATCCTGGAGACTTAATTGCTGTTGAATTACCTACATATCTAGCAGCACTAAATGCATTTATGCTCAGCGAGCCACAATTTATAGGAATACCCATTGACGATAATGGTATGCGTGTAGATATATTAGAGGAGAAATTACGAAAGCTGAAGTCAGAAGGTAAAAAGATAAAAATGGTATATACTGTTCCAACAGCCCAAAACCCGTCTGGGATCACAATGAGCCAAGATAGAAGAAAACATCTCTTAGAACTAGCCGAACAATATGACTTCATAATAGTAGAGGATGATCCATATAGTCACTTCCTATTCGAACCTATAGAGTTTAAGCATCTTAAGGCCATGGATAAAAATGGTAGAGTGATCTATCTGAGCACCTTTAGCAAAATACTAGCACCTGGATTAAGAATAGGATGGGTTGCTGCACACGGAGATTTCATATCTATACTTGAAAGAGCAAAACAGAACCTAGATTTACATACGCCAACATTAAGCCAATATATCGCTATGGAAGCTATAAAGAGGGGTGTTATTGACAAATACATACCAGTAATGAGAGATACATATAAAAGAAAGAGAGATGTAATGCTTGAAGCCCTTGAAACATACTTCCCACAAGGTTGTAGATGGACTCATCCTGTAGGAGGCTTATTCGTATTTGCTTATGTTCCGGAA
Organism: uncultured Desulfurococcales archaeon; assembly: GCA_964467535.1. Taxonomy (GTDB): domain Archaea; phylum Thermoproteota; class Thermoprotei_A; order Sulfolobales; family WANQ01; genus CAYXRT01. The sequence goes on from CAYXRT010000016.1 coordinate 15,614, forward strand.
AGCATTGATACCAAGAAAATGCTACTAAAAGCAATAGATGCTGGTGTAGCTTACGTTCCCGGAAGAGCATTCTTCGTTGATGGAAGCGGATGGAATACTATGAGATTAAACTTTAGCTATCCACCAGAAGAGAAAATAGTTGAAGGTATTAGGATACTTGGTAAAGTTATTAAAGATGAACTAGGACTTAAGTTTTCTTAACCATATAGTCTTAGGCTTAATAGAGGGAACTGCAAGATCGAGCGATGTAACTAGACTAGCGTTTTTCTCAATAAACCATGAGTACTCCTTAGCCTTATTCACAGCTCTAGGCGCATCAACACCTTTTGCTACCTCAACTTTATACCTTCCAGGTTTAATGGTTTCACCAGCTGCCACTATAAGTGGATGTATGAATAGCTCCTCAACATTTACCCCCTTCTGAACTATTAGCTGGTACATAGGATTTAGGGAAGATATGAACACTATATCCCATTTATAATTATAGATTACCTTACTGCTAGGTTTTATGATTGATGTTACATGGTCTTTTAACTCCTGTATAGGCTTTTCAGAAAGAACATAGACTTCTAATGCACTTTTTGAAGCTAGCAATGACGCTAACTTTCCTGTAAATCCTGAACCCATTATTAGTAGTTTACTATTAGAAGCTCTTTCTGCTACCTCAACTGCTATGGATATTGAACGTGCTAAAGCTGCTAACTTCACATCGGTATTATCCCCTATAACCTCGATTGACTTCACAGGCAATGCTATGAATTCAGCTAAAAACCCATGAATATGAATGCCTGGGATTTTTAGTATGTTATCGTACTTCGGTACCACGGTCTTGCCTATTAGATCATGTTCTACATCTACGCCTACATGTTTAACCTTACCTACACCCTCGCATCCAAGAATAGTTCCTGGATTAATCCATAAGTATCCTTTATAAATAGCATTTTCAATGCCATTGCTTACACCTGCTATAACTTCTACTAAAACATGATCCTTATAAATAGGTGGTAACGGCACTTCATCTACTCTTATTTCACCGTTAAATAGTAGTGCTTTCACTCTAACATCCTCTGTGAAGTGTATTACGTTAAGGGTAGTCTAGCACCCTTAAATTCTATTATCCTCCAAATTTTACCTGCTTCTAAAAGCCATCCTGCTAGTATTTTAGCTATGTAATCTCTTGCATAGTCTTCATCTACATCAATGCCCTTTGATTCTTCTAATGCTTTTCGTGCTATTTTAGGATCTATTCTTGACTTAAACCTAAATTTTAATACTTCAATTAAATCTAATAGCTTTGTTTTCCCAGACTCAACTATGTCTTTAAGATAATTAAAGTCATCGTTTGTTAGCATGGCCTTAGATACTAGTTCTTCATTAATTCTTTTAGCTAATTCCCAGTATTTAAACAAAGGTTCATAATCTGAGACTATGCTTCCATCAGCAAACATGGGTCTTCTTTCACTCTCCATGATTATCACTCTAATATTATATCTATGCTAATCGGAGTTTATAGACTTCATTTGTCCACAAGCTTATTTAACATTAGGTAATGCTTTTAACAAATCCCTACATCGATTTATCAAGTTATTAATCATGTACATAATTTCATTTTTTGAATTCTCATCTATCTCATATATATGTTCTTCAATTACATTAAGTAACTCCTCTAATCCTGTTGATAGATCCTCGAGCATTACCTTATATGCTCTAGACCTTTCCTGAGAGTCCATGATCTTTATCATTTTCTTAAGCGTATTATCACTTGGATGCATACGTCCTGAAAGGTATTTCGTTATCGATGCCGGAGAAATTCCAAGTTCTTCAGCTAGTTCCTTCTTTCCCCTCTTAACCAAGAGGATGTGTAATAACTTTATTCTTGCTTCTTTACTCAATAAGTGGATGAACTTCATAGGGATATCACGTCAAGTTAGCTACAATTAGCGGGTAATTATATAAATCTACCTCTATTGAAGCATGTCGATATGGTGCAGGATATGATTGTAATATCCATTATATTAATATTGGCGATTATAATAATCCTAGCAGCATTTATATTAACTAAAGTTAATGAATTTAGGACTTTAATATTGTTTAAGTATCACCTTCTATTCATATCCATACTAATACTATTATCTCTATCTATGATCCCGTATTTCATGAGAAGTGAAACAATACCTTTGTCACTAGTAATCTTATCTACAATTATTAGCAAAGAGTCCAAAACAATATATCATTCAATCGAGAAAACCTATGATGCTACATATCTATATAGAATCATTAGAGCTCTACAACGTTGTAAGAGTTCTAATGAAGCATTAAAAATTACAAAATCCATGCCATTGATTAAAATAAATAATTATGAAATATCGAGTCTTAGTAAGTCGATAGATTTAATACTTGAGACCCCTGGAGATGGTAAAGCCAAGGTGGAAGCTATTAAGGAACTGTGTAAGAAGGTTAAATTTAGCGATGAGGATATAGGAGTATATATATGGTCGCATATCTTATTAAGCAAAGCTTTAGAGGGCATTGATAAAGCACTTATAATACTTTACGCGTTGTCGGAAGATGTCGCCTATGTTAATGTAGCTGAAGAACTTATTCTAATGTTATGTGATGAAAGGTGGATTAAAGATTTAGACTCCCCAACTAGAGCTATTGTATATTTAAATACACTGAAACTACTTAGAAAGTATGATAACATTCCTCCACTCATGTTAAAACTAATAATACCCAAATTCATCGAAAAGACTCCAATAGATCTCTTATCTGATGCATTGAGAAGAAGGGTTATTGAGGAAACACTATCATTGTATTCTCACATATGTAGTATTAAACCTTCACAGTATGTAAAACATGGGATAGTTAATTTACTAAAGAAACTTAAATGTAAGCTAACTTTGAATAAAGTTGTTGGAGAAGCAACTTTAGAGTGTAGTAATATTGAGGTTAAAATTTGTAAGGAGGAATGGTTTAGTTTAGTTAATTGTATCCAATAAACCTCTTCATTGGACTATACTTGGAGCAATACTATATTTCCTTTCTCTTACTTTCATTAAAATTCTCCTAGTAACTATTGTTACTAGGTCTCTATGTGAACGTACATGATCTTCAACTTTTCTTGAATCCATCCTTATGTTGCAATATGGGCAATAAAAACTCCCATCATCACAAAGTATTATCAGAGGTTTTATATTAAGTATGTAGGGTATGAATATTCTTAGTAATATTTTCGCTTTAAGTTCACTACCAGCTTTTTCTATTATTCTTTGAGCATATCCTCTTAACTGATGTTTACTTAATCCATGTCTATAAGCAACTACACTTGGACTTTCATTACTAACTATATAATCATAGAGCGCTTGTATAGCATTTATTCTACCTGCAAGAGCCTTTACAACTAGATATCTTAGGAACTTCTCCACGCTACTATAAGATTTCAATGCATACACCCGCAATGAGGAAGCTTAAGGCTATGTAATGTATTTTAAGTTACTCCCTCCATAACACGACAAAAGTATGATGGACAATAGTGATAATACTTAAGTTATAAGGTACACCTTAATATATTAAAGCGGGAGTATAGCATGACATCACATAAGGTCGTGGAAAGAGTTAAATTAATGACAGGATCAACTGAGGCTGCTGAATATGCCCTATCAATCATAAGGAATGGACTACTCGAAGCTAAGGATTTTTATGAAGTTTGCATGAATTTGATAGAGACTTCAAAGGATCTTTTAAAGATTAGAAGTACTTCAGCACTTATAATTAATACTCTTAGAGAATTATTTATAAAGGCTCTAGACGTTAAACCCAAGAACTTGGAGCGTTTCAAGGAAGAATTATCTAAGCTCATAGATAAAAAGATTACTTATGCGAAATGGGCTACACAGAGACTTGGTGAAATAGGTGCAAGAAGGCTTAGGGAGAGGGAGACAATACTCGTTCATAGCTATAGTTACAGTGTTTATAAGGTTATCGAAGAGGCTGTTAAACTTGGTAAAGATATTGAGGTTTATGTTACTGAATCCAGACCCGGCCTTGAAGGTTTAGTTATGGCTGAGGCACTTGAAAAGCTTAACATACCAGTAACATTAATTGTAGATTCAGCTGTTAGATTTGTTATGCCTAAAATAACCAGAGTACTTGTTGGAGCCGAGGCTATCGCCGCTAATGGTGCTATTGTAGGTAAGGTCGGTACTAGTGTAGTTGCCTTAACAGCTAAGGAGGCACGCGTCAGGGTATTTGTAGCTGCTGGTACCTATAAATTCAGCTTAGAAACCGTATTTGGAGAGTTAATACAAATACCTCAAGCTCCACCCGACACCGTAATTGAAGATAAAGAACTTAAAAATAGAGTTAAGATATATGCACCATTAATGGATGTGACTCCTCCAGATTATATAGATGCTATCATCACAGAGCGTGGGGTAATTGCACCACAAGCAGTACCTCTTATTTTAAGGGAGATATATGGTTCTTGGCCTCCAAAGTTAAGAGATTTAGGTAAGTTAATAAGTGAATTAGAGGAACTATGTAGAAGGTGTTAATCGTGGTAAAGGTTGTATTTCTTGGCACAGGAGGAACACCCGGAGTTCCATGGAGAGCGCAAATGGGTATCCTAATAGAAGCTGAAGGAGTAATATACTTATTTGATGTAGGCGAACATATTGAAAGGAGAATTACAGAGTTAGGGCTAAGAGCTATTGACATTAATAAGATATTCATAACACATCCTCATTTTGATCATATAAGTGGCATTGCAAGCTTGATGACGTTAATGATAAGTGAGGGATTAAATAGAAGAATTGAGGTCTATGGGCCGCCAACTATTGAGGAAGCATTAAAATCTATATTTATAAATATTGGTCCTAAAAAGGGCTTAGATTTTGTAACCATTAAGCCCATCAAAGAGAATATTATAATTAAAGATGAAACTTTCGATATTAAAACTTTTCATGTAGAGCATAGTGTTGAGGCCGTGGGATATGAAATCAATGTGGATAAATTAAGGATAGTGTATACGGGTGATACAGTACCATGCGAAAATATAAAACAGAGGGCTAGAGATGCAGACTTGATAATTCATGAAGCTTCATTCCCAGATTGGATGGAGGAACAAGCTGAGGCAACATATCACTCAACTATAAGTCAAGCAATTGAAGTTAGTAAGAACGCTAAACAAATTGCACTAGTACATATAACTAAGTTTTCACAAGAGCAGATAGTTAAAGGACCTCTACCTCCTAAAATTTTAGTGCCTAGTGATCTAACAGTAATCAGATTGTAAGGCTAGAGACCATGACATTTACTTGGAGACCTAAATGGAGAAAAATAGTCATAGAGGATCACGGGATTAAGATTTCAACAGCATATGATGAAGTCAGCGGCCTCCATGCTTGCCCTCTTTGCATTAATATTGAAGAACTTATATTATTAAATAAAGCTCCTCCAGAAAAAATACCACTGTTTTATAATGTAACTGACCTTATCTATCATATACTCACACATAGAAAACAAACTAAATAGAGTTAACTCAATAAACATATTGATGTTCTTACATATAGCTTCAACCCGATATAAACTTATATATCCACTTCCAGAAAATTATCTAGAACCCTCTACTCTCTTAGATATATTAGTCATTGTAGGAATAACCTAGTATTCCATCACATATACATCCGCTCTAACTTAGACTTCATAACCAATAGGGTGTTAGGACATGAAACCTTACTTTACAATAGTGGGGAATCTCACACTAGATGTAATAGGCGAAAATAAAAACCCAAAACCTGGTGGGCCAGGTCTATACGCAGGTCTAGCGGCGATACATTTAGGATATCCCGTTAGAATTATTAGTAGCATTGGTATTGACTATCCTTCATCCTTTTTGGAGAAACTAAGAAATCTAAACATTGACTTAAAGCTAAACATAACCAAAGGTAAGACAACTACATTTAAGCTAATTTACCAAGGAGGTGAAAGAGAAGTTATATTATTAGAACCTGGACCTAAGATTATCTACGACTTAATTGAGGATAGTGAGGGCTTAATACTAGTAAGTCCTGTCTATAGAGAAGTGTCTATCGAGTTAGTTAAAGAGTTAAAGAAAAAGTCGATTATATTAGGCATAGATCTTCAAGGATTCGTAAGGAGAGTAAGGAACGGCGGTGTTATAGAATTCGTATGGGATGACCTATGTGAAGAGGTCATTAAATATGCAGATGTAATTCATATTGAAGAAAGCGAGGCAAGAGGGCTTAACGAAGACCCCTTAGAAGTTACTAAATATATATCGAAAAAGTGTGAATGTGTTGTTAGTGTAACCATGGGAGATAAAGGTAGTTATCTAGCCCACGAGAACAATATCTATTATGTACCTGTACCTAAGGTCTATGTAGGTAATCTAACAGGTGTTGGTGATGTATTTACTGCCATTCTTATACTTAGGTACTATGAAACTAAAAATGCTATTGAAGCTGTTAAATGGGCTACCATTGCAGCAGGCTTAAAAGTTATGAGGAGTAATAGTATCAACTGGTTTACACGAAGCGAAGTAGAACTACTTGCCGATAATGTTATGGTTGAAAAGCTAAGCATATAGTTCATATAATTTCAGATATTTCATCGACCACGTCTTTAGCATTCTCAACGACTTCTGCAATGTTATACTCTCTCCAGCAGGCAAGCCTACCATATAACATTATATTATACCTAGCCAGTATATTGATTATTCTCCTCAGTAGTCTGTCATTTACATCTCTAGGATTTATACATGCATATCTTATATTGAAAACTCTTTCAACTATTACGTCTTTTAAGCTTGATATTATTCCTCGGCGTTTCAGCTGACTCTTTACCTGTTCTACGAATCCTGCTCTTAATCCTTTCTCTCTACTGTAGCTTACAAGGGAATGTAATGTGAAGTATCCTTGAGGTACAATAGCCCTTGATATATTACTCATAATGATAAGTGTATGAGGAAGCATTCCTGTACCTCCGTAATATCCTATAATCCAGTCAGGTGATTTACCTTTAATAACATGAATTAACGAAACCATATGACAATATCTTAACCTCCTCAAATTAGGGCTTAAATTTATAAAATTCATATTAATTAAGTCTAGAAATTCATTTAATGGTATTGTGGATATTAAAATATCATATCTTAATGACTTTCTATGAGTAAGCCTAATGACCTTTTCTTTAACATTAATCTTTTTTAATCGTAGGGGTATGTGTCCATACTTCAAAGAATGTTTAAGCCTAGCTAATATGCTATACCATCCATTTTTGGGATAGTAAAGAGCATTGGTCCATTTTAGCGGCCAAGGCTTCTCCATGCTTCCATTCACTTTCATAGCCCAGATCTTATCCATTAAAGGTCCGGGTTTTATAACTATGGGTTTAATATATTTTTCAACTATATCAAATTGTCCCAATAATTCTTCAAGTTTCTTTACGTCGGTGGAGGAAAGAAGGAAGAAGGGAACCTTATCTATGATAAATGAGTTTACATGATAACTAGAGATTGTTCCGTTTAGTATGGCACTATCAATTATAGTTGGACAAGTACCATACTCATTTAATAGCTTTACGATAATTAGTGATTGAAAACCTCCACCGATTATTAAAATGCGTTTCAAATACATTCCCGAGAATTTAAGTGATTTACAAGGATTTTAAGTTTCATGTAACTTCATGAATTTCCATTGATCTGGTCTTGGATTTCTTCTTTAAAGCAATAGCTATAAGTAGGCTTTCAAGTTCTTCAGGATCAGGTATGACACCTGCATAGTAGAGCTCGTTATTAATGAGTATTTGAGGTAAATTATATGATTCAATAACTAATGGATCATGAGACCATAGTACATGTGTTGGTATTACGGCTACCCATATATCATGTTCTCTTTTAAGCTTTTGTGCTACTTTCCATACTACCTTTAGTGCTTCTTCGCTCTCCTCATTAAGTCCCAGCAATAACTGAACTTCAACATCCATTTCCAAGATAAACACCGCGGCTGAATACTTGGCTAAAGTAATCAATCCTTTTTAAACCTAGACCCAAAAAGTTAAAGCTGGTTAAGGGAATTAGTATGCTGTTATTATTTTATGGTAAAGGACCTTTAGGTCCAACACAGTCTAGGGAACAAACTAAGCCTATATTCATATATGATTACTTTAAAGCTTTGAATGAAGCATTAAGCTGCATAAACTTCCTTAATAAGATAAGTAATTATGATGTAAAGATCTATGATTTAGATAAAGATCTATCATTAATTAAAGGGCTTGATCCTGACGCAGAAGAATTCAGAGCTCTAGGGTATAAATATGTAATTGTAGTTTCTACGACCATACCTCTCTGATCACGTTTTGTGCTTCTCTAGCTCTTTTAAAACCTCCTTAACAAGATCATAATTAACTGGAAATCCTATATCTTTTTGTCTTCTTACTAAAAACTCATAAATCTTTATTTCATTGTATTCTATTTTCTCCTTTAGAATCATTTTAACTGCTCTGTCTATGAACTTGAATGGTACACGCGTTGTTTTATAGGCTTTATGCTTGTTCAATAGTTTAGTTACACCAGGCATCTCTTAATAATTTAATAGTTACACTGATCCAATAAGTTTACATGATAAATAAATTAAAAGCTAGCGTCTTATCTTTCTGCGGGTTTTTCTTAGCTTAAATCTAGGAGTGCTAATTCTATAGTATTCTACAATACACCAATAATCATTACATGCTTCACCGTATTCATTAACCTCCTTTAATCTCTTTATACAGAATGGTATTCTAGGCTCTTTATACACTAAATATATGCATGTACTACAAGTTTCCTTTCCTGTCGGAATACCAGATGTTGTTGTTATAAAGAAGTCTAATGGTACTATTCTAGCTTCACTCTTTTCTATCTCTAATGACATTTTCTCTACCTAGTATTCATGCTACATTATTCTTCTGGTTATAAAATAAATTGCTGAATAAAATCTAGATTAATCAGTCTCCAATGGTAACAGCTTTTAACCTATCAACTCCTTTTATTTCATCAATAATTCTAGCTACAGCTTTTGGCACTAATGATCTCCACTTAGCATCTCCTTTTATCATTAATTCACGTACCTTACTACCTCTGTAGATATCTCTATTAAAAGGTGGAGGTGTAAGCACTTTTAGTCCAGCATCTTGAAATACACGAGCAATTACAGGGTTTCGTGTAATTATGTATTCAACTGGAGGAACTAATTTAATTACATAGAGGGCATTCCCTACGTAGATATTCATTGTAGGTATAGTTGCTGTTATTATTTTATCTAATGGAACACCCTCTTCCTTTAAGGCTTCTCTTATCATCCATATACGTTCCCCCGCCGTAAATGGATTATCTGAGGTATGACTTACATCCGCCATACCTATCAATATTACTAGTTCATCAAATAACTGAAGAGCCCAATTAATTACCATTAAATGCCCGTAGTGAAATGGCTGGAATCTACCAAATATTAGTGCTCGTCGCATAACTGAAAGCCCAAGTAAAGTTTAAGGATTAGGCTAGTTATTTACTTAACGTATGGGGTTAAAAGTGAATTCAGAATACAGTATCGAATTACCGGAGGAAAGTAAATTCCTTCGGAAGTTAATGGAGACTACAGCCAAATGCCCCATATGTAATAATGATATAAAGATAACTGACTTCTTATATGAAGTTCCCTATATAGGTAAAGTTCTATTAAGTGTGGGTAGGTGTTCTAAATGCGGCTTTAGAATCAATGATATAAGAGTCTTTGAAGCTAATGGTCCGAAAAGACTTATGTTAAAAGTTGAAAAACCTAATGATATTAATACCCTCATTGTTAGAGCCTCTTCCGCAAGTATTAAAATACCTGAATTAGGGCTTGAAATAACTCCTGGTCCCAGAGCCCAAGGATTTATTACCACAATTGAAGGAGTACTAAACATGTTTAGAGAAATAACAGAAACCTTATGCAGAGAACCTGATGTCAATAAGGAGGTATGTAAAAGGAAGTTAAAAGAATTAGATGACGCCATTAATGGTAAAATACAATTTACATTTATCCTAGAAGATCCAGAGGGAGCTAGTAAAATAATTCATGAAAAAGTAATTGAGGTGTCTTTATCTTAAATTTATTCTTATTATCTACTCTACTTTAACTTCCCAACCTTTCTCTTCCTTTTTCTTCTTTTCAGCTTTCTCAATAACGACCTCTAGCACACCATTACGATAAGATGCCTTAGCTGTTTCTGGTTTAACTTTTACTGGTAATTCCAACTCCTTGTAATACTTCCTATCCTTATTACTTGCTTGAATAACTAATCTATCTCCACTTGGAGATACCCTAACCTTTATTTTATCTTTTTCAACTCCAGGCATTTCGGCAACAACCGTAACTCTATCATCTTCCTCAATTACATCAACTAGTGGCTCTCTTTCTTCACTGATTTTAGGTCTTCCTCTAATCCTTCGAACATTTCCAAATTCCTCAATTGTAGGCTTCCCATCAGGACCTATTGTTATTCTAAATCCATATATTAACGGCCTTCCAGACTCTAATTCTTCGAACTCTTCAAAGCCCCTTCTAAACATCCTTTCAAATTCTTCGAATTCCTCGTCTATGGCTCTGATTATATCATCAAATATATCAAAAATACTTCTTCTCCTCCTACGCCAGCTCATAATCTATCTACCCCTATTTCTCCTAATGAAGTTAAGATTAATTAACTTATCTAAGATACTAGTCACGATATCTGGGGCGAGCAAATAAGTAATATTACTATATGTGTAGGGATGTCTATAGACATAATGTAGTATCCTATTTATGTTTTCATCACTCATACCCTCATTACCTTTTTTGGAAAAGAGGTATTTGTTTTCAATATATTTAGATTTGATCATGGTAGCTAGGTTAAGATAATTTTCACCAATATTTCTTCCTAGAAATACCCTTAATGTTTCACTGATAACATATATTATTGAGGGGTCATGTTGAAGAAGTATCCCACTAATTAATTCAAACATCGAAATTTTTGGTTTCATCAAATTGGTTTTAATGTTTAAGTCTTTAATATAAGCTTCAAGTTCTAGATAAAAATCCCTATGAACATTAGCTTTATCGATTAAAATTAGATCTGGAAATAATGTCTTATGTCTATAGAAATATGGTCTGCCATGGATTATGATTCGAGCTATATTGTCTATACATGAAATAGGATTAATAAACGGTATTGAGATTATTCTTACATTGCTTCTTCTCCTTAGCGTTGTTTTAGGGGTCGAGAATGGAAGCAATTCATGTACTGTTTCATTACTGGCGATGAGCTTAATTATTTTACCTAAATTACATGCATAGATACTTCCAATACATGCAATTACTTTAAAGCCTAAGCTTAAAATATCATCAATGAGTGTTTTTATGCTTCTATCCATTTCCAAGCTTCCAATTTTATATGAGTACGCACATTCAAAATCTATTGATACGGTATCATCATAAATACAGAGCAATTTATCGTAATGAACTGGTAATTCCTTATATGAGCCCATGCATATTGATGGAAAGGTCATTTCATGGACCTATATGACCTATTGACGTTTGGACTATTACTGTTTTTAATCCTCTTTCCTCAAGTATCTCTTTAACTCTTAGCATTTCTGATACCTTTGGTCTCCTGATATCTCTTCTCCTAAATGTTGGAAAGTAGTCGAGAACCGTGACTTGTACCTTAGGATCAATACTTGCTATTTTGTCACCTATTTCAGCTATTTCATCGAAGCTCATCCAAGCTTTATTATATGCTATGCCTACACCTATGTATACTTTATCTCTATATCTTTCAACTAAGTATTCTAGTGCTTTCCAGGCTGTTTGGAGGTATTGGTTTGCTAGTTCTCTATCCTTTATTCCTGTTATCTTCATGTACGTTTCTAATCTAAGTGCTTTTGGCTCTACACCAATGTTATTACATCCGGCCTCAATTAATTCATCAATATAGTCTGGTGTTAGCAAGGTTGCATTACTATCTAAATGTCTTCTAATTTTAGGTGGGTTAAGCTTTCTCAACTCTTTAAAGAATTCAATAAGCCATCTCCTATTAAGTGTAGGTTCTCCACCACTAATAGCAACTCCCTTAGTATTATACATTATCCTGCACGCAGTTAACATTCTTGCAGCTTCCTTCGCTGTTAAGGGTTTTGTCGTATTATCGTATGTAATGTGATAATTTTGACATTGGGGGCATCTAAGGTTACATCCTGCAACCCAAATAGCAGCTTCAACATAACTACGCCCGTTAACTTCATACCAAGGAGTCGCCTTTCCTCCTACTAAATGAGGTTCAGGTCCATGTACTATACGTAAGGGCTCAATACTTTCAACATCAGTATTTATCTCCATGCCGTTCTCAACAGGAGTTATACATGTTCTTTCATATTTTCCATTAATTATCAATGCGCATGCCCAGCATCCACCTAGTCTACAAGGTAAAGATGGCTTTTTACTACCCGGCTTAGCCCACTTGAAACCTATATACTCCAATGCCTTTGCAACAGTAGTATGCTTAGGAACAATGTATTTAATACCGTCAACCTTAATATCCACATATTCATCCTTTAAAGATTCTTCAGATACAATAATTCTAGCTTCATAAGGACACGCATAGTAGCATGAAAGACACGCTACACAATTAGCTGGACTAAAACATTTGCTTATAGTCCTACAGAAACCACAATTCCTACACTTAGACTCATCAATTACTACTTTGATTCTCTTCACCATTCCACACCAACGTGTAGTTAAGTTTTTATGCTTCACGTAGAGTTACTAATTAGATACCTTTAAGGGTATTAGCTAGGTGATGCTATCGATGAAAACATTAACCTTTAACATACGAAGACGTAAACTCATTGTATTATCACTTTTGATAGTTATAACTGCTTTAGGCGGGCTAATTAGGTTTTCACCTGCATTTTACTGGGGTATAGAACTAAACGCTTACGATCCCTGGATTGAATACTGGCTTGTTAAATACGTTTATGAGCATGGATTAGGATCATGGACAACATTAACTAGGGATAACCCTGCCACTCACATATTTTGGTATCCCTGGGGAAGAGACTTCACTAGAACAGAGTACCCTGGCGTAGTTTACTTTACAGTACTAATTTACCCAATAGGCAGGATCTTAGGCTTTAGCCTTAAGGAATGGACTGCAATAACACCAGTAATATATGGAGTACTAGCAATCATTACAGCATTCTTCCTTGGGCGTGAAATTAAAGGCGATATGGCTGGACTAGCTACTGCAGCATTTATAGCGTTTGCTCCGGGAGCTGTCGAGAGAACAGTCTTAGGCTTCGTGGAGAAAGAAGGTGCAGGAATTCCATTAATTTTCCTTACACTAATATTCTATCTAAGAATGTTGAAGACAAAGAAGATGTACTATGCCGTAATCGCTGGATTATCAGCTACAGCCTTGGCATTCACATGGGGCGGCTTTAGAGCTCTAATGGTATTAATAACCATACACTTATTATTATTACCTATAATAAAGAGAATTAAGTTAGTAGATATATTAAACATAACTATTCTAATAGGCATGCCCTTAGGCTTGGCATCATTTTCAGCAAACTACACCTTTACAACTAGTGTCATGGGGCTTGCAACACTTACACCAATTCCATTATATTTACTTCACATCTATATCTTAAAGAAGCCTAAGAGGTACGTAGTTTTTCTCTCAGCACTAATTATCGTTGTAGGAATAGCAATGGGTATTGGTATAATAAAAATCAGAGTTGGTAGACAATTGTTAGCTTTAATACCCTATGAATTTAGAGGGCTATTTAAGCTAGCTCCTCTAGTTGAATCTGTTGCTGAACATAGTCCTCCATCAGCAGCACAAGTATGGCATTCACTTGGAATAATGCTAATTATGGCTATACTTGGAATTCTTTATAGTCTTTACAAGGCATTTGCTGATAAAGATGAAGGAATGCTTCTCGCCTCGGTAATACCTGCAATAATATTATGGGGCTATAGGAACATGGCTTATTTAGCAACACTTGCTGCAGCATGTGCTGCAATAGCAGCTGGGATTTTAGTACATGCATTAGTTAAAGTATTCTTTACACGTAGACCAAGAGGTGTAAGAAGGGTTATTGGTGGCGGTCCAGGCTTGTTAACTAAGATTATTGCTGGAATATTATTACTTGTGACAATTACTGGTTTAGTAGCATTAGCATGGGATTCATATGAATCATATACAGCATTACCTGCTGCTATACTTAGAGCTGGAATAAATATGAGAAGCAAAAATGAAGCTTGGCTTAAAGTTCTTGACTATATCAGAGAAAATACTAGTAAAGATGCTGTTATAGTTTCGTGGTGGGATTACGGTTACTGGATATCCGTTAACACGGGTAGAGCTACAATAGCCGATGGAGCTACAATCAATGGTACCCAAATAGAGATGCTTGCACGAACATTAACGGGTTCTGAAGAAGAAGCAAGAAATATAATTCTTAATAACTTCAAAGCACCCATTAATGAAACTTATGTATTGGTATATGATGTATTTATTGAGAGGCCAAACAAAACAATGATGCCCTATGTATTTGAGGTGGCTCCAGGGTCTAGGATATTCCAGACAGGATTAGTAGATATAGCTAAATCACAATGGATGTTCCGCATTGCGGGTAGAAACTTGAATAATTATTGGAAGGGGGTTTCACTATATGGTGGTGGTCAATTAATTACGCCCGACTGGACTAAAGTAGTCACTAACAAGACTTATGAAGCCTTAATCTATAAGATAATGGTTCACGGTATATATACTCTTGGATGCAACTTTACAGAACCATTACTTGGTACGTATGTACCTAAGCCTGTAATGAAGTACTTTAAACCAGAGGTAGTAATAGCAAAAAGAATTACTGGAGACGTATATGTTATAGTGTTCTTATATAGGTTGATCAGATAAGAGAGTTCTTATACTTAATGGCTTTAGGAATAGAATGTATTCCATAAAACCCGTATAAATTTCACACAGACTTTATGATGTCAATTTAAATCTTTTATCACAATTCGAGCCATCTAAAAACTATGAAATGATCTTTTCATTTCTTCCAAACCTCAATGAAGCTCTCAAAATAATGAATCTTCCTTAAGAATCAGCGTAACCCCTATAGCTAGCTATTATCGACTAAATCTAACATATCATTTAGTAGCGAGTCTAGAGTTGCTATAAGCTATTTCTACCTTTCTAATGTTTTTCTCGCTATTACCCGATCTATGTGTTTAACTGTCTCCTTAATTACATTTACTACTAAGTATAACTCATAGTGTTTAAGCCTTCTTAAAATTTAAGGACCCATACAATAGGTTAAACTTTGTAAACATTTATATACTTTAGTATCTAGTTGTCTCAACGATGATACAGTTTATGAACGGACCTTTAAATTCAAGCATTACATACCTAGGTAAGATCATAGTAACTATTTACTATATAGCATCAATGAGTATAAGCGTCTTCCTTCAACTCATTCTCTTAAGATGTCGTTCACGACCCAAGATCCTTAATAAAGTTACTACATTTCTATTAGTTATTGCAATATTAATTTATGTAAGTACTATATGTACATACTTATATGTGCATGAATATATCGAATCTAGAGGTGATGCAAAATACTTTATTATGACATCGCTCAAAACACTCCATGGTTTAAATCCCTATACTCCACCTTATCCCTGTGCCTACGGCCCTACGTTTTTAATAGTAATCTCTCCTCTATACTTCTTGCCTACAGGATTTAGGATTGTTGTATATGGGCTCCTTATTCACTTGACATTAATTTACATATTCTATAGAATAGTGATTATGTATATGCATCGCCAGGAATTCAAGAAATATTATGTGGCTACAGCGCTGGTTCTCTCATTGGCTATAAATCCTCATATACATTATTCAGGTATATCGCTCGCTCAGCTAGATGACCTTATGCTAGCCGTTTTCATAGCTCTATTTATTTATCTTATATCAATGAAGCGCTTTTATTTAGCATCTTTAGTAGCATCTATAATGATCGGTATAAAATTGTATATGTTGTTAGTACTTGCTCCGCTTTATGCTCTTCTGATTAATATGATTGAAAAACGTAAATATTTAAAAATGATAACTATTACGGTGCTGCTCATTCTTGCCCCATATGTTCTAGCTATTATGGTCTTTGATGATTATTTTATAGAAAATGCTATCCAAATACACTTATATAGAATTGGAGGTTTTTCATTAGCTAACTCCGTGGTGTATTTACTAGGCGATAATGTAAGGATTTTAGTTAGTACTTCAATGAAGCTACTCTTAATTCTATCAATACTTATTTTATGCATATACTTAGCACTTACAAATAAACGGTCAGCTTCAGTCTTTGAATTCTATACTAAGATACCTATAACACTTTTAATAGCAACTTCTACTTACTTTCTTTTAACACCATTTCTCTATGCAACGTACCTAATTATTCAATTATTAATTATCCAAATATGTAACGTTATACTCATTCTCAAGGCCTTAGAGCGAGAGGACAACACATATGTAAGAAGTTTTATAATTCACTCGGTAAGTATATTATACGCCTTAACAATAATTGCAAGACTCTATGATATGTTCCACGAAGTAAAAACGACTATAGTATTACTATCATTTGTTCACGTAGTCATACAGATACTTACAATAACTATATGCATAAGGCTACTTGCTTGGGACAAGCTATATCAACGGAACTAGAATTGAAATAGAAATTAATTGAAGAATTAAATGTTCCCTATTAGGTTTAAGTGTATCTTAATATCTGAGTGAAATCTGGATAATGTGGCAGCTTAATTATTTGAAATAGGAAACTATTATTAACCCAACTCTATGAAAGGTATGTGAAAGCCTTTCGTTAAATATGAAAAGGAGGAAGCCATGGAAGAAGACCTCATAATTGGAAGGCATGTATATGGGAATCTATATAATGTTAATGAAGAAAGGATATTCACAGATGAAGAGTATGCTAGAAATCTTGTAATTGAAGCAGCTAAGGTTGCAAACGCTAAACTACTAGCAATACATAGTTGGAAAATTGAAGGTGAAAAGGGAGGTATTAGCGTCCTAGCGCTTGTTGTTGAAAGCCACATAGCTATACACTCATGGACTGAATACAGATATGTAACAGTAGATATATATACTTGCGGTAAAAATGCTGATCCATGGAAGGCATTCAACTACATTCTTAATGCGTTAAAGCCTGAAGACTACATTGTACATTATGCTGATAGAAGTAGTAGAAAACGGTAATATAGAGGACTCAGTATTCGTATATCTTCATTCTTAATCCTAGAGTGCTGCAGACCCTCATCATTGTCCACTTTAACTCTCCTCTATTTTTCCCTTAAAAACTTCATCTTAATAATTCATGATCATGAGCTTATCTTTATCTAAGTTCCATTTTCTCGATACTTCTAATAAGTCCACTTAATTTACTCAGCTTTTCATCGATAAATAGCTTGTAGTATAGTAATGTTAATGCTATCTTAATTGACTTAAAGCTAGTAGCCCATTTAGGGATAATTCCTTCATTTCTAAGCTTACCTATCATTTTTGCAACTTCATGTATATTTAATTTGAGTTTTCTAGATGCCTCAACAATATTATTCGATGTTATTATCGCCTTGACGAGTTCATAATATTCAGGCTTAAGCTTATATGTAGGTGATAATAGTAGCTCGATATATTTGAGTATTATATCCTCTAATGCTGATCTAACTATAACCTCTAGCTCCTCTGATCCCACTAGGAATTGGTTTGATAATTTTATAACCTTTATTTTAAGTTCATCTGCAAGTTTTTCTGCTGCTCTATTAGCAAATCCTTTACATATAACCATGGGTTTAACATTAAGTAGTTCAGCATTAATATATGCTTGCCTAAGACCACTAACATCTATCTTACCAGCTTTAACTTCAACACAATATCTTTCACCTGTATTTGGGTCTTCAACTAGTAGATCTGCTTCGCCAACTTCAACACCCTCAATAATGATTGGATAATGTTCAGCCAGTATCTTATATCCAAGTTCTTCAAGAACCTTTACGGCTATCCTTTCACTACTAGCCCATTTCCTACGAGCTGAAATACTCATCTATACCACTAAGACACGTATATAAGAACATACGTTTATATATTAAATACTCTCCAACACTGAATAGAGGATACGAGGGGAAGAAAGTTTATGAAGAAGCATGTTATAGCATTAATACTAGTGATGTTATTCATAGCCCCATTATGTCATGTCTATGCTCAGGAAAACGTTTTATTATACTCTGTTAACGTTTATGCTAAGGAGCATAATGTTAGGATAGAATTTTTATTAGAGGTAAATTTAGACGAAAACGCAATGAAGCTATCTTTAGTTGAAGTATATCCAAGAATGGGTATAGGTGAAACGTTAATAAGGGATATCAGTGAAGCTATAAAAGCACCTTCTAGGACCGTATCTTCGCATTTCCTATTAACCAAAGCAATAGGATATAGTATTGAAGAAGGATACCTAACCATAACTAATAGAGCAGTTATACCTAGAGGTGAAATAATTAAGAAGTCATATTATGATCCTAAAACAAAAGTACTTGTAAAAGAGATAATAGAAGGATTCTATATAAGATATGTTACTCCTTATAGAACAATTAAAATACCCGTGATTATTACGTTAGAGTTAAAGTCTGTATTAGGACTTAAAAATATTGAAATTACTAAAATAATCTTCACCCTACTATCATTCTTGATATCAATCAAGGCCTTAATAGTTTACATGAAACGTCATAAATATCGGATACTTTAAATATGATGATTGATGAAGCAAGCTATTTAACAGGAAATTGCGAACGAAGGGTAACCTACATGTGTAAGGATTTTAGTAAGATAGGTCTTAATGTTAACATATTTGTATTTAATAACGATTCTTTTGAGGATTGTTATGGTATTGTACCATACATTAAAGAACCAGAGGTATGTTATTGAAGTAAGCCGCATATAGGAATAGCTATTACACACCAATCGGTTAACGACGTTGAAAAGCTAAAGGAATTAGATGATCGTGAATATAATTTAGTATTATATGATGATTCTGGGAAGAAGTTATACAGTGCTGAAGGGAAATTAAAGTATCTTGTAGATCCTCTTCTTCCAGAGGCTGTTATTGCCACAAATATTCTTCCTTATAAACTTGCTGATGCCAAATACGCCAGGTTAATAGTAGGTTCTCTCATGGAAGATATAGAGCTGCCTCCTCAGGTACGTGTTTATGGGAGGGTAACTGATTTCTATGGGAGACCCCGAAAAAGCTATGTACAGCTTGTTACACCATATGGGTTTCCCGTAGGCGGAGCAATAGTGAAAACTGATGATAATGGATATTATGAGATGCTTGTTCCAAAAGCTATATACCACCACGCATTTATATGTGATGGGGATTACGGTACTAGTTCATTAGAATTTTATGGATGGTATGTACCGGTTGAACCTCCGGAATTTAAATTAGATGCGAGATTTGATAAAATTGAAATATACCGTTTATCCGCTATGGAGATTCCTGAGAGGACGCTTATGGTATACTTCATCGCATGGGATATAATCTACACTACTGAAATACTAAAGAGCATTTATGAAGATAAAAAGATAATCAGTATAGAGGATATATGCGGTTTAGTCATCTTAACTCCTTTAGGAAAGAACGACATTGAATTATATCTTAATGAGCATAAGCTTATGATAAGAACTATGCGCAAATAGATTACTCTATTAAAGACTATGGCGTAAGATGTTCATCTAAAGCGTACCTGCTTGATGCAAAAATACCTAGTTACATACCGAAAGGTAAGTATATGCTTCGTTTAGTAGCACATACTATCATCAATGGTATAGAAGAATGGGATGAAGCTATCCTCTACAATGTGGAGATAATCTAAACTTCAATAAAAGCAAGCTATCATTATTTAAGATAAACGATAACTATTTTCACAAGAAATTTAATGTACGTCTTCTATACAATTCTATAATAGATAAAGCCTAAGTGTAATCAAGTTACTACTCAAGCAGGATGATGAGTGCTCCAAATAAAACTATGTCGGAGCTAGAGTACATGAGAGTGATTTCAACTGTTTGTATAGTTTTTATGGAGGATTGAAGTTGAATGTGGAGTTAATTCTTTAGTTAAACTAGACTTATTTAATAGGACTATAGAAGAATTAAATTGCATCGCCTTAATGAATAGACCTTTCATTCTTGGAGATACTGGTTTTGTAGGCTCTATTGCATGGTATGATTATAGCTATGCCCCTGATTATCTTGGGCTAAGTGTTGAGGATTTTAGGGCTAAGGCTTTTGGGTTAAACATATGGTCTGATAAAGATTATATTAAACTACCCTTCAGTGATGAAGAATTTACTTTAAGACTTTTAGATAAATTTGAAAATGATATAAAGAGCATATACGATAAGGTGGATAAGATTGTTACTGTTTTACACCATGTTCCGTTTAGACAGTTAGTTTATTATAAGTTAGAGCCTTCATGGGATTATTTTTCGGCTTATATGGGAAGTGTTGCTTTTGGTTATATCATTAAGAAGTACTCTTCTAAAATTAAGGTCGTGCTGTACGGTCACCAACATGAAGGTGTAGTAACTAGGATTTGCCGTGAAGTAGATGGGATAAAGTGCTGTAACTGTGCTAGCCCAATTCCTCTTGTAATTAATCTTTAATAGTATATGTTTTAATCCATGGTTTGGTGATGGGACTTAAGTGATCTTATAGTAGCTATTGATGTTAGTAGGGATGGTGCGAGGACTATATCTGTAGTTGGTGTTGGAGAGCATGTGTTGAAGAGAAGGGTTTTTGGAAGACTATGTACTGGTCTTAAGCATTTTCGTAGAGTTGCTTCTAGGAGGAAGTCTAGTTATTTACGGTTCTTTGAGAGGAGGTACATGAAGCTAAGGGACTTAATTTCCATAGCTAGGGTAGTGTTATCCGTAGATGAGGTTAATAGTATTGTTAGGGGTATTCGTGTAGGCTTAGCTATAGTAGATGATAGTATCTTTGATAGAGTAGAAGTAGAGCCTAAGATTAGGGAAAGCGAGCCTAAGCCAAAATACATGGATAATTTAATGACAATTGCAGATAACCTTGCAAACTACTTTAGAATACTACTAAGAGATAATCCTAGAAGCTTTAGAGAAGAACTCAGGAGATTTAGGAAATAGTGGTGGCCGCGTCACGGCAAAGCCTACGGCTCATCCCTCCTTCACCGTAGGGGCCACTCCGCGGCCAGTAACTCCTGTGACTCTAGTTACAACTGTTACTACTGAGTGGTTTAAGTGTTTCTTCACTTCTACTCCTACACTTTTACACTTCTATACATGTATAACTGTGAAATAATATCTTGAAGAGTTTTTGTCAAGAGAGGCAGGTAATTGCAATAAGTATAGTTAATATATTTTCTTGCATAAGTTATTATTGGTTTTTAGCTATGTTGATTATTTCGTTGAATTTATCATATAGTAACAATGAGTTTTTGATTAAGTCTATTGTCGTTATGTTATACTTCTTTTTAATTCATTGATTATCTTGTAAACTTCTTCAGATATTGTTATGCAGATATATCCTGGACGCGGCATATATGTATCCCAACCATATTTCTGTTTTTATAAAATATTTAAATGGGTTAATGTACGGTACAATGTGTTGTGTAATTGCAAATATTATTTGTAATTTTGTAGCTATCGCCATCACGGGTTGTAAAAACTAGAATGGGATTTTTACGGTACATTTTACCTCGTGAAATTCCATCATATGTTTTCGTCATCGTTGATGGCAAGAGAGAGCGTTTTTGCCATCAGGGGTTGTAAAAAACAAGTTCTTCAGAATTTGCATAGCCTTACATGGAGAAATTTCATTATAAAACTACTTGTAAGTTTTTACAACCAGTAATGGTAATACACAATACCACTATTATGTATGAGTGTTTATTATTAAAGTATGGAAAATTATGTTTCGTATATTTTTGAGAGTATTTGGTATATGATAAATGCTTCTCTAATTACTTTTCTTAAATATGATGTACTTGCAGAAACAACCAAAAGAAACTACAACCTGCTCTCCCTCAACCCTATTAAATTGATATACTGTTTGTGTTTGCCCTCGCCGAATAGAAGCAAGCCTGCGGTTGCGGTTTGGGTTTGTGGCTGGGGCGCCGTGCTTCTAGTTGAATAGCTGTTATCATGCCTAGGGTATGTTGTGGGTATATTGATGGCACCTATTTATAAGTTTGATTTCCCTTATAAGTGGGGTAGGCTATGCCTAGGCATCAATATAGTGCAGAGGAAGTGGCGCATAGGGTGCTATACTGTGAGTTATTGTTTAAGATATGTGAAGTAGTGTTTAGCAAGAAGGAGATAGTCCATGCTTCTGAAGTCGCCAAGGTTCTAGGGATAAATATTGGATATGCCTACAAACTATTACGCAAATTAGAGAAGTGGGGGGTACTACGGGGGGTTAAGGATCCAGTAAATGGGAAATTAGCTTTCAAGCCATCGAATCGGAAGGTAGCACAAATCATAGCTGAGGAAATAAAGAAGCGTAGAGCTGAGGAGATATCTGATATGATTTTATCCGATATTATTGAGAAGTAATGCGTATGGTTTTAGCTAGAATTAATGTCACTAGTAGGAAGCTGAGGGAAAAGAAGAAATCCATAGTAGAGGTACTTAGAAATATTAGTAGAAAGCATAGGGGCTTAGCTCTCTATACATACATATTAAACTACTATGAGCATTTTAGAGACGGGTGCGACCTTAAGCACCTACATAGCGTTTATTGCAGGATAACTGGAAGAAGAGTGCATCCAAATACTGTTCGCAACCAGTTAAAGCTCTTAGCCAATAATGGGCTTATAGAGTATAAGAATGGAAAGTGGTATCCACGTGTACTTGATATTGAAGTAGCGGTTAGCACATTAGATTACAAGCGCTCTAAAGCAGGACAACGAGGCGCATTAAAATCACTCAGAGTTACTATATATGGCAGTATAAGTAGTAGTGAATTAAGTATTCCGGGAAGTCTAAAGTACTACATTAGACAGGTTATATCTAAAAGTAGAAAGCTAATCAATGAAGGTAAGCGCTACGTTGCTCTTGATTTATTAATTCATACTTTACTACCATTAAGAGAAAATGCAGTTTTATGGCTTTGGAAAGACAACGAATTCATCTACTATGAGCCAAAGACTGGGAAGTTCCATTCCGTAAAGTTTCCAGCTTTAGCCGAATTTCTGAAAAACTTGGGCTTTAAGGAAGGGTTAATGGTTCAACATATCTATGGGCATGAAGAAGCCAGTAGAATTATTCATAATTTATTTGCGAAAGGGCATCTTAGCTGGGTATGGAGTAGATCAATATTTTATGGGTTAAAGAAGTTAAGTTTAGCTCAGGAAGGGAATTACTATGTTGTTGAGCTCGAATACAAGGATGGAGTTATATGCTTGGTTTTGAAAGATATTTATGGCAATATTATCAACATCTATACTATCTTGTGGAGTAATAACAATAATAGACCTGCGCCATTGAATGATAAAGATAAATTCAAATCCATAGTTATCGGCAAACAGCATGTTAAGGAGTCAAATGAAGAGAGCTATTTCTCAAAGTAGTAGTTTATAAATTTGTTTAGTTCTATTAATTGGGTGATATGAGTGAGTAGAAAAGTTCGTGGAGTACTATGGGTTGTTCCAGTATTCTTTATTTCTCTTTGCCTAATCGCTGGCATGTTGGTGCTTATGAATGTGTTTTTCCGTCATAGTCATGAAGTTTTGTCGCTTATGCAACGTCTCCATTTGCACATAGAAAATCCAGGCCAGTTTAATGGTACTTCACGGTATTCTCCGCTTTTTGTGATTTCAAAGCGTATTATTATTTTATCTCCTTCATCTATTACATGCCTGTACC
The DNA here is from genome assembly GCA_964467535.1 of uncultured Desulfurococcales archaeon. Classification (GTDB taxonomy): domain Archaea; phylum Thermoproteota; class Thermoprotei_A; order Sulfolobales; family WANQ01; genus CAYXRT01. Next base: position 39,667 of record CAYXRT010000016.1, read on the forward strand.
TCAGCGTTAAAGCTTCATCTACACGGCATCCAGTTATTCGCACAAGGCTGAAGAGCGCTCTATACTTGTCGTCTTGGATAGAGAATATGACTTTGTCAAGGACATGTCCAGGTACATAGGGGGGACTAGATGTCTTCTTTTTAATTTTCTTACCTTTCGGGTATGGTAGTAGTTTTTAACTAAATCTTCATCGTATCCAAGCTCCTTGTAGAATGTGCGGAGGAGTGGAATTATTGATGCTCTTATTGTTGATAAACTATAGCCTTTATCTGTATGTAGTAGTATTGGTAAGTCCTTGATTTCATTGGTGTTGAGTTTGGACAGGTATTTTCCGAAGACCTTGTAGCAGTATTTTTCAATTTCATTTAGTTTTGTTGAGTATCCGTATACTGTTTTGTAGTTTCCTGTCTCTGTTGCAATTTTATTGAAAACCCTCTAGATATTAAATATTCTTCCTTAGGGTAGGATGGCTTCACCCTTTGGAGAAAATTTATTGAACGCTCCCTGTAGTATTCATTCATGTAGTCCACGCAACCACCGATCTATAACGTGCAAATGCAGGTTTATATGGATCACTCACCATAACTGATGATGAGAGTCTGATCACTACAGAGTAAGATAGATGAAGAAGTGGCGGCTACCTGATTTGACCTCACTCTTTTACGCCTTACTATTTAGTATCAAAAACTAATCTGTAAGGATCAACAGTATCATTTTTAGAAGATTATTATCGTTATAGTTTAGGATTTTGAGGATGTAAAGGATATAAGTTCATTGACATTAAGTAAACACTCCTACTTTTCACTCATTTCCTGTAAATCGAGTTATAATGACAAGATAGCTCTAGGTACTTAACACCTAAAATAAGTATTCATAGCGTCTATGACCATTCTTAATGAAGAGAGGTTGGTCCTTACGATCGCTTTTTTATAAAACTAAATCTTTAATAGTTGATTAGTAGGGGTGTAATCTATGAAGATTACACCCCTACTACCTTTATCATTGTTATTAGTGTCCATACTTATACCAAGCATTTATTGGTTTTATGAGAATTTTGATGAACTTACCGGTATTATTGAGTTAAATATTAAACCAGTATTTAATGGTGTTGTCCCCAAGAATAAGATGATAGTTGCCATTCATGTTCTTTAAGAGTCTAGTAATGTTTCTGAAAGAGTATTTATAGGGAAGGTAAGTGTTCCATTCAAGTATAGGCTCAAGGTTAAGAGAATACCTGTAGGCTTAACTCAAACACACAGAGTTGTCATAGAAGGTGGCAGGTTCAAGACTATTGTAGAGGAGTACCCACTATTTAAGGAAGTAGCAATAGCGATATTCATTCTTGATCCAGAATACTTTGGTTCTAAAGTACTATTCATAGAACCTAAAATGAGAAGAAAGTATGGCTTAAGGCAGGCGAGGTACATAGCATCGACGGTTTGACGGTCAAGTGGTGTATTGAAAAAGAATGGTATGTTGTACTTTGAGTCTTATGGTAGGGAAATGGTATCGTTAATTGAGCCTAGAGATTTATATGATAGTGGATGGTATAGTAATGGTAAAAAAGAAACTGAGGCTCGTATAGGAATAGAAGTAGGTGTGTCGGATGGTGTTAAGAAGATAGTTGAAGCGTATATACTTTATAGATGTGAATACTGGTGGTACGTAGATTCCTTTACGGGAATTACCTATGATTACTTCTGGGCTTATCCAGTATGGTTTGATAGCATTCGCTTGGGTTCAAGTATTAGTTGTA
>CAYXRT010000017.1:0-38885 GCA_964467535.1 uncultured Desulfurococcales archaeon
ACAGCCTACTCAAGAATGATTTCAAGAGAAGGAATAGAATTGATAATATATGATATAAGACCTACAGGTATAGATCCATCAATTTCATATATTGACCTAATAGCTTCAATAACAAATGCAAAGGTCTATAAAGTCTAACTATAATCCTTAAATGCCCACGTCACTCTTTAATAGTATTGCTCCTCCATGCTCTGCCCATATCCTACACGTACCTTCAATGCTTACCATACATGGGCCATAGGGTGTTTGCGGCGTACACTTCTTCATGAAGAGGGGACAATCTGTAGGCTTACTTAATCCTAGAACTATTTCATGACATTTACAGCCTGGAGGTATTTCTTTACGAATATCGATATTTTCAGGTTCTTTAAGTCCATACCGATAGTTAGCATCATAGCTAGCATATTCTTCCTTCAAAAGAGCCCCGCTCTCTGGGACTACCCCTATACCTCTCCAAAGTGAGTCATATACATTAAATACTTTATTAATTAGCTTCTTAGCTTCAACATTTCCTTCAGGTCTAACTACCCTATTATATTCATTGTATAGTCTAACTTTACCAGTAATTAGCTGCTTTAATATCTCCATAATAGCTATTAGAACATCTAGTGGTTCAAAACCAGCTACAACAACTGGTACGTTATAGTCTCGTGCTATGAATTCCCAAGCACGACTACCTATAATTGTAGATACATGTCCTGGAGCAATAACTCCATGGATTACAGTTCCTTTAACATTATCAAATAAGTATTTTACTACTGGCGGCGTAAATCTATGGGCAATCTTAAAACTAAAATTACTTGATACTGTACCCCTAGCTAACGGTGAAGCTGTTGAAGGCATTGTCGTTTCAAAACCTATTGCAAAAAATACATACTCTCTAGACCTATCATTTAATGCCAATTTTATACCATCCAAAACACTATAAACTACTTCAACGCGGCCACCAGCACTCTTAGCTTCTTCTAAACTATAAACACCATTAACTCCTGTTCCTCTAAGTCTAAAAGCATCACCATAAGTTAACACGCTCACTCCTTCAAACGATAACTTAATTAATTGATCAACATAGAATGCAGGCGTTATACAAACAGGACATCCAGGACCAGCAACAAGTTCAACATTATCTGGCATAAGAGATCTAATACCATAATGTGTTATAGTCCATTCATGTGTACCGCAAAAATCCATAACCTTAACAATATCATATTCTTTCTTAAGTTTCTTAGCTAAATCACGTATTCTATGTACTATCTTAATGGCAAGAGGATTTCTTTCATAAAGCTTCTTCAAGTTAACTATGAAGTCGCCTGACATTATTATACCCTAATAATGTTGTATCCACTGGCCTTTCTTAATCTATTCATAATTGTCAATCCTAAACCTTTTTCTTCAAATCCTTCACATATAGCTATATCAACCCTTAATTCATCCAGTTTTCTTAACGTCTTGAACAAGTTCTTAGCAACTTCATATAAGTTCCTTCTTGAACCAAGCGATAACACTCTAAATCCTGCCTTAATGTAATAGTTGCGGGTTTCTGTTGATGCTAATATACATGTCTTAAGCCCCTTCAATGAATGCCTCTTTGCAATTTCAATAACCTTCAACGCGTATTTTTCAAAATCACTATAGTCTTCAGCTTCAACTAACACCATTGGAGTATCGGGTGCATAATGTCTATACTTAACACCAGGAGAAAGCGCTTTTTCAGCCTCCATAACACCACGAGCGAAGGCAGGTATCTTTATCTTAATACCTAATATCCTTTCAAGATCCTCTACAGGTATAGGGCCAGGTCTTAAGAGCACTGGAGGTTTACGTGTTACGTCGATTATAGTTGACTCTACTCCAAATAATGTTTCACCTGCATCAAGTATAATATCAACTCTACCATACATATCTTTAATAACATGCTCAGGCGTTGTTGGCGAAGGCCTACCAGCTAAATTAGCACTCGGAGCAGCAATAAGTACCCCGCTTAACTCTATCAACTTTAATGCAACAGGATGAGCAGGCATACGAATAGCGACTGTCGGCAATCCTGCAGTTACTTCATGTGGTATTCTATTAGACTTCCAAACAATAACCGTAACAGGACCAGGCCATAACTTTTTAGCAATAATGTATGCCTCTCTAGGAATCTCACTTGCAGCATCTTCTAACTCACTAAGCTTACATATATGGACTATTAATGGATTATCCATAGGTCGTTCCTTAACTTTAAAGATTTTAATAACAGCTCTAGAATCATAGGCATTAGCTCCAAGACCATAAACAGTTTCTGTAGGAAAAACCACTAGACCACCATCCCTGATTACATTAGCTGCTTCTGCAATCGATTTTTCATCAGGATTTATGGGATTTACCTTAATTACTCTAGTCTTAACATTCATTAACTGTACTCCTCATCTGCAAGAGATAAACCCTAATCTCCCCTAAATATATTAAAACTAATTAGTACATCCCTGAAAACATAGATAATATTTTGATGGTCATCGAAATATAAACAAAAACTTTCTCATTTCATTTCCTTGACGGCTTGACTGAGTACTGACCAAATTTCCTGTAGCTTCCTTTTTGATTCTTCATCGTCCTTCTTAAACAGCTCTAGAACATCTTTAGTAGTAGATCATACTTCTTACTAAGTAGCTTAAAAGTTTCAAGTATAATCATATCAGCTGACCGACCAAATAGCTTCTTTAACATATCATAAAAAATCTTAGGTTTTTCAAGTAATGCTTCAGCAAGACTTACGCCATAGTTTTTCTAATATGAAAATCTTGTACAGCATAAAATGATGGTGAAATTGCTGAATTCAATGCCTCTTTAATGCATCTAAGAGTCCTTTTAATAGGCATATTCATCCTCTCAATGGCATATAATCCTCGATCAAGAGGCATCTCTTCGGTATATGCGGGTTCTCTTTGTCTATTTATGATAACTGCTATTCCTTTTAAAGTTAGTTCTAGGGGAGTCTTTTGATAAATTGCTAGCCATACACTTAATTATTTCACGATCGTATATTGTTTCAATTCCTCTATGAGATCTTGATTTAATCAATGTAATCTTAATCCTTCCCTTGTCATCTCTATCGATCTCTAACACTTCATCACTCCACTCTATATAAAATCCAGGAATTTCAAAGTTCTTACGGATTACATAGTGACGTATAGTTGTTATACCCATGGCTTTGGTGAATTGAATTATGTATATTGTATATTTCTTTAGAGCATTAGCTGAATATATATTGGCGATTTTCTGTAAGTTTAAAACAAAGCTTAACATTTGACCAATTTCTTTAGATAATCTTATACTTAGCTTAATGGCGTGGTTAAGAGCTGTTGTTTGAGGATTCGGTGTTAATATAATTAATCTCTTTTACAACTTTTTATCTAAGTTCATAGATTCCATGATAGATTTTATCTTCTCTATGTATATGGTGTTGTATCTTGTAATGCCAATGGTGAAGTCTTGTCTTAGTAACTCTACACACTTTCGTAGTAGGAATTTTAATAGGTTTGATTCTAAGAAGATTTCCCCTTTATCAATTATGAGGATTTGAGTTCCAGGATTAATGGTCTTAGGTAAACTCTTTGCACAATGGGGCATTCAATTTCTATAATCTTCCTTTTAGACCTACCTGTATTAAGAAGCTATTCTTTCACTAATGTAGTTTAGAATAACTATGCCTCCAACACCAATTTCAAAAGGAATGGAAGCTATAGGTATTGATCTTCCCCTAAATTTTTAGCATTAATAAATCTCCCCATTATACCTGCAACGCCTATCCTATAATTAAGCTCTATAACAATATCTGCTACAAATTCTAGCAGTCTTAAATCAACATCTTCTGTTTGCATAATATCTGCAACAAATATTAAGATTCCCCTCGGTTTACTTGCAAGATCGTATAGTATGGTTTATATCCAAGCCCTCTTACTAGCATAATCCTTTAATAACTTGATTAATGGGGTAATGTTATCAACTATAATTATATCATAATAGTCTAATCCTCGAGTAATAATTGATGTTATATGATCGATTAATTCCTCGTCCCTAATCATAGGTGCTCTAACGATCCTTATCCTACCTTCCTTCATTAGCTTATCAATATTAAAGCCTAGATTTTTAGCATATTTTGATATTTTTTCTGAAACTTCTCCAAAAGCTATGTAAAGAACCTTACTATTCCTCTCAACTGCATTTCGATAAGCAATAATTAGAGCAAAAGTAGTTTTACTGGAACAGGAACACCTTCAATAACCATTATACTACCAGGCTCAAGTTCACCTAATAGTTTATCTAACTCCTCAACACCAAAGGAGTAAAGTTTTCTCATTATAGCATCCATTACTGATGTTATAGTCCTTGCTATAATTTCTTAAAAGCTTTAATGTTTCTCATAAATGGAAGATTAATTACTTTTGATAATAATATGTTTAACCTAGGAAATGCTAATGAGTACTAAAAAGGACGTAAAAATAATTAGTATGGTTTTTATGCAAATCTAGGTCTAGCATATGCGGTTTTTCTACCCGCTATGAACCCTGCTATTAATCCTATTATCAATAGTATTACTGCAACAGTGATTACGGTAGTCCATTCTGTTACTGGAACAGTTGTTGTTATAGTTGTTGGTGAAGGTGTAGTTGTTGTTTCTGTTTTGGTGGTTGTTATTGTAATTGGACTAGTGGTTGTCATTGTGGTCGTTTTAACTGCTGTAGTTGTAAACGTCTCTGTCTTGGTGGAGATTTCAGTTGTTGTATAAATTATCGTTAATGAAGTCGTGGTTGTCACTGTCTCTGTAGTTGTTGTAGTTGTTGTAATGATCTCTGTAATTGATGGAAGTTTTTCTAATGCTTCAAGTATTGGTAAACCTGTGGAGTTTGCTGGTTTACTAATACCTAATATTACTGATATAGTTGGTGCAATATCTATAGTTCTTACGGGTGGTATGGTTTTACCCGCTACTATACCTTTTCCAATAATACCGAACATCGCATGTAGGTCGGGATAATATGGTAAATCGCCATGTGTTCCAGTAATAGTCTTTAATGGGGTTATGTCTCCAAAGATTACCGGTTCACCATTCTTCATCATCAACTTAGTACTAGCAACGTATCCAGGTTTCATAGAGAACACTACATCACCAACCCTAGAACCCGTTAATCCAAGGGCTTTAGCCTGTTCATTAGTAGCAATAAAGCCTATTACTGGTTCTCCCGTATCAGGATCTCTTAGACTTGATAGAACTTTAATTACCTCATTAACTACTTTCCCATATTCTTCTCGATCAACAACTCCGCCCTCCTCTCTATCTTTAAGGTTAACCCAAATCTGACAATAACCCACAAAGTATGCTTTAGTTTCATTCCATAGTATATTGCCCTTTTCATCATAGGCTATTAGTCCTGCTTCAGCTAGTGCTGAGTTTATGTAGACAGTTTTCTTGACAGGCCACTGCCCATGGTCGGATACTACAATTACAACTGTATTCCTTAGATCAACCCTCTTTAGTACCTCGAATACTATTTCATCAGCCCATGAATATGCTTGTTCAATATATTTAGCATATATTTCAGCCATACCCGGGTCATAGTATGGCATGTTAGGATAGATCAACCCTAAGAATTGATGCTGTACATTATCAACTATTGGCGTGTAAGTTAAGAAGAGATTCCATTCGGTATTCTCGAGCAAATATATTGTTAGTTCTTTAAAGAAATCGTTTGCCAGCTTTACGGTCTCCATATATGTTTCTGGACCATACCATTTATTAACTAAGCCCCACCAATCACCATCGGTAACCATTCCAACTTTAAGTACAACATTTTCCCAAACCTTCTTCTTCAATTCTTCATCGGTACACCACATTGCCTCCAATGGCCTTATAATTGTTCTATACAATCTAAAGTCATCTAATGGTGTAATCCTTAATACCTTAAACCTTGGAGCAACCGTGTAGGCTACGCCTTTAACATGAATAACGGCGTTTATTGGCTTACTCCACTCATCTTCACTTAACACTGCAGCAGCTTTTGCCGCATCTTTTTCGGGTCCAGGAACTATAGCAACTTTATCTTGGATTCCATCTCCATCACTATCATATACTAATATCCACCATTTATCTTCACCAACAGTTATTTGCGCTTCAAGGGCCTTAGCAACTTTCCCGAGAACATTAAGGTTCTTCCAATTGGTGGCTTCAGTTAACGTTATATACTCCGGATATCCTTTAATTGAAGTATTTGTTGTATATAGCTCTGAATTGCTATATGCGCCTAACCATGCATCATAGGGGTTAAAGAGAACACTATTCTTAACCTTATCTTTCCAATACGCAGGAGTACTTTGTGGGAATGAAGCTACAATAGCTTTAAGTCCATGTTTATCAACGGTCATCCATATGGGTTCAGCAAGTAGATATTCGGCACTGAATCCTGTAACGGCTTTATATACAGGTAACCCAGGAAGATGAATCTTATTACCAGTTATTCCAGTTATTGATGGAGGTGCACCGGTACTAATAGTTGCGTGGGCTACAGCTGTTGCACTTGGAAATGATGTTATCATATATTCTGCCCAAACACCCTTATGAATAATCTCACTCATTCCTGGCATTTTGCCTTCTCTAATATATTTTAAGATAAAGTCAGGTCTAGCTGCATCGATGCTAATAAGGACGACCTTATCAGCAATTTTAGGAACCTTTCCTTCAGCTATAACTAATGGTGATGATGAAGCTATAGATAGTACAATAAGGGTTATTAATATAATAACAAGTTTTCTCATCTTGAAATCACCCCTAACCCTATAAGTCAGACCTCCTTACTTAAAATACTTATTATAATAATTCATGTTATTAAGATAGTTAAAAATTCATTTAAGTTGATGAGACTTCTCTTAATCCTTATTTTAAGTCAACTTAGCTTCAATACTACTATATTTCTGATTAACATAATCTAGAACATCTCTTTCACTATTCTTTAATGGTCCTGGGTATTGTAATTTAAGTGATGTGGCAGCTGCCGCAAATTTTATAGCGAAGTCAAAGCTCCAACCCTTAAGCCTTGCATGAACATAAGCACCGGTACAGGTATCACCCCTACCAACCCTACCTTTTACAGCATCAACTATAAATGGTGCAAAGAAGGTACCAACCCCCTTAACATGGAGGTAAACGCCTTCAGTTGATGTGACAAGTACTTCTCTCGGTCCCCACGAAGCAATGACCTCTGAGGCTTTAGCAGGATCTTTAAGTCCTGTAAGGAGCTTAGCTTCCTTTGCATCAGCTTTGAATATGGTAACATATCTAGAACCTTCAAACTTCCAAGACCAATCAACATACTCTATTTTATCACCTACAACCTTTCTAGTAAATCCTTGAACATCAAATATTATTGGTGCGATGCCATATGCTCTCTTAAAGAACTCTAAGCTGAAATCTTCTGTAGTAAGTGGTCCAATATAGATATACCTGCATGCACAACAATAATTTAAATCATTAGGGGTAAATGGGTCGCCAACAGATATTACCTTAAGATATCTTTCATCTAAGCTCTTACCATATGTTGTATGGAAAGATGTTGTACGTCTACTAGGAATAACAGTAATTTTAATACCTAAATCCCTAAGCTCATTAAGAATATAGTCGTCCTCAAGATTAAGCCTAGTGACAATCATAATATCAGTACCGAGCCTCTTCAAAGTTATTGAGAAGAAATATGGTGGACCAGCAGTAAACTCTCTATAAACGCCATGAAATTCCTCTGATTCGTGAGTAACATAACCTATAGCACATACATCAACCATGATCTATAAGCACCCCATTACATCAACTTAGATTAGGGTAAGTAATATAATATATATTTAACACTCTAGAGGGAAAAAACTAAGTCAATAATTATTACATTAGACAACGTAATACGGACATGACCTTAACTCTTCATCGAGTGTTCATTGTATAAAAATCATCTACGTTTTATTAACACTACTATTAAAACAGCCAGTATGAGGCTTGCTATCATAAGAATGATCTTCATATCCAATGGTGGGAGAAGCTCTTTTACTTTTTCAGTTGCAGCAGTCACTTCCTCTGTTGTAGTGTTTAGCTCTTCTGTTGGTGTTTCTCTTGTTGTAATAGTTGGTTGAATTTCCTTCTTTTCACTTATAGCTTTAAATAGAGACTTTTCTTCAATTTTCACGTCCATAATATTTCTATCAAATTCTATCATTATTGTGTGAGCACTCATGGAAATAGCAGGTACTGAAATGAATATAAATTTATTCATTATCTCTGTTGTCTGAAAGACCGTTTCTTCACCATCTATTTTAATGCTCTTTATATTAATATTAATAGGCGTGATAATTGTTAATGAACCTATACCCTCACCTGATGCTACTATTGTTAAAGTACTTTCTTTCTTTTCAATACTTTTTAACATGGTATTTCTTGAAATGAGTATCATATGACAGATGCTATTATTTGTTAATTTTATTGTTAGATACTTTGCTTTTAAGTTTAATGATATATGTTCATAACCTTTAATTAGTTTGGTAGAGGTCTTAAGTTCAAGATGGCCTTTAATACCCTGTTGCCCTCCTTCAACGTTTATACGTAAATGGGATATCATGTATATTGGTGTAGAAAATAGTAGATCATAATAACCTTTAAAATCTATTGAATAATTTCCAGGAGCACCCCTATAAAGGAACGATCCTTTACCTTTAGCTGTTACATTAATTATAGGAATATCTTTAAAGACATCTACACTTATAGATATTGGTATATAAACTCCAAGACTTCTTTCGAGATTTTTTATCTCATTGATGATATCTCTTATATAAGTTCCTACAGCATTAATGGGTAGAGAACGTTCACCTTTTTCTGAAGCTTTTAAGCTGCTCTTAACGTTCTCTTCTATTTCAGGATTATCAGCATTAACTTCAATATCCGTAGTCCATATCCTAACCCTAGCCTCCTTAATTGATAACTCCAATACCTTGAAATGAAGAGTATAAGTATAATTTAAGAACTCTCTAAACTGCTTACCCTCTTCTACTCCCTCTGATCTTCTATAATAATTAACCTTAAAGACAAGCTCCTTACCAACTAAGGGATCTTCAATTACGATTTTAGTTTCTCCTGTATCCGTGTAAAATGATATTCTTTGAGGGTTCTGTGTTTCACCTACAACGGTAATAACATCTAATTGAAAGTTCATTAACATTAATAGAATGATTACTGTCAAAACCAACACGATTTTACTAATCTATATTCACCTCTTAGTGGGCTAACTTGGTATCAACCTTTATAAATTTATAGTAGGGAAATGGTAACTTTCAAACCTAAACAATGATAGTATCTATTAGACTAATCCTTTCTAGCCACTAGCTTTAACCTTAGAAGATAATATAAAATACAAGATCTTATCTCAATTATATCGAAATTATATTAGGAGAGGAGGCTGCGGTGTAAACATGTCAATGGATATTACTAATAAAATCCGCATTCTTGAGACTATAATTAAGATACCGTATTATATGGTTATAGGTTATACTCATGGAAGGCTTATATATTACTCCACAATTGAAGGTATTACAAACATATGGTCATTAGATGTAGAGTCAAAGGTTAAAAGAAGACTTACGAGAGAGCCTATCAGTCAAGTTGCAGAGCCAAAACCTGATTCTCCTTATGTCATATATACTAGAGATGTCACAAAAGGAAAGGAGCACCATAAGATTTATTACGTAGATTCTAAAGGAAGAGAGGAAAAGTTACTCATAGACACTCCATCGATGAGAATATTTAGTATAGCCTTTGATAGCGAGAAAATAGTATTTACAGGTGCTACAACAAAGGACATGGCATTATATATAGGTAAATGGAATGGATCATGGGAGAAGGTCCAAAAATTAAGTACATTAACTTTTGTAGCAGACGTTAATGACAAATATATCGTAGGTCATGGAACACTAAAAAATAATCCAAAAACCCTTGAGATATTCATTTATGATATGGAGACAGGAATTATGAAAATATATACGCCAAGAGAAGGCTCAGTAAACAAGGAACCTAAACTAATGGGAACAAAAGTACTTTTTGAAAGTAACTTCAAAGGTAAGAATAGACTTTACATATACGATATTAATGAAGGAACATTAAGTGAAGTTAAATATAGATTCAAAGACTATGATATATTTGACCCGATAGAGCATGTAAACTACGGATGGACTAAGGATGGAAGAATATGGGTTATAGGGGAACGTGAAGGAAGATCAAAACTATTCATAGATGGTAAAGAAGTTAAAACTCCTCAAGGATTTATCAATAATGCTGTTATTGTTGAAGATAAAGCATATGTATCACTATCTTCACTCAGAGAACCACATAGAATACTTGAAGTAGATTTAAAGACAAATAACATTAATGTGGTTATAGATAATAAATTACCTAAAGAAATAGAAGAGAGAATAGGAGAAGTTAAATTTATAAGATATAAGTCATTCGATGGACTAGAAATACCTACATTTATCATAGAGAGTTATCTAGTTTCGAAACCTGGACCAACTATAATCTATGTGCATGGAGGACCTTGGAGCGAGGTAGTTGATGCATGGAATAGGGTTATAGTATCTTTAGTTGCTTCGGGTTACCACGTAATTGCACCAAACTTTAGAGGATCAACAGGTTATGGTGAAGAATTTAGGACATTAGATATTGGAGATCCAGGTGGAGGAGATCTCATGGATATAGTTTATGCTAGGAAATGGGCTATTGAAAATGGACTAGCAGATAAAATAGCAATTATGGGCTATAGTTATGGAGGATACATGACTTATCTTGCACTAGGTAAATATCCCCACCTCTGGAGCTGTGGTATTGCAGGTGCAGGTATAGTTGACTGGGAGGAAATGTATGTATTAAGTGATGCAATTTTCAGGAAATTTATTGAAACACTCTTCGCTAGTAAAAGGGAATTATTAAGAGAAAGATCACCAATAGCCTATGTCGAAAAGGTTAAAGCACCATTATGTATCATACATCCACAAAACGATACAAGAACTCCGTTAAAACCAGTATTAAAGTATATGTCAAAGCTTTTAGAACAAGGAAAAACATTTGAAGTTCATATTATACCAGATATGGGTCATAGAATACTAACTGTAGAGGATGCTCTCAGGGTACTTTTGCCGACAATAATGTTCTTAGAAAAGTACATGAAGCCGTAAATGGTAAGATAGATCAAGTGAAACATATGAGTATTTTGAACATTAAGATGTCGAAAACATTACTTAGCTTAAAAACAAAATAGTTAAGTCGTTAAAACTTTAGTGACTTAAGGTCTGGTTCTATATCTTCTTTCTTAAGGATTTCTATGAGTTTTTCAACTGGTATGATTCTGTATGTTACAGTTCTTATTGTACCTCTCATATTTAAGTTAACAACAGCTCTGATAAGATCCTTTTCATCATTAGCCTCAACAATATTTATGAAATCGTAGTCTCCGAGAACAAAGTATTGTTGTAAAACTCTAACACCCATGGCTTCAAGTTCTTTATTAACCTCCTTAATTCTTTCAGGTCTTTCAAATAAAGTTGCAGCTCCTTTATCGGTCAATTTAGATAAGATGACGAAGAGAGCCATCCCACCACCACAGGTATATAGTCGACTGCTCAAACTAATAAAGTGTGAGGAAATAAATATTGCGTCTCTTCACTCAATGAAGAAGGTATGAAAATACCCTAAAATATAAGGCATATTATATATTAAGGTCTTATAGTATAGTATGCTGTGAATTGGTGTGTACGTCGATGGGAAAGAAGTTTAGGATAATAGTCTCGCTTCCAGTACACCCTATTATCATGGCATTTTACATATTCTTAGCGATACCGTTAATGCTCGTTGCCCAAGTAGTTATTTCAAAGATATTTACGTATTTGGGCATAAATGTCGTATTTGGCTTTATGATGGCATTTAGTATGATATTTTTGAGCTTAATGTTGAGTCCATTTAACATATTGTTAAAAGAAATTGCAACAGGTATATACTCTGTAAGATATGAGACACGATATGTATCATTCTTTGGAATACCCATACCAGTTATTGATAGAAAAATTGTGGAAAATAAAATACTAGTAGCTATGAATATTGGAGGAGCAGTTATCCCGATATTAATTAGTAGCATTATAATTCTAAGAATGTTAATGAGCAACCCTAATACTATGGCAAGTTTATTAGTAGCAATATTGGTAACTGCTCTCATAACCTATATTGCATCTAAGCCTGTACCCGGTGTAGGAATAGCCGTACCAACCTTTATCCCACCAATAATAGCTTCATTAATGACGTTAGTTACATTATATCCTTCAAAGCTTGCAATCCCTGGAGCTTATGTAGCAGGCACTCTTGGATGTCTTGTCGGAGCAGATGTCTTAAGGTTCATTAAAGACAAGGATAAACTAATAACCATCTTAGGTCCAACAGTTTTAAGTATAGGTGGTGCTGGAACATTTGATGGGATATATTTATCAGGGATATTAGCAACATTAATGACATTAATATTAACTTAGCTTAACTTTAATCTGAGCCAATGTAATCTTATGAGATACCCTATCATTCATTGTTGCTCACTACATAGAATTATGTGGAGAATTCTTCATACAACATAATTAACTTCTCTCCACGAAAGCTTTATCCATATCTAGCTTTATTCTCAAAGAGTATGGAAGGTTAAGGTGCTGATGTTGGAGGCTGTTATTGCAAGTCATTTAGCAAAAATATATCGTAACGGAATTTGGGGTGCTAGAGATATCACATTTACGGCGAAAAAGCATAAAATAACAGTCCTTCTAGGACCTAATGGCGCTGGTAAAACAACGACGGTAAAAATGCTTACAACAATACTTAAACCTACCAAGGGTAAAGGTGTGGTATTAGGATATGATATTGTTAAAGATTCTTGGGAAGTTAGAAAAAGGATTGCATTATGTCCTCAAGATATAAGAATAGACCCTAATTGGTCTCCATGGGAGGCCGTTAAAGGATTTCTCATGACCCGTGGATGGAGCATTAAAGATGCCGAACGAGAGACGAGGAAATGGCTCGAAGAATTGGAGTTATGGGATATTAGAAATAGACCATCAATACACTTAAGTGGAGGTCAGCGAAAGAGAATAGCCGTTGCTATGGTATTAGCAACAAATGCTGAAGTCCTATTCCTAGATGAACCTACAACAGGTCTAGATGTTGAAAGTAAGTATAAGGTATGGAGAGCATTAAGAACGGTTGTAAGAAATGGTGGTACAATATTATTGACAACACATGATATGAAGGAAGCAGAAATAATAGGTGATAAAATCGTCCTCATATCCCAAGGCAAAGTAACTGCTCAAGGTACTGTTGAGGAACTTATTTCAAGAATACCATATCAATATAAAGTAATTGCAAAAAACGTAAGAAGTAATCCACTTGTTTCAGGAGAAGATAAGGTACTAAACCTAGAAGATAGGTTAATAGTGTACGCTAAAACTAGAAATGAAGCATTATCAATAGCTTCTCAGATAGAAGCTGAAATCATATCAATAAGTGAGGTAGGACTTGAAGATGCATACATGTACTTAACTTGAAGGAGGTAATGCTCATTGATCATACCCTTGAGAAAGGTATGTGGCATAGCGTATTTATGTAGTAGATGGATATTAAGACAACCAGCATGGCTTATACAGAATGTTCTCACTCTCATAGGATTCTCGATACTATTATATGCATGGGGTGGAGTTGAGGGTTTAAGGTACATCATAATTGCATGGATCATTGGCGGTCTATGGAGTACAGGTGTCAATATTGTTGCTCAAGAAGTAGGATGGCATAGGATGATGTATTTACATGATATGCTCATAGCTAGCCCCATTAAACCCGTACATTACCTTATAGGAACGTTCATTACATCACTCATATTCCCTGTAATAGGACTTTTAACTATGATCCCGTTAACCTACATATTAAATGCATGGAATATAATGCTAATATCGTTAATTATGGGCTTACCCGTACTATTGACTAGTATAATGGTTGGATTGATCATTGTCATGAGAATTGAAAAACCAGTTAATATATCTGCAATAACTAATCCAATAGCATGGCTATTAGTAATACTACCACCAGTATATTATCCTGCATGGATACTACCTCAACCATTAAGATATGTAGCCCTAATAATACCTACATCGGCATCAGCTGAAATATCAAGACAATTAATTGGTCTAGGCGCTTCAATAAGCATTTGGTACCCTTTAACAGTAATTACGGTATGGATCATTATTGGAATATTACTAGCTTCAAGAACAATAAAATGGGGATTAGAGTAAAGCCTATATTCATAATTTCCCAAACAACTACTAACTATGCTTAATAATAGTTTTATGCCTGCTTAGATAAATCCTATTTCAAAAGGACTCTAACTTCAGGATTGGTTTAGAATTCTAAAATGTCGATAATGGGAATAATGTACTTGGTATTTGTGATTTGTAGAGCATATGTGGTTACTAATTAAAAAGGTTATTAAAAGCTAATGTACTTCTCTTTCAACTTCTTTAATGGTTTCAATAAGTATCTCGAGACCCTTTTGTAAAAGCTCTTCAGTTATTACTAATGGTGGTAGGAGTCTTATAACATTAGAGTAGCGACCTGCTTTCCATACTATTACTCCTCTTTTGAAGCATTTGGTTTGGATTTTCTTTACCATATCCGTAGCAGGTTCTTTGGTATCTTTGCTTATGACCATTTCTATGCCTATCATTAAACCTCTTCCCCTAACCTCACCCACGCATCTTGATGTTTCTGCAAAGTCTTTAAGATATTTAAGAGCTTGTTCACCTAGCTTCCTTACATGGGATAATAGTTTAGTTTTTTCTGCAAATTCTATAGCTTCGACACCTGCAGCCATAGCAACTACATTACCTCTGAATGTACCTACATGTCCTCCAGGTATCCAGGAGTCAAGTTCCTTCCTATATATTATTGCTGAAAGAGGTAAACCTATACCCCCAATAGACTTGCCAACAGTTATGATATCAGGGTTAACTCCTTCGTATTCACATGCAAACCATGTACCTGTACGACCCATACCTGATTGTATTTCATCAACTATCAGGATAACATTATGTCTTTTTGCTAACTTTTCAACTTTCTTTAAGTACCCTGCAGGTGGTACTATAATACCTCCCTCTCCTTGTATAGGCTCGATTATTATTGCTGCCGGTTTTGGAACACCAGAACCTGGGTCCTCTAATATATGCTCTAAGTATGTAAAACACCTCATATCGCAATCTGGATACTTCAGTTTGAATGGACATCTATAACAGTAGGGATATGGTGCGAAATGTACTTCAGGACCTAATGGTGAGTATATCTCTTTATATTTTCTGTTACTAGTTACTGCAAGCGCCATAGTAGTTTGTCCATGATATGAACCTTCAAAAGATAATATTATGTGTCTCTTAGTAATGTATTTAGCTAGCTTTATTGAAGCTTCAACAGCGTCAGATCCTGTAGGACCTCCAAATAATACTTTAGCATTATCTCTT
The DNA here is from genome assembly GCA_964467535.1 of uncultured Desulfurococcales archaeon. Lineage (GTDB taxonomy): Archaea > Thermoproteota > Thermoprotei_A > Sulfolobales > WANQ01 > CAYXRT01. The sequence continues at coordinate 15,595 of CAYXRT010000017.1, forward strand.
AAATCCCCCGGTGCAATACTTATAAGTCTCTTAGCTAATTCCTCCCTTACTATTGATGGAAAGTCGAGTGTATGCGTTATCTTTTGTAATTGTTCTATCGCCTTCCTGAGGATTAATGGATTGCTATGGCCGAAGTTTAATACTGAAATTCCTGAGAAAAAATCTATGTATATATTACCATCAACATCTTTTATGGTAGCACCTCTAGCTTCGTCGGGAACTAATGGTATATGTCTTGGGTATAGAATAGCATTACTTTCTAATTCTTTCTGTAGTTCTAATAATTTTCTAGCTTTAGGGCCTGGAGGTTCAACTAATATATATGGAGCTTTTTGAAAATGAAAATCTCTATATGAGGACATGTTTCCACCTTGTGCAAATACTTATATGTATAAAATAACTTAGAGAAAGGCCTTTATTGAGAAATGAGAAACTTAATTCCCTATTAGCGATCTTTATTAATAGATCTATTATTGGCCAAGTCTCCTCCCTTATTTCTAAGTGAACACCTACAAGGATTACCAAGCCTTTACCATAAGTTCCCAATACTATAGCAGGCTCTTTATTATCTAAATAACGAGCTAATACTACGACTTCCTTGCCTAAACACATAAATTCAGGTCCACCATAATAGAAAGCAGAAAATATGCTCTTGTTTGAATTCAAATATTTAGTAAACTTCTTTTCTAGAACTATATTAACGAGGCCATAACTAGGCCAAGGATAATTCTTTTTTGGACCAATAGCTATTACATTTAGTAGTCCAAGAGGATATGTGTACTCCTTTCCTTTCCAGATAATTATTTTAGCAAGATAAAAAGCACCTGCACAGATACCGATGATTGATCCTCCTTTAGCAACATATTCTTTAATAACATTTTCACCTTGACTACCTAATGTTACATGATAGTCCCAAGCCCACCCCCCTGGAATGATTAGGGTTTTAATGTTATATAAGTTACCATTTATTATATCAAAAGCTCTAACTTCCTGAAATTTAATTCCAAGATTATTTAATAATAGTTCTAAGGCCTCTATACCATCTCTCCATGTACCCGGACCTACATATAATCCTACAGTTATCTCCTCCCTACATAAATTAATTAAACCATATATGGATAAAACAACAATTAACAAGAAGGTGCATGTAAAGATTATTAACGTAAAATGTTTCTTATTCATTTTCTCATCTCCTCCTAAGTCTAGGATTGAAGTATTCCTCTAGACTTGATCCTAAGAATAAAAAGCCAAGGCTAGTTAATGTTATCAATAAGCCCGGTGGAAATACCCACCACCATAAACCTTTAGCAAAAGCTCCTCTTACCTGTGCATAATATAGCATGATTCCCCAGCTTATTTTAGTTGGATCGCCTAGGCCAAGAAAGCTAAGACCAGCTTCAATAAGAATTCCATCAATTATTGTTAATACAAATATTGGTATTATGAGTGGAACAAGTCCCGGTATTATATGTTTTCTCATTATATACAAGTTACTACACCCTATAGCACGAGCCGCTTCTATATATAAGCTCTCTCTTAGTGAAAGGACATGTGAGCGCACCATTCTAGCTATTGTTGGCCAACCCAGAATGGATATCGATATTATTATATTCCATATGCTTGGCCCTAAATACGATACAAGAACTATTATGAACACTATATATGGAATTACAAGAACTATGTCCGTAAGCCTCATTAGAATTTCATCAATCCAGCCACCTAAGAAACCAGCAATAATACCTATAATTGAACCTATTAAAACACAGCCTATAGCACTCAATACTCCTACAAGAAGTGATATTCTGGCACCATATATTAATTGACTAAGTATGTCATGACCAACATCATCTGTTCCTAGGAAATGCTTAAAGCTAGGAGGCTCGTAGGGATCACCAACAAATTCATAAGGATCATATGGGGCTAAGAAGGGAGCTGTAAGTGCCATAAATACTATTACTGCAATAATTGCTAGCCCTGTCCTAGACCTTTTAGTTGCAAAAACACTCCTTAGCTCTTTAAGCTTAAATAACACCATTTTCCACCATAGTATATTATTGTAATCTAACCCTTGGATCTAGATATGCATATAGTACATCTACGATTAGATTAGCAACAAGAACACTTACACTAATGATGAAGAAGGCCCCCTGGATTAATGGATAATCCCTCCTCATTATGGCTTCATAGATTAATCGCCCAACACCAGGCCATGAGAAAACAGTTTCAGTGAATACAGCACCTCCAACCATATACCCGAGCAGTATAGCGGTATAAGAAGATAGAGGTAATGATACAGGTCTTAATGCATGTCTGAACAATATTATTCTAGGAGGAAGTCCTTTAGCCTTAGCTGTACTAATGAAAGGCTCAGTGAGTAGGTCAAGAATTAATCCCCTAGCTATAAGAGCCGGAGGTCCAAGTAGAAATATGGTTATAGTTAATATAGGTAATATTGAATGCTTTAAAACATCTAAAGCAAAGTCGAAGAAACTACTATACGAAGTACCTGGTGTCACAGCTCCACTTAATGGAAACCATCCTAAAGTTGCGGAGAATACGTATAAGATAAGCATACCTAGCCAAAATATAGGCATACTTCTCGTTACAAAGGCCATACCAATAGTTATTAAGTCTAGCTTGCTATCCTTTCTCCAAGCAGCATAGGCACCAATTATTATTCCTATAAGTGTAGATAAAGGATATGATATACCAAGTAAGTATATTGTCCATGGAAGTCTAGATAAGATAACCTCTATGACTGGTTTTGGATAGTATCTAAATGATATTCCTAAGTTACCTGTAAATAAGTTTCTTATGTAGAGAATATACTGAGTAAATATATCTTTGTCAAGACCAAATTGCTTAATTAAACGCATTCTCTCTTCAGGAGTTATGGAAGGATCTTTTAAGAAGTAATCTACAGGATTACCTGGCATTAATCTAGGAAGGAGAAAATTTATTGTTATAATTATGTAGAGAGTAATTGTAAAAAAGAGTATTCTCTTTACAATATACCTCTTTAAATCTGCTTTTTTAACTGCTCCCATGAACTACTTTCACCTTCTCTTAACAAATAATGCTATTATAGCTACTATAGCAATAATTACTAAAACAGCTATAACTCCATAAACCCATGCAGGTGTTACAGGAACCTCAACAGTAGTAGTCAGGACCGTAGTGTATGGCGTGGTTATGGTTACAGGTACTGTAGTTGTAGTCACTATAGTTGTTGGTGTACCACTTATGGTTGTCACTATAGTTACAGGTGTAGTTGTTGTCTTTACTATTGTCTTAGTTAATACTTTAGTTACTACCATTGGCGTTGGAGTTGTAAGTACTACAGGTTTAACACTAAGCCAGGTTAATTTATTATAAATACCTAGAATTCCCATAGGCATTGGTATCCAGTCAACGAACTTATCAGTCCTGTAAGCTTCTATGACGTATGCTGCCCATATAGGAATTATGGGTAGTTCCTCTGCAAGAATTTGTTGAAGCTTGAATATTATTTCCCTTCTCTTATTGATGTCCATTACGCTCTTTTGCTGTTCAAAGAGCTTATTATAGGTTTCATTTTCCCATTCACCCATACTCCAGTAGGGTGGTGGATTATTTGTGAACAGTACCAAGAATTGCGATGGTTCAGGAGCAACCGTGAAACCCCATATAGCAACATCATAGTTTCTCTCATGTAGTCTCTTAGACTCTTCACCCCATTCTACAGCTAATATCTTTACCTTTAATTCTATGTTTGTCCAATACTTAGATAACATATCAGCTAATCTTACATAAGGAGGCCAGGTTGATAGAGTTAATATTTCTATCTCTAACTTAGTACCATTAGGTGTTTCTCTATATCCATCACCATCAATATCCTTGAATCCTAACTCGTCAAGGATTTCTTTAGCTTTGTCTGGATTATATTCATATTTAGGTACATTGGGATTATGCCAAAATCTATGAGCAGGAGGTATAACACTACAGAGTGGTTCACCATAGCCTAGTAGTATTCTATCTATAATCTCTTGCTTGTTAATTGCATATGCTAAGGCATATCTGAATTCTTTAATACTAAATGGATACCTTTTAGTATTTAGTACTACATAGTCAAAGTAAATGTCTTCTGATAGAATTACTTTAATGTTAGGATCTTTTTCAGCTTCCTTTACGTATTCTGGAGTTAACACCATTATGTCTAACTTACCTGCCTTAAGCTCTAGGAAGGCCGCATCTGTAGTTAAACCTATTTTAGCTATTATTTCATCTATATGAGGCTTTCCTCTCCAATAGTTTTCATTAGCTACAAACCTAAGGTATTCTCCAGGTTTATATTCTACTAGTTTAAATGGGCCATTACCAACAGGTTTTTCGTTAGGATAGCGTTCAGGATCAGTAATCTTCTCCCAAATATGTTTAGGTAATATTGGTAATCTGGGGAAGACGTAGGTATCTAGGTAAGCTATAGGCTTAGAGGTCTTTATGATAACCGTATAGTCATCTGGTGCTTCTACGCTTTCTATATCAGCAACTTCATCAAGCCACAATGCTACTTCATACTTCTTTATATACTCTATTGTGAATTTCACGTCTTCAGCTGTAAAGGGATGCCCGTCATGCCATGTAGCGTTCTTTACTAGGTAAAGAGTCCATGTACAACCATCAGGACTTACTTCCCAGCTTTTAGCAAGCCATGGCATGGGTTTTAGATCTGGACCATATATAGTTAGTTTATCGTATATCAGGTTAAATATAAACCAATCAACAAGGGAGTTACCGACTAAAGGATTAAGTGATGAAATTTCTTCTGCTACGGTAATTGTTAATACAGTCTTCCTCTCAGCATTTAGATACATTGATACAGGCGCCAGAGACGCCACTAGTATTAACATTAGAAATATTACAATTGGCTTAGAAATAATGTTAGACATTTTCCTACCCTTATTTGGAAACTTTGAATACTGGGTAAAAAAATTTAATGTTCAACAATGTTTTATTTAATGGGCGTTGCCGTGGCTAAGCGCATAGCCATAGTTAATGGTTTGATATTTACAGCTCGACCGGATCGTATGATCGCAGATGCTGTATTAGTTGTTAAGGATAGAATAGTACATGTAGGCACTACATCAGCTATTCTTTCAAGGTCTGAGGATTGTATAGTTATTGATGCTGACGGATATTTAGTGACTCCTGGCTTTATAGATACCCATTGCCATCTAGCACAAGCTGGCTACTTAAGCAAGTATGGAGTTAATCTTGTGGGCATTAAGTCCCTTGATGAAATAATTGACATAATAGCTAGGAAAGCGAAGAAGATAAAACCAGGAGAATGGATTTATGGTTATGGATGGGATGAAAGTCTCCTAAAGGAGAAAAGACCTATATATAAAGAGGATTTAGATAATGCTAGTTCTCAACACCCTATAGTACTTGAACATATAAGTGGACACCTTATAGCTGTAAATTCTCTTGCCCTAAAGATAGCAAAAATAACCAAAGATACCCCTGATCCACCTGGAGGCATTATTGAAAGAGATGAAAGCGGTAATCCCATAGGAATTTTAAGAGATTCCGCTATGAGTCTAATAACACAATATATGCCCAAACCTACATTAAATGATTGGATTAAAAGTATAGAATCAGCCCAGATGATTTGGATTAAAAAAGGTATAACAGCTATTGAAGATGTAGGAGTTTTAGGACAAGGCGGTAACATCCTAAAAGCATACAAATACTTAGCAGATTACAATAAACTATTATTAAGGGTAAGGTTTTCTTATCCTATTACTAAACCTGGTGAACTTAATGAGCACTTAATAAAGGTTTTAAAGAGCATCAATACCTCTAACCTAAGGATATCGTCGATTAAAGTGTTCTATGATGGGTCGGGAATAGCTAGGACTGCGTTGATGTATGAGGATTGGTGTGAAGAATTTAAAGTCTGTAAGGGTAATAAAGGACTTCGTTTAATTACAGTAAATGAACTAGAAGATATTATTGCATTATCTAATGCTAAGGGCCTAAGAGTTAGCATTCATGCAATAGGTGATAAAGCAATAGATGAAGTTGTAAAAGCTATTTCAATAATTAAAGCCTTTAGAAAGGCTCAGTATAGCATCATACATGCCATAGTTCCTACAGAGGAAGCTGTTGAATTAATGGCGCAATTAGGTATAGGAGTAAAGACTCAAACATCATTCATATACTCATATGGACATGTTTATGCTGCTAATTTATGTATAGATAGAGCTAGAAGAGCCTTCCCTATAAAGACCATGTTAAGAAAGGGAGTAATTGTAGGTAATGGATCAGATGCTCCTTACTTAAATCCTCCTGATCCTAGTTATGGCCTTTATGGCGCTATAGCTAGAAAGCCTAGAATTAAGACTATTTTAGAACATCCCTTTGGTACTCAGGAATGTATATCATTCATAGAAGCTATAGAAACATATACACGATTAGCATCTATAACAATAGGCTGGGATGATCAAGTAGGATGCCTTGAGAAAGGAAAGAAAGGAGATATAGTTATATGGAATATAAAGTCACTCAATCCAAGCCCGCAGGAAATACTACACCTTAAACCACTATTAACTATGATAGATGGTAACATAGTTTATATATCTAAAGAGTGGAAAGAAAAGTTAAATAAATATAGCCTCCGCTGAGAACTCAATAAGGTACTAGGTAAGGATAGGTGTATATCTTGAGGAAGATTAAATTAGACGATAAGGATATTGAAATACTGAAACTACTACAAAAGAATTGTAGAATGCCTCTTGAAGAAATGGCAAAAATACTCAATATGCCTAAATCAACGATTCACTACAGAATAAAACGACTTGAAAAAATAGGAGTTATAGAAGGTTACTACGCAAAAATAAATGTAGAGAGCATAGGTAAAGATTACATAACTGTAACATTTGTTAGGGCAAAATATGGTCCAGGATACCATGAAGCTGTTGGAAGAAAATTAGCATCCATACCAGGTGTCTGGGCAGTCTACTTTGTACTAGGAGATATAGATTTCATAGTGCTATCAAGAGCTAATAATAGAGAGGACTTCATGAGAATCCTCAATCAAATGATGAGTATGAAGGAAATAGAAAGAACTTCAACTCATGTAGTTATAAAAATAATAAAAGAAGATCCTAGAATAGAATTCTAAATATCATAGTCAAAAGTAGAAGTAGATACTGAATGAGAAAAGATGTTTACACGAGGACAAAGCTACTTCACTTATTGATATTAAATAAATGTGGTTATGATTCGAAGTCCTGGTGATAAACGATTTTTCGCCGATTCTAAAATTAACATATAGAATGTATTTTGCCCTCATCGAACTATCTTATTGATGATATTCACTATACTTGACAAGAACGTCCGTTAAGTATGATTACTTTTAATTATCTAGATATTGAAGATAACCAATTCTTATCTACTATAATATCCCAGAAGTTTTGCATATCCTATTACATGTCCTTTGCATGCCTTTAACACGTCATTTATCTTTGCTCCAGGTTCTAAAGTCAATTCTTTATCCAGAGCTAATAATAGGAATATATATCTATGCCTTGTACCTGATGGCGGATGGGGTCCCCCATAGCCTATGCTCCCATAATCATTAACTCCCTGAAGGCCATAAGGGGTTACCTTCTTAGGAGGTATTCCTTCAGGCAATGACGTTATTGTTGATGGAATATTATAGAGTATCCAGTGATAGAATATTCCTTTAGGAGCATCAGGATCATACATTATCAATACGAACGATATAGTATTCGGTGGTGCATCCCTCCATTGTAATGGTGGCGAAAGATTTCTTCCTTCAAGGGAATATTTCCTAGGAATATTTTCTCCGTAACCAAATGCAGGGCTTTCAAGAGTAAAGGTCTTTTTAACATTAATGATAAGGTCTTCAGGCATTATTATCTCCTGTGGTTTTATTAAGAGCAAGTATACTCCTATGCAAACAGCAATTACTACTATAATTACTAGTGAATACAGTGCAATCCTACTCAACTTTATACACCAAATATGAATATAGTGTTTACGAATTTAATGTATGCTTTCTCCTATGACTCAAGAGAAAAGGATATGACTTAGAAAGAAATATGATATTATATCTTCGTTATTGCATTAAGTGCGGCCTTCACTATGATCCTCTCTGTTCTTTTTAACTTCCTTGTTTTAAAGCCTGGACGCCATTCCTTTCCATAAAGTTCATCTGATATTGAGAGAACTACTGCCAAGTCTACCTTACGATATTCAGCAACAGTCATTAGCGCCGTGGCTTCCATTTCGACGCCTAAAACACCCATTTTACTATACTCTTCAACTTTATTTTTCGTTTCACGAAATATTGCATCAGTAGTCCATATCCCACCACGAAGAATTTTTATTCTTCTTCTCCCTTTAATCCTCCTCACTTCCTCCTCTAGTACATGAACCAGCTTAAAGCTAGGTTTTGGAGTATAATCTGGAGGCATATAGTGATAGCTTGTTCCTTCTTCTCTAACACCCCATGTAGGAATCAATACATCACCTATTCTTAATAATGGGTGAATAGCACCTGCTTCACCAACAACAATAAACTTCTTTGCACCAGCTGCAATTAGAAGCTCTAACGCAGCAACACTAGGGGGTGCTGAAAAATAAGGCTTAACTACACATACTTCAACACCATTAAATAAGCCCTTCATAGAATCTAATACCGGAGCATAGAGCTTAACTTCTTCAATATCCTCTAGTAAATTCTTAGCTACCTTAAATGGATATTCTGCAAGAATAAAAACAAATTTCTCACAAGGAACCCTAGCCTTCCTGGCTTTTATTCGCTCGAAGGGATCTATAATAGGCTTACCTTTACCAGGACTAATACACAAGCTAATTCCCTATGGAGGACTTGATTATGGTCTATTATATATGTTACCTGATCCTACCTACATCTATAATCCTTAACCTTAATTGTACTAGAAAGTCTTAGTCAATACCTTATATCTGTCAGCTGTTACCAGTATATGATGTTCTATTCTTACTCCACCCCTCCCTGAAATATATACTGCAGGTTCATATGCAAATACCATGTTCTCTTCTAAACCATAATCTACAAAACCTGCTATTGTTGGTTTATAGAATCCCCCTATAGGATGACCTGTGAGGTGTTTATATTCAGGTAAGCCATGTTCTTTAATTACCTTATGAGGTATTTCATCTAATGTTCTAGCTGATGCATTTAGTTTTGCATATTTTAAGTCCTCCTTTATGGCTTCCTTAATCACCTCTATTATTCCCTAATACCTATTCTCTCTAACAACGGATTTATGCTATACATCCATCATATCCCATCCATATAGGGCCTATGTCTATAATAACGGGCTCCCCATACTCTATCCTCCTCTGCAGAATACGTGCATATGGTATTGAAGCTCGAAGGACCAGAGGCTATTATCGCTGAAGACCATACTCTAACAATCACCAAGAACTTTACTGGTAATAGCTACAACTACATACTCTCTTAAATTTAGCTTAAATCCTCATAAACCTCCGTCCTTAAAACTTTGAACGACTTATCGAACGTTTATACAAATAGTGCTATCATATAATTAACTTTAAATTTATTTTTAATGAGCATATTAAACATGTCAATATATTTAATTTAATATAGGTAACCTCCATTGAAATAAGTATTAATAAAAGACGGAGGTTACCTATTAAGTATACTCCCTAATATCTTTGCTATGTATATTGAATTAAAATCACTAATTAAAATATATTTCATGGAGTCTCATTAAATAGTCATTATCCTATAATGTTTGATAGGATAGCCATAGCTTCTCTCATATGATGCTATGATAATATTATATCGTTCATTACATACAATTCTAGCTACTACAAGGTCTCTCTCAAATAGCAATAAATATTTGAAAAACTAAATGTTTAAAGCCCCTATTCATTACCTTTGATAAATTATATTCATGATTATATAGCCATATATGATCTATCTGTATATTTGTCATTACCAGACCCGTTTTGAGGATGACTAACTTGGCTAACATTTACTAAAATTAATGTCTTATATAATTCGAAGGAGATTTTAATAGTAATGTGTGATTTGCTTCTTAGAAAATTTACATAAAGTCAATCAAATCGTTAATATAAGTAACGATATAACGGATATAATATAGGACACTATTGATAAGATGGTAATGATCCAAGAACACTTAAACGCTGAAGTAGAATATGATGATACATTTAGATGATTGCGTAAAAAGCTTAATAGCTATTATGACAGAAGATAACATCTTCAATGATTTCTATGAATTATTGAAGTCAGAAAACAAAAATAAGTGTAGAAAGTCAGGATAGATGATGATAATCATATAATCTATATAAATCTTTCGCACATTTAATGGCACTTTCCTTTAAATAAAAGTTTAAAATTTCTCTTTTTACCCCTTAAGTCAGAAGGAGAAAGGTGGGACACATGAGAACGTTAGGACTACTCTTATTCCTAACCCTGCTTTTAACGATATTGGCTCAGGCAATATATGCCACATACTGTATAAATTCTAGTGAGGGGACATTGACCATCGCTACAGCTGAAGCATATATTTCAAGTGATGGAACCTCGGGATGGTGTTCAGCTGAATCAGGGAAAAAGTATACAACCTTAACGTACTATATAGGATTGTACTATGAATTTAGCGCAGATAATAAAGTATTTGATAGGGGATATATACTCTCTCTAGATCCCACGGTTGCTGATATACTCTATAAAAAGAATAAACCTTCTGGAACACATGAATCAGTGTACTCAATAGCAAGAAGCTACTATTCATATGATGGAACCACTTGGTATTTAGATGCTTCTACAGGTATTGGAGCTACTATTGCTGGATATTGTATAATATGACTTACGTTAACTTAATAATATTATGTAGAGAATATATTTAAATTGAGTTAGAACGGGTAAAGGTGATAAACATGTATAAAATATTTTTCATTACTCTTATATTTATGCTAATAGTATACTTAGTATCACCATACTTAAATGCAAGCTATTATTGGCTAAGCCCCGGCGTATACATGGTATACGGTTTTGAAGTTTATAATACCAAATACAATGCTAGCATAAGCATGATTAATGTAAAAGACCTTATATCAGGCAAAGACTATATAATTAATACATCAAATATATTACTTAACCTAACAGTATTAGAGGTAAAAGAGCCATATATCAAAATATTAGCCCAGTTAAAGTTAATTAATGCTGAAGATATTGAGAAGAGAGAAACAGTCAATATTACATTAAGCCAAGAGTATTTGGTCAATATTAAAACGCTCGATACGTATGTAATTAATGTAAAGAAAGGAGAAAAAATATGGGTTACTGAATGGCCATTTTTATTACAACCAGACCTAACTAGTAAGAAAGGATTAAAACTTCTCATGATTCATAGAGGTAAGAGTTTCTCCATGGGTATCAAGCTCAGCAATGAAAATATCAGAATTTTAAAGAAATTAGCTAATAAAGTTAATGAAATAGTTCAAAAACTAACTAATGGAACTAAATCATATAGATTAAAACTAGAGCAATCCCCTGTAAAGATGTTTAAAACAAGTAGTACAAGTGATTTCAGAATTATCTTATTAGCCGAGAACACCGCTAGTTTCTTAGAAATTAGTCCTCCCCCAACAAACACCTCATTTAGTAATAAGAGGATATTCTTGGGAGGCGAAAGAATAGCGTTTAGTTCTTTGCAGCCCATGTTTATGGCAACCATACCTGAAGGAGTCATTGAGTTATTTAAGAAGTTATATTGTACTGAAAGACCATTCATTATATATAATTTCACTTTACCTAATATCAAGAAACCCGGATACTTTTTAATAACGCCGCAAGGTGATGTCTGTTATGTTATGATTATAGGGGACGAAGTAAAATATGACGCCATAACAGGTTTATTGTTAGAGCTTAATAGCCTTAACTTATACGGGAATTTAATATCATTTCTTCCAGTGATTAGCGATAAAATTAGGATTTATGTTCAAGATCCTAATACTATAGTTAAAGTTCAGCTAAAGGATACCAACGTTCCTTTTGAAAGACCAGTACTAGGTGGCAAGGAGTTAACAATAGAAGGAATAAAGATGGATCATGTAATACCTTTCATTATTGCTATTACGATAATAGTGATTATTTTATCAATAATTTTATACATTAGAAAGTATAAGAAATAGATAATAAAATCTGCTTTAAGCACCCCCTTATCACTAATACATATAGTGGTAAGCTCTATAGTGCAAATTAGACAATAGATATAGGGTGGAGTAATGAGAATCCTAATATGGATCATGCTTTCTATTATGCTTTTAACTTCACTATTTATACCGCTTAGCTTGAGATATACTAGTACTAGTATTGTTGGTGGAGGAGAAATTATCAACATAGGTTTCGGCAATTTTACTAGATCTTATGTAGGTTATATGTTACTAGGAGTTGGTGATAGAGTTTCTTTTGATGTTACCTCAGATCATATACCATGGACTTATATATTAAGTATAGTAAAGGTTGATGACGGCGAGACCTATAATTACTCCATGACATTTTTTGCTTCTAGAGCTCCTACACCTGTTTTTATCGCTCCTGAGCCAGGACTATATTTTTACAATCTTACTATAATTATTAATGCCCCCGAAGAGAAACATTATAACATCAATGTTAAGATTGCTGGTACTCAATGTGCTAGATATAACATAATTACTAGTGTATCGACAGCTATAGTTATATTACTAATTTTAATCATCTTAGTCTACTACAGCTCAAGGCATTCTATGCCAAATTACATAGGTTTTATTGGATTAATTAAATGGGAGATAAAGTGTATGTGGAAATGGATCTTCATTATAGCTGTTATGTACATATACTCCTTCTCAGTTATTGATTTCTCTTCACTTATTGGTAGTAGTAGGTATGTATTATTAAATCCCATATCATTCTCCAGGTGTCCTAATTTCTTTGTGCTATATCTTGTTCTTATAGCTTCTTTAGCATCAATTACATATTCCTATGAATGGGAAATTAGATTAACTAGAACTATAGACATGCTCCCCATGCCTAGATGGATTATCTTCATAGTAAAATTAATATCTATCTGGATCTTAGTTTATCTTCCACTATTTTTAATGAGCTTACTTGCATATATCTTATGGATGCCTTTATTTATACTCAAAGCTCCGCTCCTATTTCTAGAAATCTTTTGCAGTGAAATGTTCTTTTACTTTATATTGCTATCCTTTATCCTCATATTTGTTTTGCCACCTGTAATTCTTATTCCAAGAACAGCTATTTCCATTTTAGCTTCCATAGCTCCATGTCTTATGATTTTCCTCGATCTTATCCCCTTCTTAAGATCATTTAACCTACGTTTATTCATATTAAATCTTGAGCCTATGAATGCCTTAAATAGTCTATCACCTATAGCTTATAATCCATTATTAACTAATTACGAAGAGCATTTAGAGCAATCTTTATCAGTTAAAATTTCAATTATTTACACTAATAGTCTAATTCTAATTCTTATATTAATAGTTATGATACTAACGCTGTTATTTATCTACTGCAGAAGAGAAAATCCTTAACGGGGTAAACTGAGATGTTAGAGGTTCATAGCGTTTGGAAGTTTTTCGGAAAAACCATTGCCTTAAGGAATGTAACCCTTAATATTCCCCCTAGAAGTTTCCATCTATTACTCGGTCCCAACGGTAGTGGTAAGACTACGCTACTTAAGCTTTGGACTGGATTGATAAAGCCTTCTAAAGGTGAAGTTATTACTCTCGGTATGGATCCTTGGAAAAATAGATCTAAGGTTATGAAATATGTTAATGTTGCTTTTGAGGATTTGGTTTTGCCTTGGTGGACTACTGGGATCGATTACTTAAGATATTATGCATCTGTTAAAAACATTAAGTGGAGCGAGGTCAAGGAGCTTGCTGAATACTTTGGAGTTGATAAATATTGGAATAGAATTATTAGAGGTTACTCCTCGGGCATGAGAAAAAAGATTATATTAATTCAAGCGCTTGTAGGCGAGCCCGAAATTATTATTTTAGATGAACCATATCCCCTTCTTGACAAGCAGTCTATACAAAAGCTTAATGTTTTACTTAAGGAACACAGTAAAAGTAAAACAATTATCATAGCTTCACATGTACTTGCTGGTGTTGAAAAACTAGTAACAAGTCTAGCAATTCTTATAAATGGTACTAAAGTGTTTGATTCAAGAGTAGAAGAGCTAAAACAGCATACCATTATTACATATGAATGCAAAAGTCAGAAACCTTGGAAAGCTGTAAAGGAATTAAGTAGTAGAGGTATAATTGATATCGAGATTAGGGGGAATAACATAATATTTACTACGTCCAAAGAATTTAAATTAAGTGAACTTGAAGAGCTCGATAACTGTAAAACAATATTAAACATAGAAAAATTATATGTTAATGTTCTTCGTAGTTATAGTACTTAAGTATTAAATGTTTATATAAGTATTTTAAAAAAGCAGGTATATGCCTATGCTTATTAGCAAGACACCACTTATGGTTGATAATAATTTACCTTTTGTCACTATGAAATTTCTAATTTTTGTTATTGAAAGACCCATAGCAAACAGGATGAGTATAATAAGCAAAGGCGAGATAAATAATAAGTTATAATACAGGACTAAAGGAAATGCTATATGAATAGGCAACCCTGAAACTATGCCTAAGAATACTATGTATGGACCAGCACTACATGGAAGAATAGTGAAGGAGGCAAGAAAACCCAAACATATACTAAATAGAATTGTATTAGCTTTCGAGAAATGAAATCTAATAGGATAAGTAAGACGTTCTTGCGATCGTGCTGATCGCCATAGACTTCTGAATAAATTAACAAATCTCGATTTTCCTATGATCTTCTCTTTATCATGGAGAAGAATCATGTACATGCCGAATATTACGGCTATTGCAGAAAATATTTGCCTTGGTATAAGCATTAATAGTAATAGGTTGATTATACTAAGACCTATAAGCACGTACCCTAACATTACAGCCAGACAGAATGCTAATCCAATTTCTAGAGTTTTTCTTGAATTTATGGCTTTTCCTAATCCCATAGTTGATGATATTAGAAGGAGCAATACATATAAATAAATAGTACAAGGATTTATTGAATCACTTAATGCAAGAGATGTGATGATTAATAGAGATGGGGATTTATAGCTCTTCCTGATATTGTATTTATTAATTATGGATATTATCTCCTTGCACAATTTTGAAGTGATAGGTTTCTCAACTACTTTATCATTTCTCCCTATAATCAATGCATTGGTTCTTTTGCCTTCTAAAATATCTAATAGGTATGTTTCATTGAATACCCCATAGGCAACGCACACGTTATTACCATGAATAAAGACCATCAAAGGTAATGGACGTTCTCCTAAGCCTAATATTGTCAAAATTTTCATGTACTCTCTTAGGTTACTATTATCATTAATATTCTTTAGGGTCAAAGTTATGTTAAGAGTGGTATCTGACTTTAATTTCCTTAAGATGCTCAAAAATACCTTGCAGCTATGACAATGCTCTAGACCATATACCACAATATATGATGTTTCGGTATTAGCTAAAACAACCTGGATTAAAGTTATAGATATCAACATTAATATTAATAACCAATGATATTTTATTACACGAATGCCCATTTTCAGTATATTTATATGTAAGTCTAGATTTATAAACTAACAAATCCCTAGAGAGTCAAGGCCTCTCAGCATTGATAAAGTGTTTAGTTTTCATTATAGGTTGCTTTAGCTATCTTTGACAATAGTCTTAGAAGGCAATAACTAACGATACTACGTGTGAACAGTTACTGGTTTTGACTTTAAGTCGTTGAAGGCTTTAGCTAAATCTTGGACTTTTCTATTGGTTACTGCTATGCTTGCACTCCTTGGTACTTTGAGAAGAGCTGATATTACTGGGCATTTCGCTCGTAAAAGGAATAGGATTTGCTTATCAATGCGTTTCTTACTATCTAAATAGGCTTCGAGGTTGGCTATTCCTTTAGCAATGATGATGTCAGATTCCTCTAACGTATTTAGTATTTCTCTTGATGCTTTATGGGCATATAGTGCTGGATAAGATCCCTTTACTGATACTATATTAACTGAAATATCCTTAAATAATTCAAGAGCATCATCTATAGTGACATCGATTTCATAAGCGCTACCTCTTACAATTACTGTTACATTGTAGCCTTGCTCAATTAGCTTACTTATTACAAAGCGATCAAAAACAGCTTCACCGTGATTATCTAATATATACACTATATGCTTAATTTTATGCCAATTGATGAGATTTGTTTCATCTATTAAAGGTTTTTCATGAATTAATCGATACTCCACTGTGGCTTCGTTGAAAACATAACCAAGAACTTGTGTGTCAAAAACATTTGCAGCTGCAGCTATCCTAATAAGATGGATAAAGTTAATTGATTTAATCACAGAATTCATTTTTCTAAGGACTTTTTCAGCCAGGGTTTTAAGTCTCTTTTTGGTATCTGCATAAGGATCAATTTTGCCTGTAACTCTCTTAATTATTTCAAAGCTTTCTACAAAAGCTGTCGTCCTATCGTATCTTAATAGATCTTTAATTTTGCATATAGAGGTTCCTATACTATTTTCACTTACACCAAGCTTAATTAGATCACGCAATCTGCATTCAAGTAAGCATAAAATACAGTCTAATGGTCTATTCACCTTTTATCTCCTCAACAACGTTTTTAATAGCATTGATAAGATGATTTATATCATTATCATTAATATACCCCATAACACCTATCCTTACTATTCTTTCCTTAAGATCACCCATACCTCTAGCAATAACTATTCCCTGCTTGAGTAATAGGTGAGTAACTTGGCTAGCACTAATACCGTTTGGCGGCTCAAGTGCTACAATAGTATTGGATCTAGTATCCTCTCTAGGGAACTGTTTGAAGCCAAGTAACTTAGTATGCATATAGAGCTTATGAGATAACTTTGCTAACCTTTTCCATCTATTTTTTAAACCTTCTTCATGTAACATTCTTAATGCTTCTTGAAGTCCGTAAATTACACTTATAGCTGGTGTAAATGGTGTTTCTTTACGCTTAGCGAATTCTAGATATTTACTTAGATCTAAGTATGGTGGTTTTGATTTTGTCTTATATATTATCCTTGATGCCTCTTTACTTAGTGCAATAAATGAAATTCCTGGAGGTCCTCCTATACATTTATGACTACAGCTAGCAACAGCATCTAATCCCCATTTATCCATATAAAGGGGTTCACCTGCAAGTGCTGAAATAGCATCTATACATACAAGTATACCTTTCTCCTTTGCTTTCTTAGCTATAGCTTCAATATCACGTAATTTTGCTCCTGTACTAGTCTCATTATAGACAGCGAAGAGAGCTTTGTAATTGCCTCTATCAATAACTTCCTCGACATCGTCTAGTCTGACACTGTCGCCATATTCTTTTCTTATAATATCAACCTTACATTCTCTAGATGTAAGGGTTTTCAGGATCCTCTCACCAAATTCGCCAAAGGTGAGTAGGAGAGTTCTATCACCTGGATTGACAAGACTATAGATCATAGAGTCTACAGCCATAGTACCTGATCCAGTTATTAATAGAACTTCCCCTTCATCCGTTAGGTAAACTGACTTAAGCATTTCAGTAATCTCACTAAATAGTCTTCTAAACTCATTTGATCTATGGGAGATCATTTGTTTAGACATAGCTTGAAGTATTCTTGGATGAAGTTCTACAGGTCCTGGTGTAAAGAGCTTCAATATAACACCCTTATGCACCCTCTTTAAGTATCAACCCGATTTTCTTAAGTATCTCATATGCAATTCTTTCTTGTGCTTCCTTAGTCTGAGAACCTATATGTGGTGTCACAATAACTCTTGGATGCCTTATGAGCTCTAATTCCCATGGTTCTTTAGGAGGTTCATGTTCAAGGACGTCAAGTGCAGCTGCAGCTACTTTACCTCTATTTAATGCATCAAGTAATGCACGAGTATTGATTACAGCTCCTCTTGATGTATTCACTATTATTACGCCATTTTTCATGAGCTCCAGTTCTCTATAGTCTATCATATGATATGTCTCCTTGGTTAATGGTACATGAAGGGATACTATATCAGATAGTCTAAGAAGTTCGTCAAGGGATGAAACTAGCTGAACACCTATTTTCTTAGCTCTTTCGGTAACATCAGCTATATCGTAAGCTAAAACATTCATTTCAAGAACTCTAGCTATTTCTGCAACTTTACTACCAATCCTGCCTAGACCAATTATACCTAAAGTCTTACCGTAAAGTTCAACTCCCATAGCCTTGTGCCAAGAACCGCTCTTAGCTCTTGAACAGAGTTCAACAATCCTCCTTGCAGCAGCAATCATTAGTCCAATTGTCAGTTCAGCAACAGAATTAACGGGTGCTTCAGGCGCGTTAATTACGGTTATGCCTTTAGCTTTAGCTGCCTCAATATCAATGTTATCTAATCCTGATCCCGCTCTTGCAATGATTTTTAACCTTATACCCCGCTCAATGACTTTCCTATCTACTCTAGTCTTACTTCTGACAATTAGTATGTCGTAGTCTTTTACTATATTTAAAAGCTCTTCATAAGATATAGAAGGTTTGTATGTAACTTCTATCCCTAATTTAGATAATCCATTAATTAGTATTTCATTAACATGATCAGTTACTAGGGCTTTATACTTATAGTACTTGAGATTAAGATGTATAGTATTAGAATATAGTGCTCCGACAAACAGACATCACCTCAAATAGTTATTACATTAAAGCGAACATGAGCTAACTCTGTGATTAAAAATCATTACGTTTATGGCTTGAAATATGATTTTATAGTTCATAACTTTAGTTCCCCGTACAGGTGTACACTAATTAAATTATAGCTTAAAAGGTTATTGATTGAATGGGTAACGAAGAAATTAATTACCCTTAAACCTTTTATGCCAATGCTATAAGCTAAATCGCTAATACGTACATAAGATATTATGTTTAATGCTTGAACGTCATGCCTTACATTAAAATTTCAAGAACCTGAAGAAAACCTTTATATATTATGAATCAGGGTGTGAAGATTACTGGGATTATTGTTAGATCCTTAACTCGTTTTAGGGTAATTCACAAACTATAGCTATTGGGATAGACAATAGAATTAAAATTGCCAAGTAAAATGTCATTACTATTACTATATCTTTTATTGTTTCAGGATTATTCTTACCAATGAGGATTTTAATAGGTATAGTTAATATCCTAATTAATATTCTTGGTAATGGCATAAAGAACGGTGTTTTTATCTTATACTTTATGTACTCCATTCCATATTTTTCTACTAAACTATTTTCCTCCTTTAATGCTATTGCTATGAGTACAAATATCGATATAAGCCATGGCAATGTAGGTACAGGATAATAACCTCCTTTTGGGCTAGGCAATGTCATAGTATAGGTTAATAATCCATAACTCCATATGATGTAGCCTAGGTATTGGGGATGCCTACTATATTTATAAATCCAGAAGTCTATGATCTTCTTCCTATGTAACTTTCCGTAAAACCACGTAAACACCCCTAACGTAAATATAAATAATCCTATGCCCATAATCAACATACTTAATTGTCTTGACACATAAAATGATATGTGCCTTCCCATTATATAATGTATTATAATTGATAATGGTGTAGCTAATGCTATGTAGGGTACTAATATTAAATGACCTAGCTTCAAGACTATAGGCGA
The DNA here is from genome assembly GCA_964467535.1 of uncultured Desulfurococcales archaeon. GTDB lineage: Archaea > Thermoproteota > Thermoprotei_A > Sulfolobales > WANQ01 > CAYXRT01. The sequence continues at coordinate 35,444 of CAYXRT010000017.1, forward strand.
AATTTCATATAATGGTAGCCATAGAATTCTAGTTATTGCTATACCTGCTAGAAAGAACATAGTAAACGCGAAATGCCCAAATACAGGCAAATATAACCCTATAGATCCTAATACTGATATAGATTTCTTCCTCAATACAAAACCTAATATTATAATAGCAATTGCTACTAATAGTGAAGCATACCCTATAGGCCTTAATTCATCAAGTATAGCTTTTGCCTTCTCCCAATAACCAATACCATAATCCGGGAATACATAAATTAACATCTTATTCAACATTACAGGTAATAGTACAGTAGAAAATAGTAAGGCCATACTTATGAAGATAGACAGCGCCAGGATGATGAATACTACTTTGTTCAAGAGGTAAACCTCCAATAGTAAGTTAAAGGCTATAGAGCAATTTAAAACTACAGATTAGAACAATTCCGCTATTGACATATTCTCTCTTGACAAGGTAATACATTTATTTATTCTCTCTAAGGTAATAATTAGGTGCAACGAGAATTGTCATTAGATTTTGATACTGTTTGGAAGGATATATTAAAAACATTAGCGTATAAGCGACGTATAGAAACGCTTTGTCGTAGGAGTAGAAACTACGTAATTAGAATTAAACCTAATACTATAATTGTACGATCATTGGAGAGCGGTAAGTTAAGAAGAATTAGAAAGAAGGACGTTGAACACGTTTGGAAAGTACTACAGAGGAATAAGCGCATTAAATCTCTTAATGAACTATCTGAGTTAAAGAATAAAAGAATAAGTGCTATTGTATGTTCAATACTAGCTTCATTAGACTATGTTAGAGGAGAGTGTAAGGATAGAAAAGTAGTATTAGAATTCATAAAGTAACTATGGTCTATGCCTAAATAAGTTTAGAACTACTAGAAAGGATATATACCTCCATTTAACTCATTATCCGTAGATATTATGTTAGTTGATGAAGTAGAGTATTCTAGATGGATTATGCATGCTAAGAAGACACTTGATTCTGCTAAAGGTGATTTAGAAAGAGGGGATTATAATTGGTCTTGCTTTAAAGCACATCAAGCAGCCGAGGCAGCTATTAAAGCTCTGCTGCGGGGATTAGGTCTTCCAGTATATGGGCATAGTATATACAAGTTCCTAGTACAAGCTTCAGATAAGGGATTAGAACCTCCTAAGGAAATTATAGAATATGCAAAATCATTAGATAAGTTATACATACCTACACGCTACCCTAATGCATGGGCTGAAGGAGTACCTCATGAATATTATACTAAGAGGGATGCAGAAAGAGCTATACGTCAAGCTAGAGAAATTATTAAATGGGTTGAGGAATTATGGAAGTACTTAAAGAAAGGAAAAGGATAAGAGAGGAAGTTATTAAGAAAGCAAAGGAATGGGCAAGAAGTTTAAACTTCAAAGCTACAGTGATATTAATAGGCTCGTATGCAAGAGGTGATTTTAACTTATGGAGTGACGTAGATATAGTAATAGTATCTAATGATCTTAAAGGGAGCCCGTTGGAGAGGTTAAAAGAAATAGAGTATCCGCCTGGTTTTGAAGTTATACCATTAACAACAGATGAATTACAAATACTTTTAAGAAAGAATAACCCAATAGCATTAGATATAAAGCATTATGGTATTATATTGAGAGATGACCTAGGGTTATCTAAGGTGATTAAAAAGCCTGAATAATCATTATTCTCTAAATGTTCTCATATACTTAAAATTAGTTCGGTTACTGATATAATCACCATCTTTGGTTACAACAATAGTGTAAGAAACATCCTAAAATGATGCTTAAAGGTCTTATGTACTAGGTTATGAAATAGGCTTACTATGGAATTAGTATCGTGTTTTGGTAATTATTCCTTTATGTATTGCCGTTGCTATAAGTACGCCATTTACACCTAGACTCTTCAGCATAATTATGTCGTCTTCATTCCTTATCCCACCTCCAACAATTAGTTGGTCATGGAATCTTCTTCTAACTATTGATATTAATTCGGTATTTGGCCCCAACATAGTACCTACCCTGCTTAAGTCTATGACAAGAAGCTTCCTTATTTTGACATTGGCTAATCTCTCTAATACTTCTTCCACATGTACTTTTCTATTCTTAAACTTGACACTCTTATTGAAGGCATCTAGGCTCACAACTCTATTGTCAAGTAAAGTTAAATCACTGGGATATTCAAGGTATTCAGTTCCAATAACATATCTAATGGAGTTCTTATCCTTTAGAGTTAAACCTCTTCTTCCAACATCAGCAAGTATCTTAAAGCCCAATTCAATAGCCATTTCAATAACCCAAGTATTATCACCTTTACCCATTATTGAGTCCAGGTCAGCTATTAGACTTCTCTAAAACCTAGTGAATACAATCCCTCAAGTACATCTCTGGGTTTAGGACTAGTACATATTACGCTATTTGTTAGGGGCTTATACCGTTCTCTCTTACCAGCTATTGCATGGACTACGAGGCCATTCATTACATCAACTACAGGTATTATATTAATCATTTATTACTACCATAATCTAATCAGTAGTTAAGGGATTTAAAATATGGTCTATATTATTGGATTGGATATTGGTGGTGCTAACATCAAGGCTGTAAAACTTAAACCCCTTAACAAAGTCCTTGAAGTTAAAGATGTTGTTAGGGAATACTTTCCATTATGGATTCATGGTAAGAAGGGTCTTGAACGTAAGCTATATGAGCTAAGGAGTCGGTTAGTTGATGAACCACGTAATTATTTTGTATCAGTCTGTATGACTGCTGAGTTATGTGATATATATCGTGTGAAAAGGGAAGGTGTTGAACATGTAGTTAATACTGTATGTAATGTATTTAGGGATTCACTTGGTATTAGGTTTGTTACAGTTGATATGAGGTTAGTTGATAAGGATGAAGCTATAAGGAATTATTTGAAGGTTGCAGCTGCCAATTGGGCCGCAACTGCATGGTTTCTTGAAAGATATTGTACTATGTGGGGTTTACCTAACTCTATACTTATCGACATAGGTAGTACCACGACCTCTATAATTCCTCTTATTAATGGTAAAGTACATGTTCGTGGTTTTACAGATCCTGATAAACTACTTCATGGTGAACTCGTTTATACGGGAGTACTTAGGGGTAATGTAGCTACTATTACCGATAGAGTACCATATAAGGGGTTCCTAGTTAGGATATCCTTTGAGAAATTTGCACTTACAGGTGATGTACATTTAGTACTTGGCTATATTAAGAGTGAAGACTATACAACAGAGACAGCTAATGGAAGAAGAGCTTCATTAAAAGAGGCTATAGAGAGACTTGCTAGAATCATTTGCGCTGATGTAGAAATGATGAATCCGCTTGAAGTTCGTGAAATAGCTAGATATATTTATGAATCTCAGGTGTTTAAAGTATTTGAAGCTTTAATGCAAATTAGATCAAGGATTGCCTC
>CAYXRT010000018.1:0-37719 GCA_964467535.1 uncultured Desulfurococcales archaeon
GAAACCATAGTATATGATTTAACTGTTGAAGATACACACAACTTTATAGGAGGAAATATACCAGTAATATACCATAACACCGTTACCCTACAGCAATTCGCTAAGTGGAGTCATGCTCATATCAACATTTATGTAGGTTGCGGTGAAAGAGGAAATGAAATGGCTGATGCACTTTATAGCTTTAGAAAACTAGTTGATCCACGTACAGGTAAGCTACTTGTTCGTAGAGCAGTATTCATAGCTAATACATCAAACATGCCTGTAGCTGCACGTGAAACAAGTGTATTCATTGGAGTAACCATTGGAGAATACTTTAGAGATATGGGCTATGACGTAATGCTTGTAGCAGATTCTACATCTAGGTGGGCTGAAGCTATGAGAGAAATTAGTGGAAGACTTGAAGAAATGCCAGGTGAAGAAGGATTCCCAGCATATCTTGGATCAAGACTCGCAGAATTCTATGAAAGAGCTGGTAGAGTCTTAACCCTTGGAAGACCTGAAAGAATAGGTTCATTAACTATAGTCGGAGCTGTTAGTCCTCCTGGAGCTGATTTCTCTGAACCAGTAACTCAAAATACGCTAAGATACATTAGAGCGTTATTTGCATTAGACGTAGCATTAGCTAATAGAAGACACTTCCCTGCAATAAACTGGTTAATAAGTTATAGCCTATATATAGATGCTGTGGAAGGCTGGTGGAGAGAAAAAATAGGTGAAGACTGGAGATACCTAAGAGATGAAGCAATGAAAATCCTACAACGTGAAGCAGAGCTTTCAGAAATAGTTAGGCTTGTAGGTACAGAAGCACTACCTGAAGAGGATAAGTTCATACTAGAAGTAGCTAGAATGATTAGAGAAGACTTTCTACAACAGAATGCATTCCACGAAATAGATACGTATTGTCCTCCACTAAAGGCCCACTACATGATGAGGTCTATAATACTATTCTATAGAAGAGGTTTAGAAGCTATTAGAAAAGGCGTAACTGTTGATAGAATAAGACAATTAAGTGTAAGACAGAAAATTGCTAGAATGAAGGAGATACCAAATACGAATTTTGAACAAAGCTTCAAAGCTCTCTGGAATGAAATCGAAAAGGAGTTTGAAGAAGTATTAAAGGAGGTGGAATTACATGTCACTAGAACGTATACCTAAGGTACCCCTTTTCGTTAAAGAAACAAGTAATTTATTAAGTGCTAGAGGATCACTGCTCTTCACTAAGAGTATACCAGGAATAAAGTATGGTGAAATAGTTGAAGTAGAGCTTGAAAGTGGGGAAACGAGGTTAGGTCAGGTAATAGATGTTAGCCGTGAAGTAACTATAATACAAGTCTTTGGAGGAGTTAGTGAAGTAAATCTCAGAGCAAGTAAAGTAAGATTTCGTGGAGAGACATTAAAATTACCGGTATCAATAGATATGCTAGGTAGAATATTTGATGGAATGGGTAGACCAATAGATGGAGGACCCCCAATAACACCTGAGGAATACTTAGACATTCATGGAGCACCAATAAATCCAGCATCAAGAATGCCTCCTTCAGAGTTCATTGAAACAGGTATATCAGCAATAGATGGGTTAAACTCTATTGTAAGAGGACAGAAACTTCCAATATTTAGTGGTTCAGGTCTCCCACATAATAGAATTGCAGCCCAAATAGTTAGGCAAGCTGCAGTTAAAGGTAAAGAAGAGAAGTTTGCAGTAGTCTTTGCCGCCATAGGAGTGCCATTTGATGATGCTAGATTCTTTATAGAATCTCTTAGAAGAACGGGAGCACTTGAGAGAACAATTGCATTTATAAATACAGCATCAGATCCCGTAGTTGAGCGTATAGCAGTACCTAGAGTCGCATTAACCGCAGCAGAATTCCTAGCATGGTATTATGACATGCACGTACTAGTCATATTAACAGACATGAGAAACTACTGCTTCCACGGTGATACAGAATTAATCTTTGCTGATGGCACTATAGTTAAAATATCTAAGTTAGTTGAAAAAGCATTCAATGAATCTACAAACTTAGTACCCATTTCAATAGGTAACCAACTATTAATGGTTAAGACCATTAAATCGCTAAATCCAAGTAGTGAAGTAATATCTTGGCTTTCCACAAAGGATGTAAAAGGTAGAATAGTAGCAGTAGAGAAAATTAAGGCTCCAAAAAGGCTAATAAAGATTAAGACCAGGTCAGGTGCTGAGCTAATAGTAACTGATGATCATAAGCTACTTGTAGATACTGAAAAGGGCCCCATGCTAATACCTACGTCCAAGATAAGACCTGGAATGGAGTTATACTCCATAATGAAATTGAAGATAAAAGGAAGAACTCCATACTTACTAGAACTTTTACTACCATATTCAGATGAAATTTATGTATATATGCAATCAGATATATTGGAAAGAAAACTTAGAGAAAAGTACGGCAGTATAAAGAGAGCATGTGAAATCCTAGGATTAGATTATAGGCATGTAGTTAATAGTAAGCATAAGAGATACTATCATCCACATGAGCTCATACTAGTTGCCTGTGACCTAGGATTAAAGTTAGAAGAAGTAAGTAAACATATTAACTATATATCAGTAAATGGTAAGGAGAAAGTTAAGGTCAATATACCTCGCGTTAATGAAGACCTCGTCTACCTTCTAGGACTCGTATTATCAGGTGGAACTATATATGAAGATAAGGATAAGGGTAAGTACTATGTAAGCTTTAATAATAAGGACAGAAAGCTCATCGAAATCTTCATGGAGAAAATAAAGAACATATTTAGTGGAATAAGTATACATGTCGCTAAGAATGAAAACAACGTGTGGATTGCTAGGGTAAATAGCAAGCTGGTAACCTACATATTTAAGTCATTATCCAATATTAACTCTGAAGAAGAGCTAGTACCAGTAATTAAATTACCTGAACCTCTCATAGCTAGCTTCATTTCTGGATACATTGATGGCGATGGATCCATAATAGTCAGTAAGAAACTTATACAATTAACTACGTCAAGTAAGATACGAGCAAAGAGACTACAGTTACTTTTAAAGAGACTAGGAGTACAAAGCATCATAAGATCAAGAAGAACAGGCTTTAACAATACAATAGTATATGACGTGTTCGTTACAGGGTACATCGATATATTAAAGTTGGCTAAATGGTTAAACCTACATCATAAGGACAGAGCAGAAAAGTTACTTAAACTTACAGGAATGCTCAAATGCACCAAGACATGTAGAGCTAATAAGTTCTACCTAGCTCCAAGAATATGCGCAAAGAAGTTTAAGGAGATAAGGAATAGGTATTCAATTTCAGCAAATAAGCTAGGATCTTCAAGTACAATCTCTCAGTTTGAAAATGGTAAGCGTAGAGTTAGTAGGCTCCTATTATACAAGTGGATAAAGAACATGAGTAAATACGTAAGAGATGACCCTGAACTTCATTACCTAAAGCAAATAGTTAAAGGAAACTATGTACTTGACCGAATAGTCAGCATATCATATATACCATTTGATGAAGAGTACGTATATGATGTTACGGTAATACCGACACATACGCTCATAGTTGAAAACGGTATCATAGCATCAAATTGTGAAGCTCTTAGAGAGCTTTCAGCTGCAAGAGAAGAAGTACCAGGAAGAAGAGGCTATCCAGGATACATGTATACTGATTTAGCTACAATCTATGAAAGAGCAGGAAGAATATGGGGTAAGAAGGGCAGCATAACACAAATGCCAATACTCACAATGCCCGACGATGATATAACACATCCAATACCTGATCTAACAGGTTATATAACTGAAGGACAGCTAGTCCTTTCAAGAGATCTACATAGAAAAGGAATATATCCACCATTCGACGTACTAATGTCATTATCAAGACTTATGAAAGATGGCATAGGTCCTGGAAAGACGAGAGAGGATCATAGAGATGTATTTATGCAACTATATGCATCATATGCTGAAGGAGTATACATTAGAGAATTAGCAGTAATAGTTGGTACAGAAGGTCTAAGTCCAAGAGATAAAAAGTATCTAGAATTCGCTGACCTATTCGAAAGGAAATTCATTGCACAAGGTGAATATGAAAGAAGAACAATAGAAGAAACCCTTGATATAGGTTGGGACCTCCTTTCGATGCTTCCTGAGGAAGAGTTAAAACAAATAAGAACACACTTAATCAAAAAATACCATCCTAAATACAGGAAAAAGCAACAAGCTGCAAACAAGTAACGGTGATTACATTCTATGTCACATGCAATACTTAGAGTTAGGCCTACAAAGATAGAGCTTATTAGGTTAAAAAGAAGGTTAGCATTAGCTAGAAGAATTCATAAAATACTTAAAGAAAGGTTAATGATACTCGTTACAGAGTATCTAAATAACATAAAAATAGCAATGAAATTAAGAAGTAAAATAAAAGAGCAAATAAGTCAACTCTATACCTCAAGCACACTAGCACATTCTATACATGGATATAGTGGTATAGACCTCCTCGCCAAAGCTACTAATAAACCATTTGAGCTAGTCGTGGGAACTCAGAGTATTGCAGGGGTCCGAACCATATATTTAGAATTTAGAAAGAAAGCAGATTTACAAGAAAAACCTCTGCCTTTAAACATTACATCTATAGCAGCTGAAGAAACAAGAATTGAAGCTCTAAAGTTAATGGAGGACCTTATAGAGCTAGCTGAAAAAGAAAAACTTCTTGATTTACTGGGAAAGGAGATATCAAGAACAAAGAGAAGAGTAAACGTATTAGAATACATGTTCATACCTAAACTTAAGGCTACTATAAAATATCTTCAAATGAAATTCGAAGAAAGAGAAAGAGAAGAAAAAATTAGATTAAAAAGAGTAAAAGTAGTATTAAGTAGAAGGAGAGCATAATAACATTATGTAAGGGAGGCTACTTGGCTAAAGAAGAGAGAGACATACTTGAAGAATATTTAAGATATGAGCTGAGGATCATCCATAGTTATCTACCCTATACAAGAAAAACCTTAGGAGAATTATTATTAGAACGTTATCCTAGGATATTATTAAGAGATGGAACATATCATTATATTAAAAGAAGAGAGCTAGAATTTCTTGCATCATTAATTCCGAAGGAGTATTGGAGTAAATTAAAAATACCTATACTTCTCGAAGTGGCACCAGAGTATGGTGAAGGAGCAATAGTCATTAGGGATCCTATAGAAGCTATGGTTGTTGCTAAAGTTCTTGGGATAGAGTATAGTGGGAATAATAAACTCATAATATATAGACCCCAGGTAGCTGAGCTTAGAAGTAAATTACCTACAACAACTCAATATGTATTTTCAGTCAGATTACTCTCTGAAAGATAAGATTACTTATTTCAAGCCGCGATCTACATCGAGATAATTATTGAAATATTAGATAATTTAGTAGCTAGGATCAGTTTTGATATAAGGTAAAATTTATAGAGACATAATTTTAGAAGAGGGTTATTGAGTGTATTAAGGGGGTTGATACCAGTGGGTTTTAGAGGTAGAGACGTTATAGCTATAACTGATTTTAAACCTGAAGAACTACTTCAGCTATTTAACGTAGCAAGAGAAATGGAGAAATATAGTAGATCAAGGATTGAGTTATTGAAGGATAAAGTTCTTGCCCTTGCATTCTTCGAACCAAGTACAAGAACCATGCTTAGCTTTCAAACAGCTATGCAAAGACTAGGAGGTTCAGTAATATGGTTTTCACAAGTAGAAGCTACATCAATAGCTAAGGGTGAAAACTTTAGTGATACCATTAGAATGCTTAATGCGTATGCTGATGCCATAGTTATAAGACATAAGTATGAAGGAGCTGCCGCGTATGCTGCTGACATAGCAGACGTTCCAGTTATTAATGCTGGTGATGGTTCACAGCATCATCCAACACAAGCAATGATAGACCTCTACACTATTTGGAGAGAAAAAGGGAAACTTGAAGGATTAAATGTTGGTGTTTTAGGCGATCTTAGATATGGAAGAGCTGCTGCATCATTTATCTATGGTATATCAATGTTTAGACCTAAGAAACTCTACCTCATATCACCTCAATTGCTAAGGATAAGGGAGGAGGTAAGAGATTACCTAGATAATAATAAAATCAACTATATTGAGGTCTCTAAGCTTAATGAAGTTATAAGTGATTTAGAGATACTATATGTTACCCGTATTCAGAAGGAAAGATTTCCCGATCCAGCTGAGTACGAAAAAGTGAAAGGTAGCTATAGAGTTGATTTAAAGATCCTTGCAAATGCACGAGACGATCTCATGATATTACACCCTCTACCTAGAGTTGATGAAATAGCCCATGAAGTAGATCATACAAAGTATGCATATTACTTTAAACAAGCTTCTTACGGAGTACCTGTTAGAATGGCCTTACTAGCATTAATCCTAGGTGGTATTGAATGAGTAAATCCGAGAAGGCACTAATAGTTTCCAAAATAGAAAAGGGGACCGTAATAGATCATATTCCTGCAGGAACAGCTCTCCAAGTACTGGACATCTTAGGTATATCAGGTAAAGAGGGCTATAGAATTGCTCTAGTTATGAATGTTGATAGTAAGAAGTTAGGCAAGAAAGATATTGTTAAAATTGAAAACCGTGAACTAAATCCTGAAGAAGTAAATAAGATAGCTTTAATAGCACCAACAGCAACAATAAACATCATAAGAAACTATAAGGTGGTTAAGAAGGTTAAAGTTCAGCTCCAGGAAATAGTAGAGGATATTATTAGGTGTCCTAATCCTAACTGCATAAGTAATTTACCTAGAGAACCCCTAAAACCGAAGTTTAAAGTTGTAGAACGAACTCCTATAAAGCTGAAGTGTATATATTGCGGGAGATATGTAACAAGAGACGATATCGCAAGACAGCTACGCTAATAACACCTTAAGATCAATACGTATAGTGATAATTAGTTTTTATACCCCTCATACATTCTCTTAGGAAGATGATAAGTAGTAAGTTAGATCAATCCGAACATCATTAGGTGTATTTATTGATAGTAGATTTTGTTTTTAGAGGTAAAACAATTATTAATGGCAGAGTAGTTGACTCAACCATCATTATAGATAATGGAGTAATAATAGGAGTTCATGGGCCTTCATATCCCATTAAATCTGAGGTTGAACTCAATTATAGTTCAAGAGCAAGTATAATAGCGTTGCCTGGAGCTATAGACTTACATACTCATTTAAGAGGATTAAGGTTAAGTTACAAGGAGGATGAGTATACAGGTACTCGTGCAGCTGCTAAAGGAGGATTTACAGTGGTGGTTGATATGCCTAATACCCTGCCTCCTGTTAACAATAAAGCTTCTGCTCTAATGAAGCTTGAGGAATTGAGTAAGAATGCAATTGTAGATTATGGTTTGTATCTAGGTGTTCCAGAAAATAGTGAAGAAGTCTATAAACTACTTGAGTTAAGGGATGAAATTATAGGCTTCAAGGTCTATCCTCAAGATTACAATAAGAAAACCCTTGCTGAGGTATTTGAAGAAGCCAAGAAGAATAACCTATTGATAATAGTTCATGCAGAAGAACCTAGTCTCATCAAAGAAAACCCCATACCAGGGTATAGATGGCTCACGAGAACTATTGAAGCTGAACTCTACGCTATTGAGAGAATGGGTAGAATTGCTAATAAAGTAGGGTTTCCAAAGATTCATATAACACATATAACCTCTTCATATGCAGCTCACTTAGCTAAGATGTACGGGTTTTCATTTGATACAGCTCCACATTATCTACTATTAAATTCTAATACTGAAAAAGAGAAGAAAGCTTTAGCTAAAGTTAATCCTCCACTTAGACCTGAACCCATTAGATTTGCTCTTTTAGAGAACTTTAAGGGAGGAATTATAGATGCTATAGCAACAGATCATGCTCCACATACCTTAGAGGAAAAATGTAAGCCATTTAAGGATGCTCCGGCAGGTATACCGGGGCTTGAAACAACTATACCCCTATTATTAACAATGTTCCATCGAGGATGGATATCTCTATCAACGCTCAGTAAAGTTATATCTGAAGTCCCAGCTGAAATAATAGGATTAAATAATGCTGGTAAAATAGCACCAGGCTACATAGGTAATTTAACTATAGTGGATCTAAGTAGAGAATTTATAGTAAAGCCGGAAGATTTTGAAAGTAAAGCTAAACATACACCATTTGAGAAATTTAAGTGCAGGGGTAAACCCATAGGATCTATAGTCAGAGGGAGAATAGTATACCTTGATGGAGAATTCCATGCTGATAGAGGATATGGTATAAATATAACCAAATACCACAAGTATTATAAAGAGGGTTAAACAAGGAAATCCTGTAAACAATTCAATGACCGTCATGGTATTATCCTGCTACCCTTCTCTCGTATCTTGTCGATAATTACTCCAACACCATAGATTATTAAAAATGCTACAAGTACATAGTATGGCAGAAGTAAATAATCACTTATTTTTGCTGATAGCTTATATCCTATATAGCCTATTATAAGCCCCAGTAGAGATCCTAATATCCTCTCTTTGATGCTTAAATGCAATGAGATTGTCTCCCTCCTATGAAGTAGTATATGTCCTAATATTCCTCCCAACATAGTTCCCAATGTCGGATATGAAATAGAAGTTGGAACACTAAGTATTAGGGAACTTAATATAAACATGAACCCTACTAATAACAGTAATAATACCTTGATCCAGAAATTTAGCTTCTTCACCAATTTCTTAATTAGTATTGAGGAAATTAGTATTAATATTCCAAGAAATATACCTCCAAGAATATCGTTTAAATAATGAACTCTAAGTATTACTCTTGAAGCTGATATGAATATTACTAATGTTAGTGCAAGTGGTAATAGTTCCCTATACCATAAAGCTAAGTAACCCCAAAAGACCGTTGAGCCTAGAGCATGACCACTAGGGAAACTATATCCTGAAGCTTCTATAAGCCAGAGCTTTCTTGGAGGCCTTGGAATTTTAAATACATTTTTTAATGTACCTCCAAACCATAATGTAAACATCACTGTAATTACTAACTCAATGCCAAGGACTCTACTAACTCCATGATATATTATTGGAAGCATACCTACATAGAAAATTTCATCGCCCAGTAATGTTATTCTCTTCCAAAATTCTAATTCTAGTTCAAGTGCTAAGGAAGTAAGATAGCATATCAATACTATAATTGAAATTATTAATGATACATGACTTAACAATCTCCTTGTATTGTCCATAATATTACCCTATCCATGTATTCAATTAATTACTAAAAGACTGGGTACGCTTAAGATTAAAATTTTATTATTCTCTACAAAGCGGACTTAACTTCCATAGCAGGATGCTAGACTCAAGCTTTTATCAAATGCTTTCATAATATTTTACATAGGCTTAACTAATGGCGGAAGAATATCATCCGTAAGTATATTCATCATGTAAATTACAATATTAATCGTATATAATAAGCTGAGTTTGATAATAATAGTAATTATATTAATACTGAAACGAGCTTAGCCTATACCATTATTAATCTACTAAAGGAACAATAGTTATTATGTTCCAGTTGATATCTAGCTTCTATGTACGGCTTTACACCTACATCCTAGTAAATGAAGATACAATTTCTAAATCACAGCATAGATTCACATTATTGGGCTTAATAAATGCCAAGAATAACACAGGTAAGGAATTTGGATGATATACTGCAGTTTAAGGTTTATCACGGAAATTAACATTATGAGAAATTTTTAATGTATTTAATTACTCTTTCATAAGTATCTCTTCCTATTAGATTTTCAGTTAGCAATATTCTAAACAATTCAGTTACTTTAAATACCCAATATAGCTTAACTCCTATCTTCTTTAATGATTCTTCAGCTCCTTGCTCTCTATCCACAATTACAAGAGCACTAGCTATTTTCGCACCACTATTTTCCAAGGTCTTCGCTGCTGTCACTAGGGTTGAACCTGTTGTAGCTACATCATCTACTATGAGTACATTACGGTTATTGACAATTCCCTCAACGCTTTTTAGTAACCCATGTCCTTTTCTTTCAAGCCTTACATAACCCATGGGCTTTTTAAGCTCATAGGCCATAAACGATGCTAATGCAATACCTCCTGTTGCTATGCCTACAATGTATTCGTAATCCACGTGTTCCACGGTCTTTATTAATAATTTTGTAGCTAATTCTACTAGCTCTGGATAACTTGGTATAAGTCTTAGATCTATATAGAATGGACTAGTTAAACCTGATGAGAGTTTAAATTCTCCAAACTTTATCATGCCCTTATCATACATTTCAATTGCTAACCTTCTCTTCATTTCCCTGTACATGAACCCAATACCTCTTCATGAATTTTAGCTATTTTCAAAGTGGTTATTTTAGGATTTTCAGAAAATGTAATTGCCCTACCTATTATTTCAAAATCTGCACCATTCCTTATTGCATCTCCAGGGCTAGCTCCTTGTGCGCCAACTCCAGGTGCAAATATTATTTTACTCCATCCAATAACCTCCCTTGTTCTTCTGATATAGAATGGCATTGTAGCTGGAAGTATAAATCCATCAACATCAACGTCAAGAGCTATAGATAATAGATCCTCATACGTTTTAGAGAATAAGTCATTGGCGCCTTTATGACTCATTACCAATACTCCGAGCAGACCTAGGTCAAGTTCCTTGCACTTTTCGGATAATTCATTTAAAGAACCTTCTCTACCAGTAAATAAATGAGATATTACGGCATCAAAGCCTATGTTATGTAGCATTTCAGCAATATCTGTTAATATGTGTGCTACATCTGCTAGCTTTAAATCAGCAATCCAAAAGTATGAGTCTTTAAATTCGTCTATAATATTTCCTACATGATTTAGCCCTACCCTTAGTATAAGTGGTAAACCTATCTTTACACCGCTAACAATTCCTTCTAATTCTTTCAAAATCTTATATGACCATTCAATTACTTTTTCATGAGCTATACCTATAGGATCAAGGGCTAGTACAATTCTACTACGCTTTTCCTCCTTAAACCTTACCACTTTGCTAAAACCCATAACAACACCTAGATCGTCATCTCTTGAGATAAAAGTTAAAAGATATGCACCCTTATATTTCTAGTCCTAAATGTATAATATGATATAGGCCATTATCTAATTACCTTTTCAAATAATGCATAAAAGAATCCTGTAGTGTTGTGTCTATGAGGCCATGCCCTCATTGTTCCCTTAATTAATCCAGGGCTAAATGGCCCCCTTATTTCAATTAATCTAATGTCGTTATATTTATTTAATATAAATTTTACCTGCTCTTCACATTCTTCAGGTAAAATGCTACAAGTCGTATATAATATTCTTCCACCTTGTTTTACTAATTTGACGGCTGCCTCCAAGAGCTCTCTTTGAAGTTGAACTAATCTTTGTAGATTTTTATTATTCAATCTCCAACGAGCTTCAGGGTGTTTAGCTATAGCACCCGTAGAACTACAAGGTGGATCAAGTAGTACTTTATCAGCTATTTCCTCTCCTAGAACCTTAGGTGCTTTTCTTGCATCCATTTCAAATAATTCAACATTTTTAACTCCCATTCTCTTCAATAATCTCTTCATCCATTTAATTCTATCTCTATATAGTTCTATTGCAATAATTTTACCTTTATTTTTCATTATTTCTGCTAGGTGTGTTGTTTTTCCTCCAGGAGCAGCACACATATCAACAACAACATCGCTGGGATTGGGATTGAGGATTAAAGAAGCCATCGCACTTGAATCATCCTGTGGTATTATTTTTCCTTCACGTAAAAGATTTGATGAATCATAATCGTATGGTCCATGAATTTTAACTACTGTTGGAACATAAGGACTAATCCACGGTCTATACCCTTGCTTCTTCAATTCTTTATATATTTCCTCAACTGATGCTTTTAATGTATTAACCCTAAAACTTATTGGTGGAGGCCTGTTTACATGGTTAAGGAATTCTAAAAGATCATTTGATGGTAATAAGTTTTTTATTTTCTCGATAAGCCATGAAGGCATATTATGCTGGTATTCAAGTTTCACAATTTCATTTGAAGGGACATATTTGTAATTTAGAATTTTACTTAATGCCTTCTTATATTCTTCAATTAAATTGTCTTCTACATATTTTCTTAGTATTCTCGGAGCTAAGTCTATTAATGTCTTCTTAATGTTACTGTCTTTTAGTCCAAAATGATGCTCATAGGTAATAACCCGTAGTGCGGCTCTAAGCCATTCATTAATCTCTTCAGGATCCCTATAGTTTACTTTAATGATCTTGTCTATAATTCCCTGCTTTCTAGCAATACTATATATTATGGCTGTAAAGACTCTATCCTTACTTGTGCCTATGATTTTGTAGCGTTTAAACACGATTCTTTTAGCTACTTGCCCGGGTTTGATCTTCTCCCAGAGTACTAGAGCTTCAAGTAATGCTTCGATGTCATTAGATGTTATTCTTAGCATTTCTCCTCCTTAGAATAACTTATAGTTAAATATAGTTAAGAGAGTTACTAAGTCCCAATAAGAGGAGTGATGATAAAGGAACGCTATATTAGGGATTTATCCTCTAATCCATATTAATTTCTCTAATGCTTTGTAAAGATCAGTTGCAAATACTCCTATAGCGTAATCGCTTATACCTCCAATCCATATCAATATATCTCTATATATTACTAATCCATTACCGAAAATAACTAATGGTCTATCACCATATGATTCTATAAGCCCTTGTGGTGCCAAAAGATAGTTACTAATAGCTAGTAACTCTCCTTGGTCATCAACTATTGCAAGCCCATTACGATATGACAGATCTTCTCTTAATACTGCATGCCATCCAACTAGATATTCATTACTTGAAAGCTTAACCACATTAGTCGACCACCCCACCTTTAACTCCCAAGGCTCAAATGATATTACAGGACTAAGTGTTTCCTCATAAATAATTAATTCATTAAGGCTAGCTATACCCCTCCAACAAATATCTATACCATTAATCGATGGTCTTGTTAAAATTACTGCCTCCTCGTTATTAATTCGAACAAAAGCACTATCCTTATGGCTTCTTGGAATAAATCTTCCTCCCCTACCTTCAATAACGAAGTAGCCCTTATACTTTAACTTTAAATTTTTATCAATTTTAGCTACCCCTTGAACAGGTATTGGATTTAATTCTCCACCATGGGGTAAATAGCCATACCCTGTATAAAGTATGTAAATATCACTATCTACTTCGAATATTCTTGCATCTTCGCACCCACGGAATTCCCATATATAAGTAGGCCATAGTATTATCTTCGTATAAAGTGGTGTTTTAAACGTACCTGTAAGGACTTCTTCTATACCCAATGTTGTAAAACCTATGCTAGAGACATAATTATTATAGTCAAATATTAACCTTGGAAATAGTAATAGTTTATTGCCCTGTAGAAGAGCGCCAGGATTAAATGCTGCACTTGGTGTATGTTTTAGGTAATTTTGAACATGTAGATTCGTAGGCGATATATAGGTTCTAAGATTAAATATGTCTTCAATTAATGGTTTTCTCAATCCTCTCTTCTCCCTTAATGATCTTAGTGCTCGATCCTTTAATCTATCTTCAATAGATCCTCTAAGTAGCATGGTCAATTAGATCTCCATCTAATGCTCATCATCAAGCAACTTAAAAAATTGATTCCACGACAGCTGAAGAAATCATTAGTTAATAAGCTTAACTGCAACATAATTAAACATTAATGTAACTAAGTTAAGTAGTGTTCGAAACATTAGATTATATAGGTTTAAATTAAACTGTGTATAGTGGGTAGAAGTTAGTGAAGAAGCTATATGGATGCTTATTAGCATTAATGCTGCTTTCATTAATAGCCATTGACTTTATGGTTATAGGATTGGAGGTAAGCTATACCCCTATAGTCATCATAATACTTAATAAACGTAATGTAACGACCTCAATAGATAATAAGTTAATATTAGAGTTTCAAAGCATACTAGACTCCAATATCAAGGTAACTATGATAACACGTAATGGTATCCCTATAATGATCTTCACAGCTCCTGTAGGTTATAGAATCGACGTAACCATAATTAAGGATATCAAAATAAAAAGTTATAAGATAGTTAATGTATATGAGCCAAAAGTCAACTTAAAGAAACTAATATTTGAAGAACTTCATAGACTCTTAAGAGCTAACATTTTAGGGGGATTAAATGAGGAAGACATAGACAGTATATCAAAAATTGCTGAATGGGGGGCAATTATAGCTTATGTTAATGGTTCTTGGAGACAAGTAACCTCACATGAATACATAAGGCTTACATCCTTACTCGAAGAAACCTCACGAATCATCATTTTTATATCACACATCACGCCAAGAAGTATATTAAGAGCTCTAACTACTACAGAGGCCATAACTACTGCTACGTTACCAACTATTATACCTGCTACAACTACAGCTACTTCTATAACATTCACGACACCTCACACATCAATAGTTACTAGGACTCCTGAAAAGACTATTGAAAAACTCTTTAGAGGATCAGCAAGTATCACAACTACTACAGAAGAAGGGGAAATAAAAGTATATGAAGCATCTATTCAAGAACAGCTCTATAAATTATTAATAGCATGTTCTTTAGCAATAGTTACAGGATTCATTACATATCTAGGCTTAAAAAGGCATTTAACTTAATAAAACCTTATATCGTTATGAAGATGTAGTAAGGATAATAGGGTTCATCATTGAGTAGAAACAAGGCTAGAAAGAACAATATAGGTTTCCTAGGACCAAGTACTCTTAGGGTATATATAGAATTAATTAAGTCTGATAGACCCCTTGGTGTAAGAGAATTACAGCGAAAACTCAAGTTCAAAAGCCCAAGTACTGTTAAATACCACCTTGATAGACTTGAACTTTATGGTCTTGTACAAAAGACTAGTGAAGGTTATATAGCTAAAAGTGAAAAACCAAGCATACTTTCAACTTATGTCTCAATACTGGGATTCATAGTCCCAAGAATATTACCATTTGCTGTAGGCCTAACAGTTGCATTAATCGTTTACATAATTATCTCGTACCCTATAATCGATTACGGGTTACTAATCTTAGCTACAATATCTATTCTAGTCTTATGGGTTGAAGGAATAAGGATGTATAGGTGGCTTAAAAAGATCCTAAAAGTCTAACATAGTTTAGATTATCTAATCTTCATACTTAGCAGGATAGATATTTAATACTCAACTTAGAATATGTTATTTCACGGATGATTAAGTATGGCGAATACCATCTACCTAGTTGAAAAAGCTATTGATGAATGGCTTACCCTTGGTAAAGAACCTGATGCTAGAGAAATTTGGGAAATAGGTAAGCTGCTTGGAATAACCACTAAAAAGAAGGATATTGTATTGTCAAGATATAATGATGTATTTGGTAAGTTTGTATCAAAGAACTGTGTAGAAGTAAACGGTGTAAAGGAGTGTATTTACTCTTGGAATCCAAGATACTATATAAAATATTTCCCTGTAGCATTACATGCTACAGGTACTGTGCTGCTATTCAAGAAACCTGGAGAAATAAATGTTATTGCATATCCCTTACATAGAGCTATAGATTATGGGGTAAAATTTGGAGAAATGAAGTTACCCGAATCAACGGATATACCTGATCTCGTAACTAAGAGGGTTGATGGATGGCAAATTACAGCATATTATGATCCAATACTTAAAAAATGGTGTTTCGCTACAAGATATGTATTACATAACATGTACTATGAAAGAGGTAAACTTGTAGTTGAAGAATTCGGTACAACAATTAACCCGTTTGTAGAGACAGCTGAGAAAATAGCTGAAGCAATGGGTTTATATAATAAATTCAAAGGGTATGAAGGCTGGACATTTACGTTCGTTTTAGTAGGCCCCGAGCCGGCGATAACAAAACCCCCATACCCTATGCCTACAAGATGGGAAGAATATAAATTAGTGCTTATTGCAGCTAGAAAACCTGATGGAATGCTCTTGGATTACAGCAAGTTAAAGGATGAATTTAGTGATATACCAATAGTTGAAACAGTTAAACCAGCTAAATTAGAAGAATTAGTAAAACAAGCGGAAAGCGACTTTACTACTAGAAGCATATTTGCATGGTTTATTAAAGACAAAGAAACACCATTAATAATAGAATTAAAGTCAAAATATTATCCTGAAGCAATGAATCTAAAGTACCTTGGAGACGCTAAATCACTAATGATATTATTATCAGAAGAAATGACCAATAAAGTCTTGGAATTAGTTAAGAACACATGGATAGAGAAGCATATAAGCGACGTAATTAAAGCATATAAGAAACTAGTAGATAAATTAATAAGTACTCTACAATCCATGTCTGTAAATGATATACCTATACTTGCATCAAAATTAGAGGAAGTTAATCCGAAGCTAAAGGGTATTCAAAGTGAGTTAAAGAAATCCCTGAGAACAGGTAATTATAAAAGGTTAATAAAGAAACTTACAGCAATAATTAGTGAAGGTAAATACATAGACGAATTACCTGAAACCCTCTCTAAACTATGTAGTAAAATAATAGAATTTAGTGAAATAAGAAAGTCTACAAACTAATTAATATAGGTACTGGTATCAGGCTTAGTGAAAATAAATATAATGGAGCACTAATCTATATTCATGTGAGATGATGTAAGTGACCCCACCTGATACATGATGATGGAGGTTTAGACTGAGATAAAAAATAAAATGGAGGAAGGTAAGGAAATGATAGTCAGATGTCCAAACTGCGGATTTAAATTTGATATCACATATGCTAGGGCATTCGCTTGCAAAACCTGTCCAGTACTCAGCTACTCACCTTCATGTAACTACGTTAAATGTCCTAGATGTGGGCATGAATTCCCACTTAGGTAGAATAAAGTTTACTAATAGAAGTACCTTCTATGAGATGATGAATTAGGGACCCATATGAGAAGTGTTTGAGCACGAGCGTACTGATCACTACAATTATTACAAGTAAACCTGCTTCACAATATTATTTTATTACTTACTTAAGCTTCTCTTTAATGAAATTAACTATTTTATCTATTTTATCCACTTCATTTTCCGGTCTACTTATTCCAAAATATAGTATTATATTATATCCCATGGATTTAAGAGCTTCCTTAAACCTACCAGCATAATCTAATGGCAGATTAGATGTAGTAAAACATATTATTGGCTTACTTATCTTCCCCCTAAACTCTTCTATGAAGGACCTAACAATAGGGGTCATTGTATTAAACCATATTGGTGTTCCAATTACTATTATATCATAGTTATCAGGGTTAAATCCTTGGAGTTTCTTTATCTTAGCCTTTTTCTTAATTAAGGTATCATATACTAGTCTTGGATTTATATGTAGTAGCTTATCAAAGTAATCTCTATAAGGCTCGAGTTTATATAAGTCAACATTAATGTTTTGTTCTCTAAGTTTTTGAGCAAGAATATTAGCTACATACTCTGTTCTACCAGTTTTACTATAATAGATTATAGCTACTTTCATTTTATCACTATAATAATTATATAGTATACACACATAATACATTTTTACCGTAAGACAGCTATAAATGATAGGAGGTAAATATGTTAGACCTTAAGGCCTTTAGTGATAAGGTTTCTGAAATTGTTAATGAAGTTTCTAAATCTGTTGTTGCAGTCTTTACAGTTAGGTATGGTTATGATATATTCTTTAACCCTATAGCTGTTAAAGGAGCTGGTTCAGGATTCATAATCTCTCCTGATGGTCTTATAATTACTAATAATCATGTAATTACAGGCTTTGATAGAATTATAGTGGTTACACCAGATGGTAAAAAATATGAAGGCTTAGTTGTAGCTAAAGCCCCATGGAAGGATTTAGCTTTAGTAAGGATACATGCATCGAATTTAAAGCCATTAAAGCTAGGCAACTCAGATAAGGTAAGGATAGGTGAAATAGTTTTTGCAATAGGAAATCCCCTAGGACTTTGGGCCGGCCCTACAATAACTATGGGAGTTGTAAGTGCAGTAGGTAGATCAATAGAAGTTTCTAAAGGCTTTGTACTTGAAGATTTAATTCAAACCGATGCCGCAATTAATCCAGGTAATAGTGGTGGTCCTCTAGTTAATGTTGAAGGTGAAGCTATAGGTATAACAACAGCAATAATACCCTATGCGCAAGGTATAGGGTTTGCCATACCCATTAATGAAGTTAAAGATTTCATTAACATGGTCATGAAGTATGGCAGAGCAGTTAGAGCATGGATAGGTATCTATGGTACAAATATAACTCCTGAAATAGCCAAAGCTTATGATCTTCCCGTTGAAGAAGGCGTTATGATAATTAAGGTTACACCTGGAGGGCCTGCTGAAAGATCTGGTCTAAAAGAGGCAGACATAATAGTTGAAGTTGATGGAGTTAAAATTAAATCACTAAAAGATCTTAGAAAGACATTGGAGAAGGCAATTGATAAAGGTTATGTAACATTAGAAATCATTAGAGGATGGAGATCATTTAAGGTAGAAGTTCCTCTAGCAATAGAATAGTCTTTTTCTCTACTTTAAAAACTTCAATATAGCCTTCACTATAACAGGTGCCACGCTGACCTTACTTATTGGACTTAATATAGTGTCTGTTCCTATAAGGTCTGTTAGATTTAGTCTTAATAGTCTAGGTAGGGCTCTTCCTACAAGTATGGGATGAACACATGCTACTATTAATTTTCTTGCATTAAGTTTTCTAAGAACTTTTACAGCTTCTTCAATTGTTCCGCCAGTACTTATAATATCATCAATGATGATTACATTTCTACCAGATACATCAACTTCTTTAGGTTCAATAACGACCTTCTCCGCTGTAATTCTCCTCTTCACTAATATATCATACTCTAGGCCTCCAAGTTCCTTAGCCATGATTTGTGCCCATTGTTTTGACTCCTCGTCGGGTCCTATGACTATAGAGTTTTCAATGCTATGATTCTGCTTTATGTACTTAGCAATTTCACCTATTGCTGTAAGATTTTCAAATCCTTCACCAAAAATTTCCTTGGGATTAGTTATTCTGTGGAGATGCATGTCAATGGTATATAGCTTATCTAATCCTATGGACTTGAACATTTTGGCTAAAATTTTAATACTTATAGCTTCTCCAGGATTGAATCTATCATCTTGTCTAGCATACGCCATGTACGGTATTACAGCTATAATTCTCCTAGCTCCTAATTCTTTTATTGTTTCAAGCGTATATATGGTCTCTACAATTAAATCGTTAGGTCCTCTTTGCAGTGAATTAATGTATATTATGTCTTTACTTTCGACATCTGATTTAATTCTGATGTAGATTTCATTATCTGGAAAGTGCTTGACCTCGATTTCACCTAGCTCAGCGTTAAGAGTTTTTGCTATGCGTATTGCAAGGTGTTCTCCCGCTCTACCTCCTAATATTAAAAGATTGCTCAAGTTAACGACCTCCATCCCTGCGTATAGATAACATTAGTTAAAAAGTACTTTTAAGTTCTCTGAAAGTGCTAATGTGTATGGCTTTAATATTATTGAATTTATAATTTAAATACGAGTTATAATATGATACCTTCCCTTGGGATTGAGCTTTATGGATATTGGCGGTGTTGCTGCTTTAGGTGCCGCAATATTATTTGGTATAGCGCCTATCTTTTACAGATTTGCTATGGGCTCGTTTAGGCCTCTTGAAGCTAATTTTGTTAGAACATTACTTTCGTACCCGATTTGTATACTATTATTATTCTTACTTGATATTAATCCTAGTTTTAATTTAAATGCCTTACCCTATGTATTTATTGTTGCCTTTACTGGTAGTATTCTTGGTGATACAGCTTTTATGGCATCTATAAAGTATATAGGAGCAAGTCTTGCTACAGCTATAAGCTATACATATATAGTATTTTCAGCAATTATGGCTGTCTTTATTGGTGAAAGTGTTAGATTCATTCACGTTATTTCATTAATAATGGTTATAGTGGGCATTTGGCTATGTTATTTTGAAGTTAAGGGTAAGATCAGTAAATTAGGGTTATTAATGAGTATTTTAACTGCTTTCTCATGGTCTTTAGCTATATTAGCTTCAAAGTTTGCATTACTATACATAACGCCGACACAACTCATGACAATAAGAAACGGATTAACATTACTTATGCTACTACCAGTCATGGTTAAACGGAGGTATACATCCATTTTTCATGGTAAGGATACGCTTTATCTATTTCTTGGGGCTCTATCAGGTATTGTTTTTGGAATACAACTATACTACTTAGCAATTAAGTGTATTGGTATAGCTTTAACAGCACTTATATCAGGTTCCTCTCCAATTCTTACACTTGCATTCGCATATATTTTATTAAAGGAAAGGTTTAAATCAAGACAATTAATTGGAATATCTTTAGCAATCATGGGAAGCTACATTGCATCAATAGTACACTAAGCATCCTAAGTTATTACTCAATCAATATTATGAACAAAATCTTTATACGGTATAGCTGCATAATCTATAACCCCACTCTCTGTCCTCGTAAACGTATTAGTAATGGTGATATGAATGAAGAAGTTTAAGGTCATGTCCATAGATATAGAATCAGAGCCTCTTGCAATACTAAATTATGAAGATGCTGCTGAATGGGGAGTTTACTCTAACCAGAAAATTAGGTTAATTAAGAATGGCAAATATATTAATGCACAAGTACTCGTCTCAAAAACTTTAGTGCCTAGAGGGGGCATAGGATTAAATAAAGCATGTCTAAATGCGTTAAAAGTCTCTCCAGGAGATTCTATAACAATTAAGACTATATCAGCTCCAAAGAGCTTACATGCATTAAAGAAAAGACTTCAAGGCAATAGACTTAGTGAAGCCGAGATAAAGGATATTATTGAAGACGTTGTAATTGGACGTTATGGCGAAGCTGAAATAGCAGCATTTTTAGTATCGCAGATACTATTTCCATTAGATGAGGAAGAGCTAACAGCCTTAATTAAGGCAATGGCTGAATCCGGCGAGCAAATATCATTTAATGAGCCGGTATATGATGAACATAGTATTGGTGGAGTACCCGGTAATAGTAAGGTAGCGTTATTGGCTGTTCCAACAATTGCAGCACGTGGTATTCTTATACCAAAAACTAGTAGTAGAGCTATTACTAGCCCTGCAGGTACAGCTGATACTATGGAAGTCCTAGCTAGAGTGGATCTCACAGTTGATGAAATTATTGAAATAGCTAAGAAAGTTAGAGGATTACTAGCATGGGGTGGTAGATTAAACATAGCTATAGCTGATGATATATTTGTTGAAGTTGAAAGAAAGCTAATGATAGACCCGTGGACACAGATGGTTGCTAGTATCCTCTCGAAGAAGCTAGCAATGAATGTAACGAATTTAGTAATAGATATACCAGTTGGCAAGGGAGCCAAAGTTCAAGACCTTTCATTAGCTGAGAAACTTGCTGGAGTATTTATAACTCAAGGAGCACGTATTGGAGTTAAGACTAAAGTAACAATAACTTATGGAGGACAGCCCATTGGAAGGAGTGTCGGACCAGCTCTTGAGGCTAGAGAAGCTATACAAACATTAATAGAAGGTAGAGGTAGTCATAGCCTTGTAGATAAAGCTATGAGTATTGCTGGGCTCGTCTACGAATTAGCAGGTATAGTTGAGCCAGGTAAAGGTTTTGATTTAGCTTATGAAACACTTAGGAAAGGATTAAGTTATGAGAAAATGAAGGAGATAATTGAAGCTCAGGGAGGAAACCCCAATATAAAACCTGATGACATACCCATAGGTGAACATAAATATACAGTTTATTCACCACTAGAAGGAGCTGTAACCCATATAGATAATGCAGCGATAACGCTAATCGCTAGAGCTGCTGGAGCTCCCTATGATAAGAAAGCTGGAATAATATTTCATGCTAAGGTAGGCTATAGAGTGAGAAGAGGTGATCCTATTTTAACTATTTATTCAAGTAGCTCTGTAAAGCTAGAGGAAGCTGTTAGATTAATGAATAGGCTTTCACCAGTAGCTGTTGAAGGAATGATAATAAAGGTGCTTCCATAAGTTCAGGACAATATTTAAAATCTTTCATGCTTTATATATCTATGAACTAACTACATTGCTAGATTATACTCTTAGTATAGGATAAAGGGTACTACTACACTAGAGTTGGAACCTATGTTTGCGGAACCTTATAAATGTTAGCCTAAATTAGGAGCATATTGTATTGTCCGAAATCTATATCTACTGAACCCCCTAAACAAAGGGTTTGAAAGGAAATGGGACAAGAGGAATCTGTAACGCTAAACCTAGGGAGGGTAACGCATGTTCCTGGTAAGAAGCTATTAGGTCTATTTCTTACTGTTGAGAATAAACCTGGAGCTCTTAGAAGCATATGTGACGTTATCGCTAAGGCTAACATTAATATCATACATATATTAACGAGCACACCTACACATGAAGCTACACGTGCTACAACAATATTAATGTTTTTAGATATTACTAACTCCAGAATCAGCGTAGAAGAACTAGTCGATAATATACAAAAATTAGACGTCGTTCATAAAATAAGAACTGCTAGACCCATAGCAGAAGGCTTATTAGTTGATGAATTCCACTTCCCGATAACAGTTAATGGTATGAGAGCAGTTATAATGATACTACCAATGCTTGAGGGCCTCATAGGAATAATTCAAAAACATAAAGAATTAAGAGCTCTGTTATGGTATCAAGGACTTGAAATAGGTATTAGAGTTGCTAGAATGTACAAGAAAATGTATAGAGTATCAAGCCTTCATGAACTATTAAGAATTCTTACAGCTAGAGCTCAATCGTTGGGTTGGGCTAAAGTAGAGATTGTAAAAGTTAATGAATTTACTAAAAAGATTATATTAAGGGTTTATAATAATTGGGAATGCGAAATAATAAAGTCTTGGGGTATTAAGAAAGAACCACAAAACACCTTCCATAGGGGGATTATTGCTGGTATAATGAAAGAATTTCATGGAAGAGATTTCGAGGTTATTGAGACTAAGTGTATTGCAAAAGGAGATCCATACTGTGAATTTCAAATAAAACCAAAACACTTGAAAATTATATAAACTTCCATAGATTTAAAGGAGTCATATCCTTATCACTAAGTAATGGATAAGTTAAACCCTTACGAATTCTCATTAACGCTTTTGATAATGGTTCAGCATCCAATATTATAGTAGTTAGTACTGATGCTAAACCAGACCACCGCCTCCATCTCCTTCTCCATTCAACTTCAGCTACATTTTCTTTGACTTTATAAACTTCACATATTATTCTCTTCAACCACCTATCAATAGGTGGTAAATCATATTTCCTTGCAGAAAGTACAAGAGCTAAGCGTGCAGTATAAGGACCTATACCCTTTACTCTCGTTAAGTCGGATTCTTTATATTTCATTACATCATCATTACTTAACGTACCACTAATGAATTGTTTAGCAATAGATAATAGCGCTTCAGCTCTATAACCTAAACCACATGCCTTTAATTCAGATTGACTAGCTTTAACAATAGTAGTAGGGCTTGGAGGTATTATGGAATAACCCCAGTTCTCGACTTCTACTTTTTTACCAAGAAGTTTATGTAACATAGATAACATCTTCCAACCCTGTTTAAAGCTAGCATTCTGCTGACAAACACCTATCATAAGGGCATCCCAAAGACTGCAACACCTTAAACGAAATCCCTTTAATAGCTTACAGGATTTATGAAATAATGGGTCACTAGCACAAATTTCATAAAACTTACTTAAATCCTCATTAACTCCAAGGATAAATTCAAGCTTCTCCATATACCAACTAATATTATCTACCTTGTCTCTAGCATATATTCTCACCTTTAATTTACTGTCAACCTTATGCGTACAAGCAATTATAGGCTTAGATTCATCAAGTATCGTTATGAGCTTAGAACCGTCATAATACCATGAGAAATTATATGCAGATGCAGTTAAATGGAAATTATAGTCTCTAGGAGAAAGTAATTCCTTTACACTAATACACATAAGCTTCAGCTAGATCACCTAAATTAATAAATAATAATTTAAACAAATAAACACTTAATCACCAATATGATATGAAAATGAATTAAAGAAGAAACATATCAGAATCCTCAAGAGCATATACTTGAATCTTGTAAGTAAAGTAATTTTATCATTAATATATCTTCCTTATGTAGTGTTCTCCTATCTAGATATTACAATTGCACTCAAAAACTAAGTTTGATACACTGTAAGATACGGGTTACGAATAAGTGTAATGGTGGGTGCAAAGTAAGGTGGACATGGGTATAAGCTTAACTTTAATCACTAATTTAACTCTATATCTAATAGCATTAACATTAGCTGAAGAGTGTAGTGATTTTATTGATAATAGGGCAGAATTAAAGCGGAGAATGGGTAGTGAACTTGTAGTTAAGTTGACAAAGCACTTTATAGATAGATTTCTTCAACGTAAGGCTAGAGATTATAAGAAAATAGACTTAAACTTACTTGAAAACATAGCATACAATGTATTAAGGGATGGCGAGTACTATGCATTAACAAATTCAATAATAGTTTTCCATCCAACATATACCATAATATCATGTTTTGATGGGGAATACTTAGTCTTAAAAACAATAATCAAGACAAATGAACTCAAAGAAAAGATAAAGAAGCTAATGAGGAAAGCTAGAAAGGTTAAATGGAAGAATATAATCATCATGTCTTTCCCTATGAAGAAGTAACTACGTTACCAGCTTGGTAATCTCCCTAGTATAGCTTTTCCTAAGATCACTCCTTAACATCATTATTAACTGTATAATTAACTGCGGTGAATTAGAAGCAAATATTGTCTTCCTATTATTTACTGTTATAATAGAGATTGTCAATTTACCATTAATGGTAAACGGACTTTCAACTTTAAGGAATGGGGGATTAACATATACTTCCTTGATCTCATTTAAATTTATGACCTCTCTTGCACCAATAATGTAGTATACCTTAATTCTATCCCTATATAACTCTACTCTATAGAAGCTGGTGAAGAGAGTATATAAAGCTAAGAATATAAATATTGGGGTAAGAACTATTGCTAGAAGTACATAAATTGAAGCAGTAACATATAGGATTACGGTCATTAAAGGTATATAAACGTAAAATAGTTTACTCCTCCATACAATTTCATAATATATAGGTTTATCCACTCCTTAGACCTAATTGAACTAGTGTATTCGAGCCTTATGATATTTTCTAGCATTCTAATAGAGTTAGAAGAATCACGAAAATCGACGCTATAGGGTTTACTTATACCATATAGTTTTTACTTCTAATACCTTATAATGAGGATCATCGGTTACTACCTTTGCTTTTAGTCTTTGAGCTACTGCAGCTATTAATGCATCTGCTATTGGTATACTTGGATTTTTTAACAATAGCTTTCCAGCAGTATACCCATCTATATCTAGTATTGGCTCTATTTTTACTCCTGCTCTTTCAAATCTCTTAACCTGCATTTCTGAAGATATTAGTCCAACTATTCTTCCAGCTATCTTTAAATACTCTGTAACAACTATTGATGGTATTACACTTTTTTCTCTCAATATCTTATTCTGAAAGAACATGTAAAGTAGCTTTTTATCCTCTATTGTTGGGGGAAAAGTATATGCTAATAAAAACCGCGTATCGATAACTAACGCCATTTAGTTCTCATCTCCTCAAGTTCTTTAATAATCTCCTTATACTTCTCCTCTCCTACAGGCTCGCCAGGAATCGGGTATTCTAGCTTCTTTATAATGATTTTATCTCCCTGTAAGGTGACTTCTAGGTAATCTCCTTCTCTTATGGAGAGTTTATCTCTGATCTCTTTTGGTAACGTTATTTGTCCTTTTCTCGTAACCTTAACTATGCTCAATGATATACCCGTATAGTACTACCATAATGTACTACTATTTATACTTTATCCTATTTTAATAAGATGAGTACTACCCCGTACCCTAGAGAATTTTAGTGAATATACTCAGCTACTTATAATATGATATATATGTTGGTAAAAAAGGAGCTTACTGGGTTAGAGTTAACCAATAATTTCTTTAATCTTATTAATTTTATCCTCTAGAACCTTTTTCTCAGATTCAATTTTTGCAAGCTTTTCCTCTAATTCCTTCTTAGCATTAGTTAATTCTTCAATCCTCTTCTTATTCTCTTCAAGCTGTTTCTTTAATTCCTCAATCTCTTTCTTATACTTCTTCTCAATTTCCTCAACTTTAACTGGAACCTCCTTTACGAGTGTTTCAGGTAATTCTATTTTAACTCCTTCCCTAAGGAATTTCTCATAGGTTTCACGTACGAGTTTACCAGCCTTAGTCTTACCAGTTAAATGGTTACGTATAGTTACTTCACTTCTACCAAGTTCTTCAGCTATTCTTGAAACAGGCATACCAGCCTTTTCTCTAGCAAGTGCTGCAGCTGCAACAGCTAAACTATCAACCCATGTAAGTCTTTCTTCAGCCTTCCTAATCTCCTCGATAACATCTGGTCTAAACAACGTTGCCAATAGTAGAGCTGTTTCAAGTTTATGAATATCACTTTTACCTAAAGGCCTTAGTGGAATCTCCTCCGACACACTACAACACCCAATGCTATGATGTATCTAATAGATAATTAATAAAGATTACTAACACAGAGCAAATTATTACCAAGGCAGAAACATCATTGCAAATAGTATCCTAATAACAAACTATACTTCGTTAACCCTCCAAGGAGACTAAGAAAAACAAGTTCATTAGAGATGAATCTAGCACCAAAGGCGAGCCCGGTATTACAGGAATGCATAAGATAAGATATAACCAGGAACATATGTGAAGTTCCAAAACAATTGAAAGAAATTTGAGTTGAGATTTAAATAAGTCTTGCTGAAATCTGTTGAGTTCCAAGCTAAGATCTCATAAGGCGATGTATATATAGGTAGTCATGAAATTACTATTCATCACAGCTGGTATAATTCTCTTTTTAGATGCTGAAACCATCATACATCTATAGGTATATTGAGGTAGCTAAGACATGGAGCTAATAAGCGTAGCTATAGACTATAACCATAGATCTTTAAATCGCTTAGCATGATTAGGCTTCGATATAAGGTATTGCAATTCTATTATGGGGACATAGCAGTATCTAGGGCTATGATCCATAGGAGTGGGAAGCTATGAAGCTCAGCGCTATGTAACTCTGAGATTATGGCGAGGAGTAAGGTAACTGTAACATCTCATGCTTGCTAATCTCCCCACCTTTTCTCTAAGCGACTTCAGATAATGTATATGGGATACCTAAACCACTACCATTGCAGAGCAAGTCTGCGATCTAAAACATTGTGGTAAGTACATTGGGGGATCTCGAAATAGATCTTTATCAACTTGTATATCACTTGTTTTTAATGAAAGCTCTACCAGGACTTGCTAATTTTTATTAGAGTAAAAATGGAGATCTGGGTTTTAAGCCTTCTCCCAGAACTCCCTCTTCCATTCAGGTCTTGCTAGCCTATAGGCTCCTATAGTTACTAATGGTATGAAGAATACTACAAAGAATATCCATGCCATAGTTCCATAACCTTTAGCTACTAGAGCTACTATACCTGCTTGTGCTGTTACTAATGCTATAATTAAAGTAACTACTGCTATTAATGCCTCATGTCTACGGGTTAATTTCCTACCTCTGAGTTCTAGCTGAGCTGTAATCCTCCTAACCAGTCCGTAGATCATCCCTAGGGCTGTCTCCATTAACGTATAGAATATCCAGAATATGTAAAGGCCTAAAGCCCATGCTATACCTATCTTTTTAAGCACGAAGTACCATGGTACTGGCTGGGGAACTATTTCGGGATAAAAGCCCATAAAGCATAGCCATATTATTGTTGCTGCACCATAAACTAGTGCAGACGTTATTATTGTAGCTATTATTGAGTCTTTATAGTCTCTATATCTATCGACAGACTGTAGTGCTGGGATAAGTACTAATAAGTTATACATTGTGTACCTAAAACCATCAACTAGCGCACTAGATAAAGAACCACTGGCTACACCACGTACTAAATTCTCTGTTATCTTAGGCCAGGCGGCTGACAATGTTATAGCCCATATAACTACGTACATTATGTATAAACCTATAGTGCCAATTACCCAGAATGCCTCCATAGCTCTCCTACCAAAGAAGTGTAGAAATCCAACAACAGCCACTACTATAGCAGCACCAGCAATGTAAGGTATGCCAGCCATATCCTCAAGAATCGATGCTGCTGCAGCAGCTACGACCGCTATTACTATCCAAGCCATCACAATAAAGGCGATATCAAATATTGGCCACGCCTTCCACAGAAATTGTTTACTAAGGGTCATATAGTCGTAGGCCTTAAACTTACGTGCTACCTCAAGTGTTAAGAACGTAGCTATGACCAAGACTATTGCAGCAGTAATTATGGCAACACCACCATAGACACCATACTTAGCTATAAACTCAACAATCTCCCTACCAGTACCAAATCCACCACCAATCCATACAGACTGAATAATAATGGCAGTTATAGCTGCATACCAAACCCTTCTAGCCCAACTAGACAGAGCTTCTCCCCAGTACCACATCCGTGGGGGGTATTATTATTTTTAAGGTATATTATCATGCTGGCTACCTATATATTAATTATCAGAAAGAGTATTTAGTAAAGAAGCTATAACTTCGCTGGATTATTAATAAGTTTAAGCTCTATTTTACGTATCATTTCACTCTTATGTTAAGTTTAAATAATACTAGGTTAGCGTTAGCCGTGATTAAAGTCTTCTTGTAATGTTCATGTCACTGAAAGTTCTTGTATGGAAAGTTATTCGCTGAACACCCTTACTAGTCATGGAATTAAGTATTATTCTTACAGGTTTAGACACGATATAATGCTTACAAATTTTAGACACATCATTTATCATTCAGGGACTCTCCTAGTACCTATAATTATTTAGACATTAGTGCTTAGATGTAAACCTCCGGTTTAAATGTTAGTGCAGGTTAACTCTATGACTTTAAATGACCAAGAGATTAAAGACAGTTACACGGTGAGATACCACTTACTCTTTAACATAGTTATATTATTGCTTCTAGCTATTGAGTAATTAAACAAAGAAATAAATAAATGTATAGAGCAGTAAAGCGGGAGGAAAATATGGTGGAAAAATATTATAAACTTAAAGAATTAAAGCTTCAGCTATAAGTCCGACCAGCTATAATCACGCATCAAGGAATTTTATTTTTGATACTAAGAAATTAAAGAGTGTGTCAGTTGAGCCATTAAAGTTGTGCATATTGCACTTCAAGTCTTAAATAGTATTATGGCTTCTTAGTTAATAAGACTAAAGAGACTGCTGACAAGGTCATATTCCTCTTAAAGGGGCTTTAGCTCATCCAAGAAAATCACGTTAAAAGAAATTCCTTGATGGCAAGAATTTTCGGCAAGCAACACGTCAAGACTTAAATTACTTTAAATTCCTGAGCTAGGGTATTCACTTCACATTATCTTTTCCCATCTTCTTGATGAAATTCTCATCAGCTGTATGATGTAATGATTGTTGATGTTGGCTAATGCTATATAGGCTTCACCATAAATCGCGGCACCTTTCCTCACAACCATTTCAACGGCTTCGAGGATAACGACCCTCCAAGCCCATAAAGCTCTATTACTTTCAGTATTCTTGATAGGCCAAGAAACTTAACCGAATATTCTGATACTTGGCTGAAGGATGGCCTACTTCATATGAACTTTCTATGATATACTTGTGGTTCATAGCCTCTAAACATTACATAGTGAGTTTTAAATATAGGAGACTTAACTACCCCTACACCGTCGGGGGCATACTCTAATTCACTCTTAAACTCTCTTAACCCAATCCTTTCAAGAACCTTTTCTTCACATCTTAAACCTATCTTAGTATTAGCTAACTGTATTATAAGATCATTTAAGTCACTTGGTCTATGTGTTGCGAATACTACGCCTATACCTCTAACCCTTCCAAGTCTAGTAATTCTATTTATAAGGTACTCAACAATATCTTTGTTTATTTCACCTCTAGCTTGAGGAAAGTAGTTATGTGCTTCATCAATTAATATAAATGTTGGCTTGGACTTCATTCCCTTCATAAATGCTTCATCCTTCCACTTAAATAATTTGTTGAGTATACGATAAACAATAACGGTTTCGGTTAACTGTGACCTAGAATATAGTGATGAAAACCTTAAGTCAGTAACAATAACACTATTATTATCAAATAAATCCTCATAGTTGGGCTCGCTAATTAGTAATCCATAGAGTTCACCATTAACCTTAACGTTAAAGTGTACATCAATTAAATCCGTCTGAGATATCATAGCTAAACACCTATACATATGATTTAAGGTCTCTTTATGTATGTTGAGTTTTTTAGAAATATCATTAATGCTCTTTGAAAGTAATGTTAAGATTCCATCAATTTTATTTTTCTTTGCACCTAAATGGTCTAATACTAATGGTAGGAAGTTATATGCTTGTGGAGTAATAATTGGTATTAAGTCCCTAATCTCATAGTATACTTCACTAAACTGTAATGCCCATGGAATAACATTTAGCTTCTTACTTCCTTCAGGAACCTTTAACTCAATTTCAATACCCCTAACAATAACTATATGGTCTTTAACCTCATATACAGGATTATACCTAAACTTAACTCCATGAAACGTATTTTCAATAAAATCTTTAGTAAATTCATAAAAGTATTCATCAATAAAAACGTATAGGTCATTAAACCCCTTAATTCTACTTGAAAGCTTATCCAGTATATTCTCAACGTAACTCCTAGTTACTGGTAAAATAATGGTTAACTGATCTAATGGACTAAGCTTTCTATCAACTACATCAGGATTTTCTAGCACTAAGTGGAGGTAATCTCCCTGTAAATCAAATATTAGGGTAAGTGGATCCCTATTGCTAAGATCTTGATTTACAGCTAAGGCCATGTTCTTTAATAATACTGTTTTACCACTACCAGTAGTACCAACAATTAGTAAGTGCTGGTAAAGTATGTTTTCAGGTAACCTTATATCAACATCGTATTCTATTCCACTAACGTATAGTTTACCAATTCTGATACCACTAGTTGGGAGACTAAGCATACGTTCAATAAACTCATTCCTAGGCTTAAACACGGGTGATTGAGGGTCAACAGGAGTATAAACTGGAGTTACCTCACCAATAAATTCTCCATTTTCATTCACCTTGCACTCAGAGATAAGCTCAACTTCAATTCTTAGAGGAGTTGTAAGAGCAAATACATCGACAGGTGAAGTTGTTGGTGCAGGAATACGTGCTTCAGCAAGAATATCAGAACGCTCAACTCTACAAATCCTACCCAAAAATACTGTAAGTGTTAATGGATTTAATATTCCAATAAAACTACCTATAGGGAAATAATAGCCATGATTAATAGACTTCAAGTACTCACTAAATGGTATTTCAACGATTATGGTCTTCCTATCAACAGTGACCTCAACAGGTTTAACCCTACTAGTAAAACCAATAACGTCACCAAACCTCTCTCAATTCTTTTTTGTTGTTTTATGAGTATAGTAGGAAGTTATGTAGGGTTGATAAAATTATTGATTACTTTCTCTCAATTCTTTTTTGTTGTTTTATAGAGTGTGGGTTCTGTTACTAGTTTTTGTTTTAATGTTAATAAGTTTTATGGGTGTACCGCTTCATAAGCTTATGTTCATTGCATGGTCGATTCATATTTTATAAATTATTCTATTTATCAGAATTCTACTTGAGTGCGACGCAAGGTTCTGATGTTTTAAGTATTACTTGTTCTGATGACTTATAAATTCATAAAGCTTGATCATGGTTTATGGTTTAAGTGCACTATCTATTTATTGAGATCTGAAGAAAGCTTATAAATCTAGGGGTATTTAAGTAGGGTTTATGTGTTTTTCTTGGTTTTGTGTTTATGGTTGGGTTTATTGCCTTTGCAGGCTTCTTTGGGTTTTGATGGTATTGTTGGTGTTGTTCGTAGGTTGTTGTTTGGTGCGAGTAGGTTATTTTATAGGTTTATTGTTTGGTTGAGAGTTAATGGTAGTTGTGTTTTGCCTCCTTTTACTGGTAAGGTTGTTAAGTCTTTGTTGATTAAGTGTAATCCTAGGTTGGTTAATGTTTTTGAGAGTCGTATTTTTCCTAAGCCTATTAGAGTGTCTACTCTTTTTAGGAGGGATGGTTATTTTTTATGGAAGAGGCGTGGTTGTGAAGGAGTTGTTGGTATTGATAATGGTGGTGTTTTTGGGTTTGTTATTGGATGTTATGGTGAGTATTTAGATGATATTGTTTTAGCTATTGATAATTTACATGATGTTGAATTATTTGGTTGTAAGTGGAGTGTTATTGAGTTAACTGTTGAATGTTTTAGAATTCCTTCTAAGGAGCCTTTTTATAGTCTTGATGATGTTGATGTCGTTAAGGTTGTTTTTAGGACTCCTGCATTATTTATTGATCCATTTAAGCCTTCTAAGTTTAGGAGATTTGCTCCTATTTCTGGTTTTGTTTTCTCCTATAATATTGGTGATGTTGCTCGTCTTGAAAGAGAACCTGATTATATTTCCCTTATTAACTTGTTTTCTGCTATTGTTGTTGAATCTCATAGCTGTCTTGATACATGTAGAAGAGTTTTCTATATTTATGATGATAAGGAGCTTCCAGGTGTAATAGGGTACGTTAACTACCACTTAGAGAATGATATTTTATCTAGTTATCCTGAATTTAAACTATTTATTGAAAACGTTCTTACTCATGCATACGTTATGGGTGTTGGTAGTAGTAGAGCTGATGGGTTTGGACATGTAGATATAGCATTAATTAAATCAAGTCAAGGTAGAGGAGATTAAAGTCTTATTATTGCTTCACGTGTTATTTCATCTACAATTCTATACTTATTATCCTCTTTCACTATTATTCCTGTCTTCATTAACGTTAATATGATGTTGTATAATCGGTTATCTGGTATTGTTCTCCCCTCATATCTTTCTATGTATTCTTTTACTTTACTCCAAGTATTATACCTACTAGCTATGGCCTTTAATGCTAATCTATATCTTTGGTAGGCCATGGCTCTTTTTCTAAGTAGTTTTTCTATTTCTTGTTTTGTAAGCCTTACTGCTTCTAAGAAAACTTGGTCTACATGTTCTTTTGCTGCTTTCCCTATTTTCCATGCTTTTGCTCCAAATGCTGTTAGCCATCCTGGTATTCCATTTAATTTACTTATAGCATAATCTATTACGTCTTCACCTACCTTTAACCCTATTTGCTTAAATCCTTCTTTAAGGAATATCCTCGACTCTTCTCTAGTAAATTTCCTTAATGTTATTTCTGTTCTAGTTCTACCATATAATGGGTGTTTTGGATTATCTACACCAACTATATCGTATAGTAATCCTACCTCTGAACCCGTTAATACTACTACTATGTTATCTAAGTTATCGTATGCATAAGCTAATGCTAATGTAAATTCCCTTGATAACGGTCCTCTAAGGCATTGAGCTTCATCTACTGAGAATATTATCTTCGTTTTCCTATTCCTACACCATTTATCTAGGGATTCAAGTATATCAGATAAATAAGCTCTATCAGAACCCCTCCACTTTAAGCTAACCGATATTATTCCAGCTGTAAGCTTTACATTAACTCCCCTCGTACTCTTCAATAAACTTACTAGGCTTCTATAGTGTGAGGTTCTATGTATGACATCCTCAATTCCTTTAGCTATTAGTTCATATAGTCTAAGCCTACTATAGTTTTCTTCAACCCTCCTACCATCAATAACCATGAATGGATAATTACAGATATTTAAAGCAACTAATAGTAGAGATGTTTTACCTATTCTACGTTGACCTAATATTAGTATTAATTTGTCACCCCTCTCAATAGCATTTAATAATCTATTTAACTCTTCTTCACGATTGAATAGGTCTTCTTTT
Organism: uncultured Desulfurococcales archaeon; assembly: GCA_964467535.1. Taxonomy (GTDB): domain Archaea; phylum Thermoproteota; class Thermoprotei_A; order Sulfolobales; family WANQ01; genus CAYXRT01. The sequence continues at coordinate 34,083 of CAYXRT010000018.1, forward strand.
TTCTTCTTAGGTTCCTCATTAAAATACACTACTTCCGCCCCAGAAGTATACTTCTGCCCCAGAAGCTTTAAAATTATTTACGTTTCCTTATGTGCTTAGAGTATGTTTGTTATGGGTATTCTTATCTCCCTTACCTCCTTCTTGTTTATTTCTGCATCTATTAGTCTTTACCATTGTATTACTGGTATTCCTTCCCTTATTGTTCTTGATATTTTAGGAGTTCCGTGGATAGTGCATGGAGTTCTATTTTCTACCTTTAATTACTTTTTAACTAGAACTACGACTACGGTTATTTTATTGCTCTTTTACGAGTTTTTCTAATGCTTTTCTTATTACTTCGTGTATTGTTATGTCTTTGTATTGTTGTTTTAGTTTAAGGTATGCTTGTTTTAGGAGTTTCATTGTTTCTCCTGATAGTTCTATTGTTATTGATTCTTCTCCTCCAGCATATTGTTCTAGTAGGTCTGCTAGTTCCCTTATCTTCTCTTCATTGAATCCTACATCATCTATTATAGTTATTCCATGATATTCTATGTCTTTTCTTATTGATTTTGGTATTTTTGAGCGTGATACAAGTATCATAGTATCTGGGTTGTAGAATGATTTGTATAGTGTTATTATTTGATATTCCTTTAGTCTTATGGCTTTTCTTGTTTCTATTGTTTCTTGAACTTCTGTTCTACTAACTCCTAGTACATCAGCTAGGCCTGTCCATAATCCTTGAATCCATTTACTTCTCCATTCTTCTGCTGTTAATGGTTTAGTGAATGATCCTTTTAGGTCTCTTACCCTTATATACCAGTCTTCAAGTTCCTTGCATTCTAATATAATATTTGGTCTCTGTATTGGTGGGTCTTGACCAATGCGTACTATGTTTAATACTTTACCTGTATAGATTAATACATCTGGTCTTAGTGCTGTATAGAGCTTCCATGCTTTTTGTAAGTCGCTTGTATCTTCCCATCCGATAGGTCTTGGCGCTTCTATAAAGAAGCTTAAGTAACCCTTTCCCTCAAGATATAGTACTAGATTTGGTGGTATAGTTCCTGTTTTTTGCTTACCAAGTCTTTCAAGTGATATATATTTATGTTCGGGATATGCTATAAAGGCACCACGCTTTACTAAATGTTTTATTACTGTTATGAGAACCCAGTCTTGATATAAGGTTCTAAGATTAGTCCTAAAGGATGTGCGTACTGCTGGACCTGCTCTTCTCTCATATTCATCAACATCTATTCTCCCCCTTAAGAGGTCATGTGTGTAAATGAATATCTTTTTCCTTAGATGATTTCGTGGATCTTCAATAAAGCTTCTCAATTCTTTTGACAAGAGAACTCCAGGTATCTTTAATAGCTTTATTATTTCATTCATAGCCTTATTAAATTCCTCTATCCATTTATATGCTATTTCTAACTTTATTTGCCCAAGAGCATAGTCTATAAATAAGTCCTTTAATTTTGTTTCGAGGGTATTGAATATCTTTGCTATGTCCCCCTTAAGCTTAAATGATCTTTGGGGATCATATTGATCAAGAATTGTTATTAATTTTTTGTATACCAACTTCCATTCAGGTTCTGATGGGAATATAACTGTTGTAGGCTCTCTAGTCTGCGTTGTTGATTTCACAATTCTTCCCTCACAAGAATAATACTTACTAGGTTAAACATATATGTTATTACCTAGATTTAAGTGGGAGGTTATTCGAGTATGTCTCTACGAAGATGTAGTTATATGTTAAGAAGTGCTAAAGGTAAGACAGTAGGCGTTGAGTTAATTCTAAAGAATGATAAGATACTTGATATACTCTTACATGGTGATTTCTTTGCGTATCCTCCTGAAATAATTGATGAAGTCCAAAATTCCTTAAAGAACGTTGATTTAGCTTGTGTAGAAGATGTTGTTAGAAAGGTTTGTAGTAAAGGTAAGTTGGTTGGCATAAATGTCCGTGATATTATTGATGTAATATTCAAGGCTGTCAAAGAATGCAAATAGCGCTATCTTAATGATTTTTCTGCTATTCTTGGACATAAAGGATCTCCTGCATTAAGTGAACCGTAAATGTTGAATGCCCTAGCAAAGCATCCTGATCTACATCTATTCTTTAATGGGCATTTAATGCATGGATCTGGTAGCTTACTTGGATTTACAATCTCCTTTATTACTTTACTGTTTTGATACTCCCTTAATGCATCAGTAAATTTCTTTTCCCTTATACTTGAGAATGTTAAGTCTATTACATCACATGCTAGTAGTCTTCCTGCAGGATCTATATCTTGTATACTATACGTTCTACAGAATGTCGAATATACATGCTTTGACTTAACAACTAATGGTGCAAATGGTGTACACCATAATGATATGGGATATCCTTGTAGATCTGATATCGTATCAGCTATTTTAATAGCTTCTAGGTATTCATGTGCATTAACAAATACCTTACTCTTTAAAGCCATGCCCGAAGGCATTACAGGTATTAATGCTATCCTATCAACATCAAGGCTCACAGCTACGTCTATGTAATCTTTAACATACTTATAGTTTAGTTTACTTACAGCCATTACTGTTGAATATTCTACACCATGATCCTTAAGTACCTTAATTCCATGAATTGTTTTATCAAAAGTTCCTTTACCACGTATATGGTCATGGATTTCTCTAGGACCATCAATGCTTACGTAAACGTAGACTTCATTTCTATAAAGTAATTTAGCTATTTCACTTGTTAATACCGTAGCATTTGTAACTACAGTTACTGATATATTGTAGTCTCTTAGCCTATTTACTATCAATGGAAAATCTGGATGTATTAATGGCTCTCCACCGCTTAATCCTACATACAATATGCCTAGTTCTCCTATTTCATCAATAAACTTTAATTTCTCATTAGTAGTTAGTTCCTGTACTTTATGAAATCTTGAAGTATAGCAATGTATGCAGTTCAAGTTGCACTTAGCTGTAAATATCCATATTATTGTACTTGGTATATGCATTACCATATTACCCTTTTTGTATTCTTATCCAACTGTACACCTACACATGGTACGCTAGAGTGCTATTATAAGGATTCCTGACATAATTTAATTAATCATACTTTTAATTACCATTCAAGTACTATTAATTAGTATGTCAAGTAGTTTAATTATAGCCTTTTTTGACTTACTAAATTGTTCTTTAAGATGCTTCCTACTTCCATTTCTTATGAGGAGGTGATACATATTATTTAGTGCTATTAATCCTTCAAAGACTTCTGGATCTTCTATTACGAGATATTTTCCATTATCCTTATCTACGTCATTACCTTTCCATGATCTTATAACTACCATCTCATACTTCTTGGCAAGTTCGTTTAAGACTTCTTTTACAATAGCATTTAGTTTAAGAATAGTTTCTCTAAATTCACTTAGTCTTCTTAATTCTAGGGATTCTACATATTCTTTTAATTTTACATAAACATTATTGGTCATGGTTTATCATCTATATGTGCTCAGTAGCGCTCGGTTTTCGTCATATTTCAGCGCCGGTTCACTTCTTCATTGCTCTAAGTTTAAAAGTATATAAACAAATTTATGTATATTTCCACCGTAGTTACGTATAATTTAAGCTCCTTGGTCTTTATTTAATTAAATAGAGTATTAAA
>CAYXRT010000019.1:0-35375 GCA_964467535.1 uncultured Desulfurococcales archaeon
GGATTTGAACCCCGGACCTCCGGCTCCGCAGGCCGGCGCCCTATCCAGGCTAGGCTACGGGCCCTCATTATATAGCTGTGTTAATAGATTAAAAACGGTGTATTATTTTGGTTCTAACCGTTTAACGGTTTAATGTTTCTAAGCCCTTAGTTGCCATATCTAATATTACCTTATATGGGTCTTTTGCCTTCATTACCGCCGATGCAACTAATACTCCTGCAGTACCTAACTTTATTGCTGCAGCAACATCATCTCCTGTTGTTATCCCTGCACCCGTTAATATTGTTACTTTATCATTTATTTTTCTAATCAAACTTACAGAGTTTGTTACTACCTCAGGCTTAGCTTTTGAAACAGGTATTCCTGTTCCAATAAGTTCTGGAGGCTCTACAGCTATCATATCTGGATTAAATACTGCTATTGATGCACCTATTTCAGGTTCATCAGCACATACAAGTGTTATAAGTCCTAACTGTTTAGCCTTCTTTATAAGCTTATAGAGGTGCGTCGTTATTAATTTGTGTTCACTATGATTTAAGATAACCCCATCTACGCCAACTTCTTTTATTGCTTCTAAAGGTATGTACCCTGTATGTGCTCCTGGATCTATGGGATCAGCATGTTGAGCGAAAACCGGGATTTCTACTGCTTGCTTTAATCTAAATAATTCAGTAAATGGTGGAGCTATGATTATGGTTGCCCCGGTTTCCCTATGTACTTTTTCAGCTGCTTTAGCTATTTCTAATGCCTTTGATCCAAATGCTTGAGAATATGCTTTGTAGTTTATTGCTATTATGGGTAGAGCATACTTCATGATATCTAGCCCTTCAATGAAATTTCTACGTCAAGAAAAATATATTTTAGTTAATGCAGAATGTCCTTTATTTATTTACTCTGTTGACTCTCCTGTCAACATTTCGCTTCTTCTCGTTATAATTTTAGCCATTTGCTCTATCTTAACAAACCTTCCCTTTAGCTTCTCTAATACTTGCGGTAATGTTGTGTACTCCATCTCTTCTGGCCCTAATCTATGTGGCATGAATGGGCCATGTCTTCTCATATAGTCGGCTATTATTTGTGCAAGCCTTCTTGTTTCATCAAATGCCGGATCGTCAAATAGATCAGCTGGCCCTATTAATCTACCATTCTTAACCTGGAATCCTAGTGCTACTATTCTCGGAGGACCATCAAATCTAGTACATTTAGCATCTTTTAATCCCACTGGCATTAGTGGTCCGAAGTGGCTTCCTCTCATCCAACCTGCTACAAGGTGTGGGAAGGCAAATGCCTCTAATACCTCACCTATTGCAGGTAATCCGTGTTGTGCTCTTACTATAGCTACTGGATCATCCTTTCCAACGTATCTTCCTGCTATTAGATTTAATCGCTCGGTGCTAACTACTGCAGCTAGTAGGTCGTCTTTCTTTCTATATATTCTCTTTATAATATATCTACTAGGAGTTCCTATTAGTGCAAGTAGGTCATATAGCTCTTCTGGACAGTTTAGAACAACAGCTCTTCCTTCAAATACATCATAAACTTCAAACTTAAATCCTTCGTGCATTTTGGGATCTATGACTAATCCTGCAGTATTAAATGGATCTGCGAATACTCGGAACAATGGTAAGTTAAATGCCCCCGGCTCGGTTTTGTCTGCCATGAACACTATTATTGGTTCTGAAGGTCTCTCCTCTATCTCCATTTCAGCTACTCCAGGTCCTAATCCTCTAACGTTTCCTGAAAATGCCTCTGACAAGAGATCCTGACCTGCTGCATATAGTCCTAGCTCACGTGCTACCTTAGCAGCTTCCTTAAAGGCGTTCCAGGCAAGTCCATGTATATCTGGATGATCCACGCCTTTCTTATGCGTCATTATCAATTCTAAGTCATCTCCAACATGGGTTACATAGAAGTCTATTAATACACCTTTTCTCTTTCCTTCAGCTAGCACTTTACTTGCAGCTGCTAACGTATCAGGATGGGTGATGTGATGTCCTACTAGAGAACCTATATCTGCTTTTATTACACTTATGGTTATTCTCCTATCTTCACTCATGAACTAAAGCCCCACACATTTGTTCTTGGTAGTTCTCACTTGAAAGAGAGTTATTAAATTTTATTGATAAAACTGCTTGGTAAAACTATGAGACTAAATAATGTCGGAGAATTATATTAGCTAGAAATTAAGTCTTTTTATTCCTCTTCTTCCTTAATTAAATCCTTTTCACGTGGTATGTAATAGTATTCTCCTATCTCTTTCTGATATCTGTCAAGATAACTACCTTCTTTATTTACTCTTGGTCTATATGTTCTTGGATCTCTCCTAAAAGTTATATTCAATTCTTTCAAGAACTTATTCATACCATTTCTAAGATCTAATGGTGATGAAGCATAGCCTTCTCTGCCAGGCTCACCAGTAAATACTATTAATTTATCACTTATGAAATCCTGTAAACATAGATCATGTTCTACAACAAATGCAGCAGCACTTTTCATACGTGTTATCCTCTTTATTATCTTTGCAACAGTTAGCCTCTCTTCAACATCTAGATACGCTGATGGCTCATCTAATAGGTATACATGTGCATCCTTTGCAAGACATTGAGCTATAGCTAATTTTTGTAGTTCTCCACCGCTCAGATCCTCTACGTACCTATCAAAGAGTCTATGTAAGCGTAGCTTCTTTACCAATTCAACATAAATCCATGATGATGGATTAAGAGCTTCTTCATTAGCTTTCTTTAATACTTCCCTAACGGTTTCTTCTTCGAAGATCTTTGGTGAAACATATTGAGGTTTATAACTTAGGCTTAATCCCTCAACGCTTATTTCACCATTATCAGGTTTTAGCTCTCCTACAATTATTCTAACAAACGTCGTTTTCCCTATCCCATTAGGACCTACAAGTCCTAGTACTTCACCAACCCTTATACATCCTCTAGTTACCTTGAGTTTAAATGGCTTTAGCTCTTTATAAATATCGGTCCATAATACTAAGGGTTTTAGCGCTTCTATACTCTTATCTATGGGTGCATAGATATGGAACTTTATAGGTTCAGGTCTTATTCTCATATTCTCTGCAGGTAGGTATCCTTCGAGAAAGTGATTTATCCCCGCTCCTGTACCATAAGGTTTTGACACTATACCAAATACGCCTGGCTCACCATATATTATTGTTACTAGATCTGACAGATAATCTAAAACAGCTAAATCATGCTCAACTACTATTACGTATTTATTTTTAATGAATTCTCTAATAATTCTTGCCATTCTAATACGCTCTTTAACATCTAAGTAGCTACAAGGTTCATCAAATAAGTATACATCTGCTTCTTTCGATAATGTAGCTATTATTAGGAATTTTTGGAGTTCTCCACCACTAACGACCCTTATACTCCTATCCCATAATTGATGCATTCCTACTTCTTTGGCTATTTCCTTTGCTATACCCCTTTCATCTGCTTTTAAAAGCAGTTCGCCTATGGCCCCCTTAATGTAGCGTGGTACAAGTTCAACATATTGTATTTTATGCACTATCCTTAACTCTTTATTAAATAATTTCTGAAAATATGTTTGAAGTTCTGTTCCTCTAAAATGTCTTAATATATCGCTCTCTGATGGTGGGTTATTGAAGTTTCCTAAATTTGGTTTTAATTCACCTGCAAGTATTCTTAAGGATGTTGTTTTACCACTACCATTCTTACCTATAACACCAACGACTTTATTATACTTAGGGATGGGGAGTCCATATAATTTAAACATGTTTTGTCCATATCTATGAACAATGTTTTCTTCATATTCATCAGGTAAATTTACTATGGTTATTGCCTTAAATTGGCACTTTTTAACACAGATGCCACATCCAACACATACCTCTTCATGTATTATAGCCCTTTTACCACTGTCCCCTAGCTCAATACACTTTTTCCCGCTTCTATTCAAAGGACAAAACCTCAAGCATTCTAGGTTACACTTATCAGGCCTACAGAGGTCTTTATCTACTACAGCAATTCTCATCGAACACACCCTTACCATGACTATTCTAATCACTAGGTAGATTAAGTACTAAGCTTATAAGTGTAAGCTATTCAAATATCTATACGATGATGAGTGGTGACGGCTTTGAGAAAAGTACGTGGATGAAAGGTCTTTAAACTCTGATCTTAAATTCTAGGCAGCCATATATTACCACTCTTCTTCCCATTCTTCTTCCTCTTCCTCCTCCCACCACTCTTCTTCTTCCTCTTCCTCCCACCATTCCTCCTCAAACACTACCATAAGTTTCCCCCATGTTTTGAGCTAGACTACCCCCTTATATTTTTATAATTTATTATTGCTTTAAATAATCACTAAACGTAGTCTATGGAGGATATTGATTCGAGAACTAGTACTTCCAAGCATTTACGTCTTTCTCTTTGAAAGCATTGCTCCTCTAACATTCTGTCATCTATCTCATAGAGCTTCTTTATATATTCCTCTCCAGGCGTGCATTCTCCAAGAACTTCTACTTCACTTCTAATACTATTGAGGCACTTAGTAGTTGCAGCTCTGTCATCAGATATTATAATTAGGCATGCTACATTCTTCTCCCCAATGCCTACTTTTTCTATGGCTTTGTTGAATTGGGTTGTTGCCGAAAGATATAGTAAAAACTCTAATGGCGGCTTCTTTAACCTATTATATCCTTCTTTAAATGCTTTCTGTGTTAGTACGTAAGCTAGTGTTACTTGCGACTTAGAATAATAAGATTCTTCATTAATTAATTGCAAGAACGTGTTTTTGCATCTTGCACTTAATTTACTAAGCAGTGATTTTATATTACCTTCACTGAACTTTACTTTAACTATCTCTACATGTAGTTTTGGTACTTGAAGTATAGAAGAGCTCATTCCTCTATGTCACCCTCCATGACTTACAGGTATGATTGTAATAGTTATTGTATTGCCCTCTACAACGTCTCTAATTTCTCTATTATTGATTAATCTATAATCAACTTCATTTACTAGTATTAGTACTCCCATCAGAGGATCATTCTTAGATGTCAATACATTATTAAGTTCATTTACAATGCTTTTTAATTTACCAAATAAGGATTTAATGGTTATTGTAGGATCTAGGTCAAGCTTTAGCGCAGAATTTAGTGATCGTAATTTACCTAGACCTCTTATCTTTATTTCGTATTCCATAACTTATAACCATTTTATGTCTTTTCTTCACTGCTCATTCTCTTCATTATCTTAACTAAATGAGTGATGTATCCTGCTATTTGATTTCTAAGCTTCTTTGATGGTGTTTCAATTAATTTCTTAACCATTTGTTTATTATGTTCAAAGTCATCAGTAAATAGGTCAGGGTACATTGACAATAGCTTTCTTGCTGTTCTCTTAACTATACTTGTTCTCACTTTGCCCATGTCATGTCACCACACCAGCTATTTTCCTATGAAAATATAGGAGACTTAATAATGTTACGCTAATTGAATAAGTTATTTAAGTCTAATGTGAGAAAAGTTTATATAGAAGCTCTCCTGTTGAGACTCCCATGGATAAGGTGGTAGGTTATGACAACGGAACCTATGGGTATTCCTGTTTTAATACTAAAGGAGGGGACTCAAAGAACAGCTGGTAGGGATGCACTAAGAGCTAACATCATGGCTGTTAGAGCTATTGCTGAAACACTAAGAACAACCTATGGACCACGCGGAATGGATAAAATGCTCGTTGATAGTTTAGGCGACGTCACTATAACCAATGATGGCGCTACCATATTAGATAAGATGGATGTTCAGCACCCTGCTGCTAAGATGTTAGTACAAATAGCTAAAGGTCAAGACGAAGAAGTAGGTGATGGCACTAAAACAGCAGTTATCTTGGCTGGTGAACTTGTTAGAGAAGCTGAGTCACTACTTGAAAAGAACATTCATCCAACAATCATAGTATCAGGATTTAAGAAAGCTATGGAAGAAGCCATTAGATATCTAAAAGAAATAGCTATTCCTATAGATCCCGAAGACGAAGAAACTTTAAAGAAGGTTGCTATGTCAGCGCTAACAAGTAAAGCTGTACATGGTGCTAGAGAATACCTAGCAGGTCTAGCTGTTAAAGCCATTAGACAAATAGCAGAAAAACGTGGTGATAAATGGTACATTGATTTAGATAATGTACAAGTAATTAAAAAGCATGGTGGAAGCCTCTTAGATACCATGCTAATATCAGGTATTGTCCTCGATAAGGAGGTTGTTCATCCTGGTATGCCTAAGAGAGTTGAAAAAGCAAAAATAGCACTACTAGACTGCCCATTAGAAGTCGAGAAACCTGAAATAACGGCTAAGATAAACATCACAAGCCCTGAACAGATAAAGGCATTCCTAGATGAAGAAACAAGAATACTAAAGGATATGGTTGATAAGATTTCAAATATTGGTGCTAATGTTGTTATTTGTCAGAAGGGTATTGATGATGTTGCACAGCACTTTCTTGCTAAGAAGAAAATACTTGCAGTAAGAAGAGTTAAGAGAAGTGACATGGAAAAACTAGCAAGAGCAACAGGAGGAAGAATAGTAACCAATATTGAAGACCTAATCCCCGAAGACCTAGGTGAAGCTGGTTTAGTTGAGGAAAGAAAAGTCGGAGAAGACAAAATGGTTTTCATCGAACAGTGCAAGAATCCTAGAGCTGTAAGCATTGTAATTAGAGCAGGTCTTGAGAGATTAGTTGATGAAGCTGAAAGAGCAATACATGACGCATTATCTGTAGTTGCAGATGCTATGAGAGATGCCAAGGTAGTTGCCGGAGGAGGAGCAATTGAAATCGAAATTGCTAAGCATCTAAAGGAATATGCTGCCAAGTTCACAGGTAAAGAACAGCTAGCTATACAGGCATTCGCTAAAGCACTTGAAGGACTAGTATCAGCTCTAATAGAAAACTCTGGTTATGATCCTGTAGAAAAACTCATAGAGCTAAGAGCTGCTCATTCAAAACCTGAAGGAAAATGGTACGGAATTAACGTATATACAGGTGAAGTAACCGATATGCTTAAGCTAGGAGTACTAGAGCCTGTATCGGTAAAAGTAAACGCTATTAAGGCAGCAACGGAAGCAGCAACACTAATACTAAGAATAGACGACGTAATTGCTGCAACCAGAACCGAGAAAGAGGAAGAAAAGAAGGAAAAGAAAGAGGAGGAAGAGAAGGAAGAGTAAGTTTTTAAATAATTTTTAATTCATTTAATAACCTATTTTTCCATACCTTTACGAACAATTCATAGAGTTATATTACATAATATTGGCTCATTAAGCGACATAGAAACTACAATAACTTCACCAGGCTTTAAATAAGGAATTAATTCTAGTAATTCTCTGCTTAGATTCATAGCGTTTTTTACGTAACTTAAATCTTTGTCCGTTTTTATTGAATGAATTATCTTCGTGCTTGTGTTTTCAACTATGTGTATAGGGAGGTTTGCAATTGAATGTGATATCAGTATGAAGTATAATCCGTATTTTCTGGATTCCATTAGTAACTGCAGAAACAAGCCTACAATACTATTATTATAAAGCATGTTTTCTATTTCCTCTACGACAACAAATAGCCTATGATTACTATTAGCGGTTTTGAGGATTTCGAATAAACATTTCAATAGAGCGATAGAGTATAACGTCCTTATATGTGTGTTGCGTATATGACCTAATTCTATTACTGCTATAGGTCTACTAGTAATATTTTTAATTAACCTAGTTAAGTCCTGATTCTTAGCAGCTCCCTTAAACATATACCTGGAAGAACCATATACTAATTGATACAGCTTTCTATAAAGAGCCATTTTAGCCTCAAATAGAGCATGAGATTCATATTCATTTATCTTAATATGCTTCAAGATATCTTTCAATTCAAATTCTTCATTACCTGTCTTCTTTAATTTATCGAGAACTTTAACTAAAACATATGTTTGTGGAGGCGTTAAACCCATGACTTTTTCTATTATTTCTACCGAAGAATATAGATCCTCTTGCTCGTTGAATATTATCAAAGGTATTGCTAACTGCCTGAATTGTGATTTACCTGGTTTAAATAAGTGATATACCAATCCTAGCTGAGATAATTTATTTGCGTATTCATTATGCCAGTCAAGCACTATGATATTGCCCAACTTTTTCTTTACAATTTCCTTAATTATCTTCGTGGCAGTCGTTGTTTTTCCGAATCCCGTAGAACCTATAATCAATGTATGTCGTTCTAGGTCAACTAATGGTATACATATGTTGATTCTAGGGTCATTAAGTAAAGTACCTATATGTATCTCAAGACTATTTTTATCATTATTATATATGCTATCTGGTTTCATTAAGTTCCAAGACCTAGTATTTGAAGATAGCTGAATGTGCGATCTACTTAATAGTTCTCTCATATTACTAAGTTCATGTCTGCCAGTAAAATTAAAGAAACCCAATATATTTGGTAAAGGTACAGTAATTGCATTATCTTTAGTTAACGATAAAGCTCTTATCCGTATGTTCTTTAGCCTTGAGTCTACAATGCTTTTCAAAATGTAATACTCACTCAATAACTCTACAGGCTCAGGGCCTTTATATTCTTGAGCTAATATAAGATAGGTCCTCACTCCTTTCTTTGAAATACATGAAACAATGATATATGATGTACCTCTTGAGTCTTTATATCTATCTTCAATTACATTAATTAAAACCTCAAGATCCCTAAGTGCCTTCTTTCCAGATAATACAATATCGTTTACTATGTATGCATACTTCCTCCCATCGTTCTCTATTAATACATAAGGAGGTTTATGATGTTGTTGTAGAGGGAAACCGTGAGCTCTTTTAATCCTTATTAACCCTATTAAGATTATCAATAGTACTAATATAACGAATATGTATATTACGTTATTATCTAGCATTCTCCCTTTTAATTATAGGTTTTATAAAATGTTATATGAGTCATTAACCCCTCTTACTTAGCTTAATGTAGGTCTTCATTAGAGGTTTAAATTTCTGTATAAAGTCAATTTCCTTTGATGAAACTATTAACATAAACCCCCCAATGGATATTATGAGCTTACTTACTACACCATCCTTTTTGATTGTGACCACATATCCTGTACCGCATAAATCTGTTTTAGTATTACATGTTGGTTTGTTACTATCTATATAGAATTCTACTATGTCTTTATCCTTGAATATCAATATATCTTCGTGAACATCCATAACGAAATCACATTTCTTGCACGTAGCATGTAATATGTAGATATATGGTAGTAATGATTTTTCTATTTTCTCTATCTTACATTCTTCTTCCAATATCGGCATTATAGATCACTAAGCCTAGTAGGATTAGGAGAGTTAAAAAATATTTAGCATTTCTTGAACAGCATAAGTTCAATGTATTGTGTTTCAACAAAACCTATAGTAACCTCTGTGTAATAGTCTTAGCGAGGGGTGCATATGGGGTTTCCAGGTATTAGTAGGAAAATAGTAGGAGAGTTAAATGCATTAGTTGGTAGAAAAATAGCTGTAAGATTAGTTAATGGAAAAACATATACAGGAACCTTAGAGGCCTTTGATCATCCTGACATGAACTTAATATTAAGTAATGTTACTGATGATAGAGGGGACAAGTATATAAAGGTTATAGTGAAGGGCGGTGTAATTTCAGAAATCCTTGTTAAAGAACTACCACTCTTTGACCCCTATGAATTTGCTCAAATACTTGAACGTGAACTTGGTTTAAGGAGGGATGCTATTAAAGTTTATCCTGAAGCTGGAGTAGTAATGGTATTTAATAGTATTAAAGTCAGTGAACATGGGGTTGAAGGACAAGGCCCTATGGCAAATAAAGTCTATAGTATATATACAAAATATATAGAGGAGAGAAAAAAGTCATTAGGAAGCTAAGCGGCTAGAATGTAAGGATTAAGAGATGTTCGAGATTAAGGAAAAAGATCTTGCAGGACGCTTAGGTATTATAGAGACTCGTCATGGTAAAATATTAACCCCTACAGTATTTCCAGTAGTAAATATCATTAAACAAGAGGTACCAGTTAGTCATATAGTAAATGTAGGCTTTGAATCTCTGATTACAAATGCTTATCTTGTATTAAAGCATTTCAAAGAAGAAGCTATTCGTAAAGGAATTCACGGAATCATCGGTTATAATGGACCTGTAATGACTGATTCTGGAGCATATCAGATCCTTCAATATGGAAGCATTGATATAGAACCTGACGAAATAGTCCTCGCACAACAAAGAATGAACTCTGATATAGCAGTAATTCTTGATATCCCAACGCCAAGTACTGCTAGTTGGAATGAAGCTAAGTACACTGTTGAAGAAACACTTAGAAGAGCTAAAAGTGCATTAAAGTATATAAAGGATGACGAGAGAATTTGGGTTCTACCAATTCAAGGAGGCAGATACTTAGATCTTATAGAATATGCTGCTAAAGAAGCATCTAAGATTCCATATTATAATATGTATGCTATAGGTAGCCCTACACGACTACTTGAGAGATACGAATACTCCACAGTTATAGAAATGATTGGAGAGGCAAAGAAGGTACTACCTCCTGATAAACCTTTACATTTATTTGGTGCAGGTCATCCAATGATATTACCATTTCTTGTAGCATTAGGAGTTGATACGTTTGATTCAGCATCCTATATACTCTATGCCAGGGATAAAAGATATATGACTTCAAGTAGAACATATAAGATAGAGGAATTAGAAGAGTTTCCCTGTACATGTCCTGTATGTTCTAAACATACACCACGTGAGGTTAGGGAGCTTCCCCTCAATAATCAAGTACATTTGATTGCTCTACATAACCTCTACGTAATCTATGAAGAATTAAAAAGAATTCGAGTTGCAATAAGAGAGGGAAGGTTATGGGAGTTATTAGAGGAAAGAAGTAGATCACACCCATCACTTTATAAAGCATTTAAGACCCTGCTTAAATATCATAAAATTATTGAAGAATATGACCCTACGTCTAAGGGCATAGTGCATGGTGTATTTCTATACGGTGAGGAATCAATATTTAGACCAGAGATCATTAGGTATAGAAATTTCATAGAAAAATACTATAGTCCTTCTCAAAGTCATAGAAACTTAATATTGGTTCCTGGAAGCGTGAATGAGAAACCTATATCAACATCAAAAATAAGTGAAGCAGTAAATAAAGTTACTAGAAATAGCAAACTAAATCACATAATCTATTACATTCCATTCTTTAATATAATACCCAAAGAACTTTGTGGAACCTATCCTCTTTCACAATTTGAAATGATTTCTAGTCCTTCAAGGGAAGTGATTAGAGATATGATATCAAAAGTAATAGAATTCATAAAGAAGTGGTGGAAGCACTATAATAAAATAATAGTATTTGTAGTTAGAGAATTTGAGTGGTCGAAAATGCTCTTTAAGGAAATTAAGGAAACTAAACTATATGAGTTCATTCCTATTGATGTGGTAATAATATCATCTGATATTTAAATTCCTGTCACATATAAACTGTTTCTCTAGTTCCTTCAGCTAACTTCTTATGATACTTAACAACTTCCGCTATTTCCTTCTCTATCCTTTCTGCATCTACATATAGGGGGCTTACATCAATATTTAAGCCTAACATCCTAGATATTTGCTCAACAGCAACAGCTGCAGCTCTTGGATCTGGGCGTCCTGGCTCAGCATAGGGTAATAGAACCAAAGCTGGGAGTTCATATATTTCAGCATACATTAACATAAGAGCTAAAGGTCCTATTATGTATAAACCCTTCTCAAGCAACGGTGCTTCTAATTTCCTTTTACAAGTACTAGTTCCAAGCCATCTATATGGTGCTAAATTACTTTCAGACTTAAACCTTTTATCTAAACCCCCTATGAGTATTAATTCTCTTACCTTTTCGTTTTTTAACCATTCAATTATTACTCTGCTGTATTCTGCTCTCTCTACTTCGTGAGGAACACCATGATTTACTATAATGCATAATCTATGTTTATCAGAAATAAATAGTTCAAATGGCATAACTATTCCATAGTCAGAGTATGTAGTGTATTCAGGTAAGTATCTAGTTAGTATAACTCCCATTCTGGGTATTTTCAGAGAATCAGCAATATATTTGGTAGCTAAATAACCTGTCCAACCAAATCCTGGAAACCCTGTTATGACTGTATAATCTTTTAGGCTGATATCCTCATAGAATATTACCTTTATCCTTCCCTTATAATTATATTTTAGCATTCTATACACCCTTCACGAATCCTAACTGCTTCCCCCCGAATAAAATGTAGCATTTCATAAGCTGATAACCTAGCCCTGCCCACAGCTAATAGATTATCATTTTCATCAACGACTATTACTTCATCACCAGCTCTAATTTCAGGATCTACATCAATTACATGTCTACTAAAAACGTTAAGGCCCTTCGAGATAAAATCTCTCACTTCATTTACAACATAAACTCTAAATCTCGGTTTCGGGATTTTATTCCATATAAGTCGTCCACCAGTGCAGTGGAGCACAAGCCTATTATCATTTACTCTAAGGGCTGCAATGAGCTTACCATCTAAATAAATACCTCTTATCTTTAACGTATTAGGAGACTTTTCAACTAGTACGTTATCTGGTATTAATACTTGACCTATTCCAGGATACCTAAATTGAAAATCCGCAATAGTTCTTAGCATTAGTAGTTCTTCACTTGAGGGTTTGAATAATTTTTTCATAGAATTAAACCCACAATGAACCCGTCTTTCTTGTCTTTACACCTTTCTTACCTAGAACCTTTTCTACTGCTTTGAGGAAGTCATCCATGATAACGTATCTCCTTTTATTCCTTATAGCAAAGAAACCTGCTTCAGTACATATCGCCTTAATATCAGCGCCTGTTGCTCCTTCAGTTATCTTAGCTAAATAATATAAGTCAACATCTTCATGAAGCTTCATTCTCCTAGTATGTATTCTAAATATTTCATATCTACCCTTTTCATTAGGTAAGGGTATCTCTATTAACCTATCAAATCTCCCTGGCCTTAAAATTGCTGGATCAAGTATATCTATTCTATTTGTAGCCGCAATGACTTTAACATTATCTAACGGGTCAAAGCCATCAAGTTCAGCTAATAATTGCATGAGCGTTCTTTGAACTTCTCTTTCACCACTTGTTCCTAAATCTAATCTCTTAGCAGCTAAGGCGTCTATTTCATCTATGAATATTATTGCAGGAGCTTTTTTCCTAGCTAGTTTAAATACCTCCCTAACTATACGTGCTCCTTCGCCGATAAACTTGTTAACAAATTCTGAGGCAACAACCTTGATAAAGGTAGCGTTAACTTCATGAGCAACAGCTTTTGCGATGAGTGTTTTACCGCAACCTGGCGGTCCGTACAGTAGTACTCCTTTCGGAGGATCTATACCTAATTCAGCAAAGAGCTCAGGATCTTTCAAAGGTAGTTCAACAACTTCTCTAATCTCTTGAATTTGCTTATTTAATCCGCCAATGTCTTTGTATGTAACGTTAGGTCTTTCAATAACTTCCATAGCAGACACGTACGGATCTTCACGTTCGGGTAAGACTTCAACAATCGCTGAAGCACGTTGATTTAAAGCAACTAGTACTCCAGGTATAAGCTTACTTCTATCAACATTTTTACCTATCTTAACGATAAGATTAGGTCCTGTTGTACTTTTAACTATGGCTCTTTCGTTATCAATAACACTAAGGAGTATGGCTTCTATTAAAGGAGGTGACATAAGCTTCTCTATTTCTGCCTTATAGTATTCAAGTTCCTTTAATAGCATATTTCTTTCAGATTCTAGTTGCTTAATTTTACGTTCAAGGTATCTGATGTATTCTACAAGTGATGACACGTCCATATGTACGTTATCGTCAATGGCTGACAACCTCTACACCCATTAAACATAACTACCTCTAGGGTAAACTAAATAATACTTCTAGCCTAATAAGTATCCTGGTCTCAAATTACGTAATGGTGCTTCAATAATGAGTCGTCAAAGTTTTATACAATGTGAAATGTGCGGTCAGTTAATACCAAGAGGTGGTGCTAAGAAAGTATATGTTGAAGGAGCATTAATTACCGTTTGTCTAAGGTGCTATAGTAAGATAGGTAAAAAGTCTATCCAGGAAATTAAGAAAGAACTTAAACTTCAAACAAAGCCTAAACCACAACGTATAGCATCACCTCGAAGGCCTTTAAGGAGAAGGACAATTTATGAAGAATATGAAGTTGTTTCTGATTATGCTGAAAGAATTAAAAAAGCTAGAGAAGCTATGGGATGGTCTCATAAAGTGTTAGCAGAAAAAGTTAGAGAATCAGAGAATATAATAAAGAGAATAGAGTCTGGCAAGCTGATACCAGATATAGCATTAGCTAGGAAGTTAGAAAAGGTTCTAAAGATAAAGTTATTAGAACCTATAGTGGAAGAAACCGAATACTACGCACCACCATCAAAAATTAAAACTACTGAATTAACTCTAGGAGATATAGTAAGCATAAGGAAAAAACAAAAACCTTGACCCAAGTAAAGGAGATAAACGCATGAGTATAAGCATGAAAAAAGCAATATTAGTAATCCCAAGGTCAAGGTATAGAGAGCTCGAAGAAGCAATAACTTTGACAAAAACAGCTGGATACGAAGTAGAACAAATAGTCAAGGTCAGAAATATAAACCCTAAGTACTATGTAGGAGAACACATAGTCAAAGAACTCAAAGAATCTACAAATGATGATAATATAATAGTTATTTATGATAATGCTAAACCTAGACATATAATAAATTTAATGAGAGAACTTAGATGCGAAGTTATTGATAGAGTTGAACTTATATTAAATATTTTCGCGCTCCACGCAGGTAGCATGGAGGCTAAACTTCAGATAGAATTAGCTAAACTAAAACATCAACTACCACTGGTTAGGGAGGCTATAAGACAAGTAACATTAAGAGAATTACCAGGTTTCCTAGGTCCAGGAAGATACGCTATTGACGCATATTATAGAATGCTTAGAAGCCGTGAAGCAAGAATAAGGAGAAAACTAGAGGAGTTAAGAAAGAGAAGAAGAAAGTTAATAGTAAGTAGAAGAACAATAGGTTTTCCTCATGCATCGATAGTTGGATATACGTGTGCAGGTAAAACTACACTTTTTAACATATTAGTTAATGAGAGCAAACCTATAGGTTCAGAACCTTTTACAACACTATCTCCAAAATCGAAATTGTTTAACTATAAGGACGAAAAAGTAATATTAATAGATACCGTAGGCTTCATACGTGATATACCCGTTGAAATAATTGAAGCTTTTTATGCAACACTAGACATAGTAGCAGCCTCCGATATAATAATTCTCGTAGTAGATATAAGTGATGACGAATACGATCTTAAGCTAAAAGCAAGCATAGGTATATTAAGAAGAATTGGGGTAATTGGAAAACCATTAATCATAGTAGCTAATAAACTAGATCTCATAGGAGAAAGGGAAGCTAGATATAGGGCAAAGAACCTATACAATAAAGCTAGGGAAATATATGAAGCTGTAGTCAATTCAATCCCCATATCAGCAATAGAAGGATATAATATGGAGGAGTTAAGGGAAACCATATGGAAAACAGCAAAGAGCATACCAAAGTTAAATACTTAGTATATGTACTTCGAATAGGTCATAGACCACAAAGAGATAAAAGAATAACAACTCATGTAGCATTAGTAGCAAGAGCATTTGGTGCACATGGATTTATTCTCGGAGATACCTATGATAACCATGTAATAGAATCCATAATTAAGGTTCTAAGTACATGGGGCGGCTACATGTTAATTGAGCAAGGAGTAAATTCAAAAAAATATGTCCTAAAATGGCGTGAACGTGGTGGAGAAGTAATACATTTAACAATGTATGGAATTCACGTAGACGATGTAATAGATAAAATAAGGAAATCTCCTAGAGATAAATTAATTATTGTAGGCGCGGAAAAAGTTCCTCCATTTTACTATCAGAATGCTGACTATAATGTTGCAATAGGAAATCAGCCTCACTCAGAGGTATCTGCATTAGCCATATTTCTGGATAAACTTTATGAAGGTAGAGAGTTACATTTTTTGTTTCCAAAATCAAAGATTAAAATAGTGCCTCAGAAGAAAGGGAAGAAAGTGGTGACCGTCGGTGAGTAAAAGAGAGCTAATGAACTTGATAGAAGCATTAACCGGCAAAGAGGCACGAGAAGTATTTAAGCACTTACTTGAACAAGGGAAAGAGCTAACTGATGAAGAAATTTCGAGGAATGTAAATATGAGAGTAAATGCTGTAAGAAAAGCACTCTATGCATTATCTGAATTAGGGTTAATAAGCTACCGAAGAGTGCGAGACAAAAATACTGGATGGTATATATATTATTGGAGAGTAAATATAGAAAATATAGATTCAATACTCATAACAAGGAAAAAGGAAATACTTAAGAAGCTAAAAGAGAGACTGGAATATGAAAAAGGAAATACATTCTTTGTTTGTGAGAATGAAGGAATAAGGTACACTTTTGACGAAGCCTTTGAACACGATTTTAGATGTCCAAGATGCGGAGGAAACCTTATACACATAGATAATGGTGAAGTCGTAAAAGTTCTAGAAGAGAGGATAAAGATCTTAGAAGAGGAGCTTAAGCGTGAAACCAAGCCCTCTAGTTATTGACCTATTTTGTGGTGCTGGAGGTTTTTCAAGGGGGTTTAGAGAAGCTGGTTATAAAATAATATTAGGAATAGACAATGATAAGAATCCTGCACGTTCATTTAAACTAAACTTTCCTGAAGCATACGTCTTTGTAGAAGACATAAAGAATGTATCAGCTAAGTTAATAAATGATATAGTAGGGTATAAAGAAGTTGATGTAGTAATAGGCGGTCCTCCTTGTGAACCCTTTACGCCAACAAATCCTAGAAGAAAACCAAATCCTCTAGATAGATTATATAGCGACCCAATAGGACAGCTAGTATTACATTATATTAGATTAGTTGGCGAACTAAAGCCTAAGATATTTATAATGGAAAACGTGCCGGCAATAATGGATGGCCCATTAAAAAATGCTCTAAGGAGGGAATTTGCTAGGGTAGGATATAGGCACATATACTTTAACGTACTAAGAGCAGAAGACTATGGTACCCCATCACATAGATTGAGGGTCTTTATATCAAATATTGAGATTAAGCCTAAAAGAAAAACGAGGAGAAGATTAACTGTTGCCGAAGCATTGAAAAACCTACCGCCTCCAGGAACATCAGAAATACCAAATCATGAATTACCACCGATATCCGATAGGAAGCTAAGAAAAATAGCTAAGTTGAAATGGGGTAAAGCAATGATACTATATGACGGAGCTAAAGGTAAAAGATATCCAAATTTAATAAAATTACACCCTCATAAACTAGCTCCAACAGTTATGGGATCTTCTAGATTTATACATCCATATGAAGATAGATTTCTGACAGTAAGAGAACAAGCAAGGTTAATGGGCTTTCCCGATAATCACGTATTCATGGGTGGTAGGGATGAACAATATAATCAGGTAGGTGAAGCTGTACCAGTACCACTAGCAAAAGCTATAGCTGAGCACATACTAGACATTCTAAGGACGAAAACATGAGCATAGAAAAAATATACATAATATTACACAACGTCTCAAGCATACAAAGAGTACACGATATCGCAAGACTAGTTTTCTCAGCAGGAGAAAAATTCATGTTAGTGATAACAAAACCTACAGGGGCTGCAGCTCAAATAGCAATACCAGAGGTATTTAGAGATGCCTACAAGTATAATAAGCCAATAATTGTACTACCAGACCTAAAAGATGCTATAGAATTACTAAAGCCAGATAAAACATATACATTAACACCAGAATATGGGAAGAAGGTAAATTTACATGAACTAGAAATAAAGCCAAAAACGGCATTCATTGTAGCAGGCTCGGAACCAGGACTTTCAAAAAATGAAGCACTATTAGGAGAACCAATATACATACAAGGATTTAGTTCATGGATAGGACCAATAGGTGAAGCTGCAATAATAATACATACAATAACAAATAGAATATCGAAGTAACTTAATGAGTTAAGTATTTACGTAAACACAATAGCATAAGGCTAAGAACTAAGAAAGCAGGTACGAACAATAAGTATCTACTAATACTTCTCTCATATACACGAGCGCTTTTCCCAATAACTTCAGGATAATGGCTAAATATTGCTAAAATAACAATAGACGTTGTTTCAGAATTAGCATCACCCGAAGGCACCATAACTCCATCCACAACATCATAATGAGTTACAATACCACCATCACCCCTCTGTAATGAGCTAATTATCTTATAACACCTCCTAATAACACTATCGTATCCTCTAATAATGCTTGAATTAGCTGCATCTAGTGCACGATAAAGGTAAATAGCTAAAGCTAACTTATAGGTTTCATATATATCATTAAAAGCCCTATCACGAAAACCGTAACCATCCCACATAGACATAAGCTTAAGAAAAAGCCTCTCAGCATAATGTAAATCGCCTTCTAATAGACTATCTAATGCTCTATAAACAATAAGATCAGCATATTCATACCAATTACGAATTAAAGAACCATACCGTTGTTCAACTTTAATAGTAAGCCATGAATTAAACCTAACACTATGAACACTATCAATAACAAAAACGATAGGCTCACGAAAGTTATCAGGAATGTTAAAGCCCAACAAAACTTCATGAAGGCCATCACCGTAAACACCATAAGAAATCAAGCCTTCAAGAACATTAAACCAAAGAGGAGAACCAAGAACACCGAGAGCGGTATAAGCTAATAGATTATCACTAGTTAAGAAAATAGTAACATTATCAGGAAAAGCCCAAGTAGCAGCCCTAACTAAACCCACTTCACTAACAAACTGATTCTCAAGAAAATACCTTAGACCATAAACATCTAAATCACAGAAAGGAGAATGTAAAGCCAAAAGTAAAGTTATTAAGATGTAAAGCATTAAGATACCTAGTATAATTATAATAGTCTATAACTAAAATACTGATTACACGTTACTAAAGAATAATAGATTTTTTAAAGCGGAAGAATACAAACAATAAAAGGAACTGTACGTGGGCCCGTCGTCTAGCCCGGTTAGGACGCCGCCCTGACGCGGCGGAGGTCCGGGGTTCAAATCCCCGCGGGCCCACCAATTCTCCAAAAAACAATAGAAGAACAGAAGATAAGCTATAATTCTGTACATAGCAATCTGTCATATGACAGTGTCATATGCCTGTCATATGACAAGCATGAATTTATAAACACATCACCAAGATCATCAGGGGATCATAACCCGCCCACAGAGTGGGCGGTGTTCCGAGCAGGTTCTCCGCCTACTGTGTGGGCGATATCCCAGTTTTTAGGGGTTATTGTATGGAGGTGAAGGAGGCTTGGTTGTAATTAGTCCCGAAGAAGCTAGGAGGATTCCTGAAGATACTAGGAGAAGGATTCTGGAATATGTTTTAGCTAAGGGAATTAAACCTAGAGATCTGGGAGTTACAAGTAGCTTACTAGCTAAGGTTAAAGCCGGTAAGAGGAATGTTTCAGATCAACTGCTCATACTATTGTGTAGATTCCTATCAGCTGATGAATTTAGAGCTCTAGTGGGATGTGCTGACTACGTTATTGTGCAGAGAGGTAGAAAGCTAAGCGAAGCTGAGAAATCACTACTTGCACAACTCATAATCGAAGATAGTGAGCTTAGAGCACTCGTAAGGAGCTTGCTGAAGGAGCTAGAGGAAAAGAACATAGATGAAAAATACACTTACTACGTAACCAAGCCAATGCTAGAAAAATTTGAGAAAATACTTCAAGGAAGAAGCCGTAAAACCATAGAAGATAGGTTAAGGTATCTTAGAAGAGCATTAGCAAGCCTAAACTGGACCCTATCACCAAGTACATTAAAAGAATACATAGTCAAGGTATAGGAGGAATATGGATCACATGTAGCAGCACATATATCAAAATCCCTAAAATTATTCATTAGGGAGGCCATAAGAGATAAAGAGCTATACTACTCGTTTACAACAATAAGACCTCCTGAACCACTATTTGCTGAAGATGTACCAACACTAAATGAAGTAAAGCGAGTCGCTAAGACAATTGAGCGGTCTCCTGCTAAAGCATTCTTCGTACTACTAGCGGAAACAGGGCTAAGACCTAGAGAACTCTATGGCACAAAGATAGATTGACTAAGACTGGGGAACAGGGTACTAACACCATGTAAAGACCTGTCGATGATACGTATGTTCTGTTATGTTGTTTTTGTAGAGCCAGATATATGTCCCATTAATCAAAGCTCTAGTTTGCTTAAGCCTTCCGAAATAAATATGTTCAGGAAATTTAGGAGTTTGCGTTCTTAGAACCTTAACCCTATTATAAACATCGATATTACTAAGTACCAATACCATAATCAGTACCAATATCAGGGCTATTGAACTTATCAAGGTGATGACCATCACTTTCGCCATCATAATACAGCTAAATTTCAACTGCAACTCTACCTATATTCCTCACCGTAAACAGTAGGAGTAGCATTATCAATACAAATAACCCTGTAAATAATAACCATGTCTTGATTAACAATGGGTTTTTAGTAACATAAGCCTGAGTTGATGTAAGGAGTATTCCTAGCATTAAGGCTATGAGTATGACTATAGGCCCTGTAAACGAGAATTTCACTATCATTTATCACCCTGTTACTGAGGTTTGGGATACCTTCTTCTACTCCTTGATAGTTCTGTTAGGAACCTTTTACGTTCTTTCTCCACGAATTCTCTTATCCTTTCAGCGCTCTCACGGTATTTCATTGCTTCTTCTTCTAGCTCCTTACTCCTAGCTTCTTTCATGTTCGCTACATACTCTAGTATTTGTAGTATGTATGGTTTAAGATCTCTTGGTGCTCTACTATATGCGTTAAATATGGTTTTAAGTATATCATATGATAATCCGAATTCCGAATGTGAATGGTAAACAAGAGGATCTATGAGCGTGTACTCTAGTACATCATTCCATGACTTGCTTCCAAGTTCACTTAGGTGCTCGAAGAATTCTTGGATTACTTCATCTTCTGACTCTTCTTTAAGCTCAGGTTTGTCTACAACTTCTTTGTGTATGAATCCTATTGCTTTAGCTAGAGGTCTTTTAAACTCACTAATACGCTTAGCTACGGTTTCAGCTACTTCATCGTACCCAAGTATATTAGCGAATAATGCAGCATCACATCCTTTAGGAGTTATATCAACGTATTTTGTTCCTCGAGGACCTATTTTATCCAGCTCAACTATAGCTCCTTTCTTAATTAATAAGGGTAATAAACGCCCAATAGCTGATCTAGCAGTTCTAATATTCATGTTTAAGCTCTGAGAGAGTTTCTTCGCTAGCTCACTAATACTTAGTGGTCCCTCGAGAGCAACTATACGTATTAGCTCAATTATTTTTCTTGAATCACTTACACGTCTACTCATACATACACCAATAATATTATCAGAAGAGTAGATAAAAAGTTTTATACTATCTCTTACAAATATTATGTATGAGAGCCTTGGGAAGGAGACGTAAACGTAAGGGTGGGTGGTTAAAAAGCCACATAGCAAATAGATACAGAAGAGCAGGTTATCAAGTTAAGAAACATGTTATTACAAGTAAGGGAGAGATAGACGTATTGGTTAAAGGAAGAAGAAATAAAATAGCTATAGAAGTCAAAAGTGGAAAGCAAACTATTACATCTACAACAATACGGAAGATTCATGAGAAAGCAAAACAGGTAAGAGCTAAACCTCTCTTAGTTAAGGGACCTAATACAACAGTTACATTACCTGCTAAAGAACTTGCTAAAGAGCTTGGAGTTCGCATTAGAGAATGGAAACCGCCAAATATCAAAACTAAACGACCACAAAGAAGACAATAAAACGGGTTGATATATTGAGCTTTTACTTAATGTACATAGAC
Source organism: uncultured Desulfurococcales archaeon (assembly GCA_964467535.1). GTDB lineage: Archaea > Thermoproteota > Thermoprotei_A > Sulfolobales > WANQ01 > CAYXRT01. The sequence continues at coordinate 22,032 of CAYXRT010000019.1, forward strand.
CAATCAGGTGACGAAGGTCTTGTAGGTAAAGAGAACACCAGGTATTGTATATTTGCAGGGCTAATAATTCCATACGACGAATATAAAGTCTTACAAAGAGAACTAAATAAGATAATTGATTTATACTTCGTTAGAAAAGAGATAAAATTCAAGGAATTACATGTAAGTAAATTAATAAGTAATATGAAAGCAAAACCACCTAGACATCCATGCGATAAAATAGATTGCGGAAAACTCATAAACGAAATCTATAACTTGATTTCTCACAGCAATGTAACAATAATTGCTGCTGTTATAGATAAACAGAAATTATATGATAGAAAGAAGTATGATCTATTCTATGGTGTCACGGAGAAGTATCTTAGAACTCTATTCGCCTTCCATGTGATAAGATACGGTCTATCCATAGTTCTTTCAAGATTTGAACTATTTTTGAGAAAGAGAAACTCATATGGTATTGCAGTATTTGATCTAAGAAAAAGAGTTCTTGAGAAACATGAGGAGCTAAGAATATTTCAGAGTTTAAAAGAAGCGGTTCCAGAGATAGGACGCCTTGAACGTATATACGAACTTTATGGAAGCCCCTCTAATCTCTCGATAGGATTACAGTTATGTGATTTTGCAGCATATGCTATTTTCCGTAAGTTCGAGCATAATGATGAAACTTACTTCAAATATATCGAACCAAAAATTGATAGAAGAGAAGATGGGAGCTACGAAGATTATGGATTAAAAGTTTATCCTAAGTAATTAATGATGATTCTGACCCATACACTCTACGCGACTTAATATTACCTTATATAACAGTTTATATACCCGTATAGTTATAGACACATATCTGGACTTAAGCCACGGGGAGGCGGCACGATAGCCGCCGTGCACCGGGGATGTGCCGGTGCCCCCGCGGCATCTCCTTTAAAATTTTAGGATTCAATATCTACAGATCACAATTCTTTTAATTCTTCTAGTAATCTTCTTACAGCGTCTGTTGCAAATTGTGATTGTGATCTATATCCATATTTCCTTAACTTAACTAATTCATCGATTTTCCTAGCAAGTTCTTCTGGAATAGCAACTGAAATAGGTCCATGTAGCATAGTAGTAAGGCTGAATATGGCAAATATAGATGCCAAAACACAAATAGTTGTCAGGATAGTTATTCTGAGTTGCGCCATATGATCACCTTCCGTATCCCTTATTTTAAATTTTATTTTATAGCTAATTGATGGTGAAATGAGGCAGTGGTAACATTTTAAATATAATTGATGACTTAGTTGCTGTGACTTAACGTATAACATATCATTTTATTTTTTGATAATAAAATTCATCGTTTTTATGTTGTAGTCGAACTCTAACTTTTATTTAACCTTGGCTGACAATTAGGAATTCTAGTCCAGAGCTATTAGTGTATAAAAGCCGCAATAGTGTAGTGTAGTTAGGAATACCTTCCAGGGTTTAACAAAATACGCCTTCAAAGATTCTTTCTCGTCTCTAGCAAATATAGGATATATACCCTTCTACAATGCAGCTATAGCTGTTTTTAAGGTAACGTCATCAGCTTTACGAGAATCCACAATAGAAACCATAGATCCATGAGAAGTAACGCCTAAGGTGAATAGTATAGGTTTTTTACGTAATATACGAAGGCTATGAAGTTAGCTTTCACTGTTTGGCAAAAGTACACTATAGTACACCATATGTATACTTACGTAATTCAAACCATGCCTTATATATGTAGTCTTTGTCTATTCCTGATTTTAAACAATTGAGCTTTCCTAGCAGGCCTATATAATCGTCTATGACCTTTATACTGTTGATGAGAGCATTTACTCGGCTAAGACACTTATTATATGATTGAGGTTTTACTATAATTGCGAATAATCCCCATAGAATATTAGTGAATGCATCACTTTCAGGCAAACTTATTTCCCTTATCTCTTAACATTATGTTAACTTATACGTTTTAATATAAGTCGTGCTATGTTTTTTAAATCATTAACTTCCTCTTCAAGCTTCTTTATCCTTCTCTTCAATTTAATTAGCTCCCCTTCATTAATCTCGTCTCTGTAGAGCAACCTACCTTGGATGTAGTCCTCTATAAGTTTCTTTAATAAGTCATCTACTCCAATGCCTTTATCTTGTGCTATTCTTTCTAATTCTATGTATATGTGTTCTCTAATCCAAAGCCATACACGAGGCATAATCGTACACCTACATTACCTTAAACCATCACATAAAACATCAACATTAAACATCACCTACCATAGGTGAAGCTAACTTCACATAAAATATGTGAGGCGTGTCAGATAAAGATATCTCACCTTATAGCTTAACTATATACAGAGCACTTTACTCATAGCTATGAGGTGAAATTGTTTGAAAAGAAGTAAGAGTTCACGTAAAGCTATTATAGGGCTTGCTGGAGAGTACATGGTTGCTTCGCAAATATGTAGACTTGATTACTTTGCTCAAATAACTTATGGTAGATGGAAGAACGTAGATATTATAGCGGTAAATCCAGAGAGGAAAAAGCATATTAATTGAGGTTAAAGCTAAGATTGGTCGTGAATGGCCAGGAGTTAAAGGTATTAAAGTAGTAAAAGGCTTCTAATTCTTGTAGACTTTAGGGGAAAGAGTATAAACGAGCTTCCCGACTTTTACATACTCGATGAAAAGGCTTGGCAAGAATACTTGAACACACATATTAACCTTAATGATCTTAAGGAGCTAAAGGACGGATATATACCTGTATGGAAAGGAGATGAATATGAAGGTGCTGTAGTTAGGCCAGAACAAATAGAGAAATACAAGAACGCATGGAACGTATTAATAGATATGCTAGTGATGTGAACTCCTACGTCGTTTTAGGATATACCTACTGTTGTAAAACGTGAATAATAGCTTCTCCACTAACACATACGCCCATAGCATTTAATGGGGTATTGAGTAACACGTGTAAGAAATCGTCGAAGGATAATCCTATGTATGGTGTAATATAGAGGCTTAGCTGTATGTAGTTAATTCTTACAACCTTATCTTTAAAGTTTATGATGTAATCCCCATCACTTATGATGTTCAACTTAATTTTAATACCTAAACGTCCATCAGCTATTCTCTCTACTTCATATTCAACATGTAATGTTCTATTGAATACATTTATGGTCATACAGTAGGGAGCATGTAACATTTCTTCTTGAGTAATGTGATGAGGTGCTTTAAATGCTAGCAAAAGAAGCATTATTACTAATAAGGCCCTTGAATAATTCATTCCGTCTTCCCCACCCTTACCATTTAATATTAATAATGGTTAAGTAGCTTAAAAATATGGGATAAGATGATGACAAATATTAGAATAGAAACGTATTAATATATTATAATATATTTCATTAACAGCAGAACCATGATGCCTTCTCAAACAATATATTCACATATTCTAAGATAACTTTGTATGTGTTGAGTTCTGCACAATTTTGTAAGGCATTGAAGCATAATTATTGTACATTCTATTGTTCGCTACCATGGGAATTAAAGAGCAAAATCCATTCTAGTATTTATATTAGGTGGAACATAAGATTCATATAGTGTTTGAATGTCTACGAGTACGTTACTATTAAACCTATACTCTAGTATTAATCAATTTGCAAGTAAGCTAAGGAACTACCTAAATAAATACTTACGACAGATAAATGCAAGGCCCATAGAGAATCTTATCTTATCTACTGAATGTGACTATGGGTTTGAATTTAAGGAGAGGAGGAGAGCAGATATAGAAAACATTAAAGGTCGTTATATCTCAGAAAAGCAGGCAGTTATATTATATCATTGTAATGGATATGATTTTAAAGTTTAGTCCATGAAATAATTCACCATCTGCAATATATGGGTCATGACTTTGTAAAAATACATCTAACCGAGGAGGAGGCATGGTGAATAAATAACATCCTTCCCTACGATGTAAGACCTCATGAAGTAGAGGCGTTTGACTTAACAGAAAAGCTTATTGATCAAATACCCAAGGAGATTAAAGACAAAATAAATGCAATATTGATGGTGGCAGGGGATTTTGTTGCTAATCTAAAGAACACCATAACTCTCTTAATCAAACTTCATGATATCATAAACTCGCAAGGAATTAAAGAGCTAATAGTAGTGCATGGAAAAGTCGTACTTTTGGAAAATCTCATAAGGATAGACGACAGCTATGTATGTAATGCAAGAATAATAGGTGAAAACTTTACCGCTGAAGGTAGAGCTGTAGTAAATATCCATGTACTTAAGCATCTGCTTTTCACTAACAATAGTGAAGAAAATTACGATATGCTCGGATCTAAAAGCGATTTACTAGATATTATAAGAAAAGGCGCTGTTAATATTGCCCCTCAACTCCATCGAATAAAGCCGAAACCTCAAGACAAGGAGAGCATACTAAAATGTATAAAAGAATCCATAAATCCTTTAAAGTTACATGAATTAATAGGATATGTTCATGCAGAAGGTAACTATGTAGTCATAGGTGAAAAGAAGCCGGAATTTGACATAAAATCAATAAAACAGGATTACATTGGAGACATAATAGTAGAAGTCTTTTTAGTTAAAATACCAGCTAAAGATCAGTATACAGCAAATGAAGTCATAAACAAATTACGTAAAGAACATGAAGAGGTAGAGAAAATAAACCTTAGAAAAGAAATAGAGAAACTCAAGAAAATGTATGGAATAAACAAAGACCCTAGTAATTCATTTGCTTAAATAATCGAATATTGAATAAAATATCTAAATATAATAGAGGCTAGTACAATAGAAAAGATGAGGATTGTAGTAGTAGAATAATGATGTATTCTAGGTGTTTTTGTATGTGTTTGGTTTGCGACCTGGTGGCGGTGGTCCGGGGTTCAAATCCCCGCGGGCCCACCACTTAAACACCCTCTATATAAGCTCCTCTTTAAGGAGAAAGGTCTCTTCCATTATGTTACATGTACTAACCGAACGTAATGCAACATTTATATGATACTACCTTCTGATAACATCTTAACCGGGAATGGAAGGGATAAGCGGGAGTTCTAGGGTGTTACAGGAGCATTGCATGATACGAGCTCCTGGACAGGCCTAGAGGAAGGCTATTCGCCTAGCCAGATCCTACCTAGCGAGGGGGTCCTAAAGTGATCATCCTCACGGACAGGGTTAGGCAATCACAGAAGGGGGAGACAAGGCAATAGCTTAGGAAGCAGAACATATACTGCCACGAAGTGACATCCAGGGAGGAGAGCTGCTGAAGGAATGCAGGAGCTTTTTAAGAGGATTTCGTTAATCTCTGAAGCTGTTTTCTAAATCCTCCATCACGCTCCTATCTTCTTCCTTATTTTCACCCTGTACTCTCTAATGGAATTGCCTTTATGAAAGTTCGGTAAAAATTCTTGTCTGCAGATAGTTCAACGTACTCGATGAAGTCAACGACTTTCTCAATCCTTCTTCTCTCCTTAATAGATTTGAGTGCCATTTTTGCACCAATAACGGCTAGGTCTCCGACAAAGACTATTCGGTCGTTTGGGATTTTCGGAAGCAATCCTATGAGCTTCGCGTTCTCGACATTTACATGTCTTCCAAACGAACCAGCTAGGTATATCCTCGAAATTTCATCTGCCTTAATTCCGAGCTTCTCCATCAGAATCATCCATCCTGACCTTATCGCCGCCTTCGCCATTAGAAGCTCGTTTATATCTTTTTCTGTAACTGTAATCTCCTTTCCCGTCTCAGTTTCATCTGCCCAAGCAACAACGAACTTTGGAACTCCGTTTTTAATTATCCTCTTTGTCTTCCTGAAGAATTTCCCGTACCTGTTTATTATTCCCGCCTTGTAGAGTTCAGCCACGAGATCTATCATCCCACTCCCGCATATGCCTTTCGGCTTCACGTTGCCGATCGTTTCGTAAATAACCTCGTCTTCCACAATCCTCACCTTCTCTATTGCTCCACTAACAGCCTTCATTCCGTGGCTTATGTGTGCTCCTTCAAAAGCTGGTCCTGAAGGGGCTGAGCATGCGAGTAACCTGTTTTTGTTGCCAAGGAGAATTTCCGTATTGGTTCCTATGTCTATCACCATACTGGTTTCTTCCCTTTCGTGAATTTTGGTTACTATAAGATTTGCTGTAGCGTCAGCACCAACGAATCCGGCTATAAGCGGAAGTGAAGTCACATATCCTTCACTGTTTATTTTAAGCCCTATCTCTTTGGCTGGATAGCTTATCCCCTCTCTAACAGCTGGTGTAAAAGGGGAGACGCTTATGAACTTTGGGTAGATGCCGAAGAAGAGATGGTGCATTACGGAGTTTCCAACTACTACGGCTTCGTAGATCTCATAGCTTCTCACGCCTGCTTCTTTACAGATTTTACTAATGACCTCATTTATGGCGTTAACGACTACTTTTTGTAGCTTTTTCAGGTTCTCCTCGCTCTTTGATGCATAAGTTATGCGGGAAACAACGTCTTCTCCATATGCTACCTGCGGGTTCTCAGCATAGCCTCTCGCTACAGTTTTGCCACTAACAAGATCGACAAGGTGACAGATTATTTTTGAGGAGCCTATGTCTATTGCCAAGCCGAAGATTCTATTGCTCGTGTCTCCTCTCTCGATTCCAATTAGCTTTTTGTTCCACAGAACTGCAGTAATGTCCCATTTTGCTTCCCTGAGCAAAATCGGAAGTTTTTTTAGTAAGTCCAAGGGTATTTCTATATCTCCCAAGAAGTCTTTCAGTCTCTCAAAATCAGGCCTGTTATCTTCAAGGTTCGGCTCTGGTAATCTGAGGTGAATCTTTCTCACAGCCGGGTTTAACTCGACCTCCTCCTCCACTATAACCTCGTCAACTTTTCTAACTTCTAACCTGCTTTCTGGGGGTACAAAAATAGTTGCTCTTCCACTCAGTATCTTTGCCTGGCAGGCAAGTCTATAGCCCTTGCTTATTTCCTCTAGCGTCAGGTGCTTCTTCTCAACCTCATTTATTTCACTGATTTCCCCCTCTACATCGATAATGATCACTTTGCATTTACCGCAAACACCTCTTCCACCGCAGTCTGATCGCAGAGCAACACCTGCCTCTCTTGCAATCTCAAGTATAGAATTGGGAGAAGTCTCAATTTTCTTTCCCGTCGGCTCGAATATTATCCTGACGTTCATTATTTCACCTTAAATTTCTATGAAGTCTTTAGTCCTCGCAGAGTGTTTGTGAGCTGTATCTATAATAAACACTTAAGGAAATACAAGCTTTTGCATCCTCAATTGACCATACAGAACGAAATCCGATCGGAAACTATCTATGACATGTTTGCTGACAACTGCAGGCTTCTTAGCTTCTCCCCCTAAGCGTGCTCCTGAATCACCTTCAGCTAGCTATTGCGTTGTGAGCTTCTGAGCTGCATGGAAAGCTGTTTTTCTCTACCATCATCACAACTTTCGCAACTACTAGAAGGCTGGGACATCAGTGACAAATGTATCGATGAGAGACCTCGTTATTCCTGCCTTTTCCTTACCAAATTCGCCTCTCTTCGCGTTTTTCACAATTCTATACATTGTAGAAAATGCCTCCAATAATAGTTGCAGAGCTTCCCTAGCTAGTCATCATTCTTCATGCCATATGTATCAAATATCCTTTGTTTATTTTCAAATTAAACATTTAATCGCATTCTTTCATAAATAGTTTCAATACGTTCCACATTTCTTTACTGCTTCTATAAGGGCTCTCAAATTTTCTGGTTTTGTTTCATCAGGTATCCCAGATACCCCACTACCAGCAAATATGAAACCTCCAGGCTCCTTGACGTCGCTCAAGAGCTTACATGCTTCATTAAACACCTTTTCTGGCGTCCCGTGAATACAGTGGGCTGGTGATATACCACCCATAATTATTGCATGATCTCCTAAAACCTCTCTAGCTTTCTTAAGATTTGTACGCTCGAAATAAGCTATTGTTTTGCCTTTTGGTAGCTCTAGGATATACTCTAGAAATGGTGTGAAGTCTCCTTCATAGAAAATCCATGGGATTGCACCAGCGTTCACAAGCTCTATAACAACTTTCTTTAAAGGCTCCCAATAGAATTCCCTAAAGAATTTTGGTGGAATCATCTCATTTAAGTGAAGTGGTATAAATGCAAGTGGAATCTTTATATCAAATACCTCAAGAGTGCCTGGCGGTAGTGAAACGGTCGCCTTACTCCACTTTACAATTAGAGGTGTTAAAGCGTCTAGAGCTCTTCTAACCTTATTGGGGTATCTATAGAGATCTGTAAGTGTATGAGTTATATGCCTAAGGTGGTCGGCTATGAAGTCTAATGGTGCATAACCAAAGCCTGAAGGGTATGTAGGATATCCGATTTCTCTCAACTTAGTCATTAACTCCATAAGCACTCCTTTAAACCTTGCAACCTCTATTCCAAACTTAATTAAAGCCCCATAACTCTCAGGTGATGCAGGGTCTTTAAGAGCCTCGTAAGCTCGAGGAATAATTTTCTTAGATATAAACTCTATAGGGTTTTTAGCAAGCTCATTATATTCTTCAGCATCCATAAATTTACCTCCAATAAATTGTGCGGGAGCATTAGGTGGAAGTTCTTTACCAGGCCACCTAGTGTATTTATCTCTCAAGATATCGTGGAAAGGTCTTGCAATAGTGAATATAGTTGATGCTAGGTCCGGATACCATTTAGTAAAAATAAAGTTTAGTGGTAGAGTCATGCCTGCTCCAGGAAGAGCTAAACCAGCTAGATCAAAGTCGAAGTCTCTATAGACAGTGATCACAGCCTTGCTATACAACTTATAATCTGATGAGTAATCAGCGTAACTTACACCAATGTATCTAGCAGGAAAGTAATGAAAAGACGGCATAAACGGAACACGATCAGGTTTCTTGCCCGTAAGCACCCTCTCAATTCTCTCCTTTCTCTCCTTCAACTTACTTGACACATCTAGAGTCATAAACCTATCGCCCTTCATGTATCTACTTACGATACGTACCATACTTGAGAACAGCATTTATCAATGCTCTGAGGTTAACATCCGGTGTTGCAGGATCTATTTCTGCAACTCCTGGAGCTAGTATAAAGCCCTCTCCAGGAGCAAGATCTTCTATAAGCTTTTTAACGTATTCCTCTATCTTTTCAGGGCTCCAACCTATTAACTGTCCCGGTGTTATGCCTCCGGCAACACATGTGTGCCCCTCTAACTTCTCCTTGATTTTCCTTATATCGCCACGCTCAAATACCCCTATACCCCAACCCTTAGGAAGCTCAAGAATTGTATCTAGATGTGGTGTGTGATCACCTTCGAATAACACAAATGACTTTATACCATTGTTATAGAGTTCTACTATAACTCTTTTTAGGTATGGCCAATAGAACTCGTTATATAGTTTTGGTGGAAGCATTTCGTTAAGGTGTAAGGGTATGAATGCATACTTCGCTCCTGCAGGTTTGAGTATAAATGCTACCTGCAATATTGGCTTGATGAGAGTTTCCGTAGCTTGCTTAACCTCATCTGGGTATCTCCTAATATCTAGCATAGCTCCTGTAGGATGTCTAAGAAAGTCTCCTATGAAGTCCAGAGGTGAGTATGCAAATGTTACTGCTAGTGGTGGGAATCCTAGTTTAAGTAAAGTATTATTTATCTCTGTCAAAGCTTTTAGATAGTTAATAGCCTCAAGCGTTAACTTAGCTATTGTATGTGCATATTGTGCTGAGCCAGGTTTTGAAAGGTTTCCACAAGCTCTCGGTAGAATTATGTTATGTATAAACTCTATCGGGCTCTCGATAAACTTCTTATACTCTTCAGGCTTCATATACTCTCCTCCGATAAACTGAAATGGCATATGATCCGCCAACTCTCTACCAGGCCACCTAGTCCACTTGTCCTTTAGAATATCATGCATAGGGCCTGTTATAAATCTAACAACAGGAGCTATTTGAGGGACATCAACAAAGGCTACAGCCATTACAAAGCCTTCAGCTGCAGGAGCTGCAATAAATACATCTGAAGGGAAAGTAGTGACAAATTTTGCGATAGCGTCTCTCATCTTACTATAGTTGAAGTATACCTCTGAAAGTTTAAACCACTTTGCAAATACATGACCACAGGTAAAGAGCATTAATGGTACTCTATCAGGAACTTTAAGCTCTATAGCTTTTAAGAATCTCTCAGTTTTCTCTTTTGCTACTATGTCTGGTTCCTTCTTATGTCTTTCTATCCATTTATCTATAGGTTGCATACTCATGTGACCACCTCTTTATCTCCTCCATCCATTTCAGCATTATACTTACACCATGAGCTACATTATTACAGGCTTTTCATCCATATGATCCATATTTTAGTACAGCATTAATTAGAGCTCTAAGATTAGCTACAGGCGTCTCAGGTGGAATATCAGCTACTCCTGTAGATAGTATGTAACCTCCCCCTGAGGCGAGATCCGATATGAGATCCTTGACATATTTCTCTATCCTCTCTGGAGTTTCGCTCAACAAGAGATTTGTTGGTACACCTCCCATGATACACGTATGTCCATCCAAGATCTTTTTGGCCTTCTTTAGATCAGCCTTTTCAAACCATGCAATACCCCAACCCTTAGGAAGCTCGAGTAATGTCTCTAAGTGAGGTGTGTGATCACCCTCAAAGAACACCCATATGGTTAAGCCTGCTTCTTTCAACTTGAGTATTATCTCCTTGAGATATGGCCAGTAGAACTCGTTGTAGATTTTCGGTGGAAGCATTTCATTGAGGTGTAATGGTATAAAGCAGTGAACTGCTTTAACAGATAAAGCCATGTCTAAAATGGGTTTGACAAGTGCTTCGCAGGCTGCCTTAACGTCATCTGGGTACCTATATACATCAACTAGTATGTATCTTACATGCCTTAGGAAATCCCCGATGAAATCTAATGGACAGTAAGCATTTGTTAATGGCGCGATAGGATATCCGAGCTTCGTTAGTTTCTCGCTAAGAGTGTTCATACACTGTATGATTTTAGTGAGTTCCACTCCCGTCTTCACAAGGGCTACTCTAGCTTCGTGAGAGTTGAGGTTTCTTAGTGACTCAAATGCTCTGGGGAGGATGTTCTCTCTTATGAATTCTAATGGATTGTCAATGAGCTTCTCGTATTCCTCAGCCTCCATAAACTTTCCTCCAATGAACTGCACCGTGGTTATGGTTTCTGGAAGCTCTCGTCCAGGAAACCTCGAGAATTTGTCACGTAGTATATCGTGCATTGGACCAGTCAGGTGACCTGCTGTTGCGGCCATAAACTCCGGGATTTCTGGGAATGCTATGGCGAGTATGTGTCCCTCAACTCCGACTTCGAAGAATAGTGAATCTGCAGGAAAATCTTGTGCAAATTTAACAATTGCTTTCCATCCATCTACATAGTCATAGTAATATTGGTAGCCTGTTACACCTGCATACCTAAGTGCGAAACCGGGAGGGCAGCCTGTTAATATGATAGGTACTCTATCCGGCTCCTTTAATTGAATGGTTCTTACAAGTCTTTCTAGCCTTTCTTTTGCAACGGCTTCTGGTTCTTTCTGCTGTCTCTCTCTAAGAATATCTATGGGTTCTTTCAATACCTTCACCCTCCTCTTTTCTCTTCGATCCATTTCAGCATTATCCTTACTCCATGAGCTGCATCATTCGTCCACGCATCTGCCCCTACGTATTCACATGCATATTTGTCTACTCTACCTCCACCAATGATAATCTTTACCTTATCCCTTAATCTTGCTTCCTTTATTGCATCTACGGTTTTCTTCATTGATTCTATTGCTATTGTTAGTAATCCTGACATTCCTACTATATCTGGGTTATGCTGTTTAATTGCTTCTACGAATTTTTGTGGTGGTACATCTACACCAAGATCTATAACCTCAAAACCTGCTGCTTCTGCCATTGTTATAACAATATTTTTACCAATATCGTGTATATCGCCTTCAACAGTACCAATAACAAATTTTCCAACAATCTTCCTAGATACTCCAAGCTCTCTAAGCTTAGGCCTAACAACCTCTGATAAACCCTTCAGAATCTCACCAGCCATAACGAGGTCAGCAACAAAATACTCGCCTTTCTCATATTTTTCACCGATAACTTCAGCAGCTCTTTTAAGATCATCAAGGATCTTAAGAGGATCTTCACCAGCTTCAAGCCTCTTTTTAGCAATTTCAATAGCTTTAGGCTCATTTAACTCAACAATAGCTTTAATCATCTCCTCAGACAAGGACATGCGGTCTCCCGGACTCTTTAGCGAAGGAAAGTGGGAAAAAATTTTTCCATTATATGGATACCCTATCCACATAACCTTCATCGTTATTTCTGAATATTTTTAATCACTTTTGATTACTTGCCCTCATTACCCTCGTCTTCACCGTATCCTCGTTCTTTGGGAGCCTAGCTTCATTGCCTTAGCCCCCCCGCATTGCTCTACTAGACTCCCTTGAGCGAAGGCAAAGCGTTCATAGAGCTTGGTCTCATCCCTACCTCGGTCTCTTCATTGGGTCATCTATCTAGCTCTCAACACTATGTGAAGGTTTTTCCGCTTGAATTCCTACTTCCTTAGCCTTCTGATAAATTTAGTTCAGGATTAAACGCATTCAATATGGTTTTATCTAATATACTAAGTTCTTTTGCTGCTTCCATTCCGTCGATGACCGCCTCATCAGATATATAGTCTATTTGAATAGGCATTTTGGTAGCATCCACAGTAAATTCTAGAGCTGCATTGGTGTATACTACATCCAATACGTATGGAAGCTCGGTTTTATCAGAAATATCCTCAAATTTGGTTATAAGCTCTTCAGTAGCCTCTCGATTTATTTTTCGTTTTTCCATCAAGAACCACCTTATCTCCCTTATAAAAAGTACTCCCTATTACTACTGTTGGATTTTCACCAAGCTGACCACTAATTTTTATACCACTGATATCAAAGAAACTGCACAACTGTCTTCCATAGAGTATTTCAAAAACATTTTCTCGCATTAGAAGCTACTGACTAAGTTTCGCTATACGTAAATATGGTGTAGAAGTAATCATCCTACTTATAATAACAGTTATAATTACATTAACTATAGTTGGCTTCTGAATTCCATCATGGCTGATATTGAGCTACTATATTAAAGCGTGGTAAGATGTTAGGTAGACTACTGCAGATTGATACCTAACACCGTCCCATAACTTAGCTCACAAGTATTTACTTAACCGCATTAGCATTCTTCCTTAGATAATCTTTTATTAGGTTTCTACACAAGAGTATATACTGAGTATAGCCCCGGACATCCCGAAAGCTTTGATGTGGGCTCTGGATGATGGGGCTAAA
>CAYXRT010000020.1:0-31237 GCA_964467535.1 uncultured Desulfurococcales archaeon
TAATGTATTGCCTTAAGTCATAGGGATCTAGGAATCTAATAAATAGAATTGAAAGTACCACACATACAGCTGTAAACGTAAATGTACACTTTTATAAACCTAGAATCTAATAAATAGAATTGAAAGCATTCTTCAACTGTGAACTTGTTTCTCCAGGGATGGGTAGGGAATCTAATAAATAGAATTGAAAGTAAAATTCATCCCTTGTCTTAAAGCAATACAACCTACTAGGCAGAATCTAATAAATAGAATTGAAAGTTGTTTTCTTATGCATTGGTGTGTCCTTGAAGAATGGCTGAATCTAATAAATAGAATTGAAAGCGCACCGAGTTCTCGATTTGGGGCGGGGAGTCTCCCGGGCCCCGGAATCTAATAAATAGAATTGAAAGTACTGCTGTCGCGTGACTAGAGCCTTCTTCCCAAACACTTGGAGAATCTAATAAATAGAATTGAAAGCGATATAAACCCACTTGTTTCCGAAGTTGTCGTAAACGAATCGAGAATCTAATAAATAGAATTGAAAGATTCAACTATTGGTATGCATCCAAGTGGAATGCTTGGAATCTAATAAATAGAATTGAAAGCACATACAATGTAACATACCTACAGTCTCTACCAGAAACAGAAGAATCTAATAAATAGAATTGAAAGTTTACGAACTACTGGGTCAGTATAATTAAATTTCTTCATTAATTTCTTTGAATCTAATAAATAGAATTGAAAGGTATCTTTGCTTTAACTTTATAATTGCCTCATAAATGTAAACTGTGAATCTAATAAATAGAATTGAAAGTAACGGAACACCTGAACAAAAATACGACTTCATCATAGTCGATGGAATCTAATAAATAGAATTGAAAGTAAGGTATACATTGTCATACTCTTTCACAAGACGACTGAATGCGAATCTAATAAATAGAATTGAAAGCCAATACTTATTAGCAATTCTTTCTGCATCTTTCCTTGATTTATGAGAATCTAATAAATAGAATTGAAAGTGAAGGCTTATCTGGTATATTGTCCCAGAATGGCGTGTTCCAGGAATCTAATAAATAGAATTGAAAGGAAGACCCAATATTATGTAACTTTGAAAGAATATCAGCAATAGAATCTAATAAATAGAATTGAAAGGTTTAGCTATGCTCAATGCTTTAACCCTTCACCCTTCATGTAAGAATCTAATAAATAGAATTGAAAGCAACCCATTGTCTTAATTCCTCAATTTTTACTGTTTCAAGATGTTTGTGAATCTAATAAATAGAATTGAAAGCTAACAACGTCAACGTATTCATCAACAACCTTCTTAATTGGAATCTAATAAATAGAATTGAAAGATATATTGACTTAAGCTCCTTCATCACGTCCTTTAGATATACGGGGAATCTAATAAATAGAATTGAAAGTATAACGTTTCTGTGAAATGAATGCAAATTCATTTACATCACCTCTAGGAATCTAATAAATAGAATTGAAAGTACTCGTCGACACGGAAACAGAGCCTGATGCGAGTTTCGATGTAGGAATCTAATAAATAGAATTGAAAGACCTTAAAACAAGAGTACTTTCTCTTTAATTTGAGCGGTTACTTGAATCTAATAAATAGAATTGAAAGCTACCCCTCTTCATACCTACAACCATGAGTGAGATAACTAATGAATCTAATAAATAGAATTGAAAGATTATCGTGTTTTATTCGGTGGATCCGGAAACATCATTGATTATGGAATCTAATAAATAGAATTGAAAGAATAATTCTAGGGTCTACGTATTTACCACGACTAGCCATCATCAAGAATCTAATAAATAGAATTGAAAGAGGGATTTTAATCGTTTCTGAATAACCATGATGTATATGAGCTAGAATCTAATAAATAGAATTGAAAGATTTCTTAAGGCTTTTTCAATAACCTTAGCAATAGTTATAGCAATGAATCTAATAAATAGAATTGAAATAATTTAATCTTCGAGCTTTTTATAGCATCAGGTTATAATGCCTGTTATAGATTTAAGCTATAAGTGGATATACCACTATGGTCTTCGAGTGACAAGTGAATAATTCACTTACGACCTGGTCCTTAGTGGGTTATCCACTAGGGTTGCAGTAGCTCTAGTGTTTATATTACTTAGGCTGCTAGTTTTTTGAGTTCTTTTAGTGCTTGTTTGAATGATATTTTTCCTGTACGCCATTGTTCGTAGATTTCTTCTGCTGTTTTCCTTAGCTTTGGATTTCTCTTAACCGCTTCAACCTTATAGTATATGAGGATCCCCGCTTGATCTCTAAGTCTACGCCACTCACGGATACTTATCATTAGCTTGGACGCCCTGTGTAATAGTTTATGTATGTTAGGTTGAAATGTTTTGCGTGACTACGAATAAATCTATCGACTGCAGCTATGTATTTGCAGCCTAGGCTTCTTGCTGCTAAAAGGTGCATGACGTCCATTACGTTCTTAGGGCTAAGTCCTCGCTTCTTAATGTACTTTACTGCTTCCTCTTCTAGCTGGGGGATATTTACTTCACCTTTCCTTACATTTAATGTTTTTAAGAGGGCTCTTATCTTCTTAATGGTTTCTAGACGCCACTTCTCTCTTCCATGTACATTACTTATTATGCAAATATGCTTTCTACAGCATTCTTTAAGGAATTCTAGTGACTTCTTATGCCTTGGATGCCGAGGATTAATAGCTCTAATAAGGATGCTTGTATTAAGGTAAACCTTCGCCAATACGAACATCACCCCGTTGCTAGCGGTGTTGGCGGTTGTGCAGGCTGTATTCCTGAAGGTAGACTCGTTACTGGTGGTGGCGGTGGTAAAGCAGGCGATGTAGGTGGAGTAACGATGCTCACATTATATGGCTGATAGGGCATTGATGCTGGTGGTTGTGGGCTAACAGCCCATGTTGATCCGAAGGTCCATCCGATTATGCTGCCTACGATTATCCCTATCAGAAATACTATGAATAACGTTATGATCCTTCTAGGTGTTGAAACTAAATGCTTCATACGCAAATATGCTAATGTTTCGCCGCCCTTAAATATAGTGTATACTTCTCGAAGTACTTTCGCTAATGACTTACGCCATTGCTTGGCAACAGCTAATGCAGCTAAAATTGCGGTAGCCAGTTCCTTTGAGCCTACTCTTTCCTCGACTTCCTTTAATACGTCCTGTAGCTCTTTTGGTACAATGATGTTTATTTTCCTTGCCATAAGTTTAGCATGCTCTAATGTGCTAATTGAACTGTCGACAGATAGTGCTGGTACAAGATATTCATGAGGTGGATTAATTCCAGCAGACACTAATTCAAGCCTTGAAATGGTTGCATTATTCATTCTAGCTATATTTGCCGTAAACTATGTTAGGCTTAGGAAAAATGCTAGTATCAACGCTATGTCTACCTCCTTACCAGTGATCTGACCATTGCAGGTACTAGGAAGCCATTAATAAATGCATAGTAAGAGAAGTATAAACATCATTGTACCAAAAGAAGTTAGGGTTGCAAGAGAGAGTTCGTGTAGTAGTTTGGAGGATAGAATTTATTATAAGGTGGTAAGGAGGATATAGTTTACTTGAAGGGAAGATACTTACACTGATATGCTCTATGGGTTCATTTATGACTAGAAATTATAGAGTATATATTGAAGAACTGGATAGATATGTAAACTTCGTTGATAGAGATGTAGAAATTAAGGAGCTTTTAAAGGTAATTAGGAAGGGGACTGCATTTCCTATAGCTATTTATGGTTCAGAGGGATGTGGTAAAACAGCTCTTCTTCGCTATATAGCTAGAGAAGTAGCTATGTGGAATAACGTGGTAGTTGTGTACATTGATGCGCTTGAACAATTTGATTTAGACAAGGCATTATTCACAACCCATAAGGAGGCTTTTGAAGTTATACAGGATCTCCTATCAATACCTTTTGGAGTATCTCTAGCTCGTATCACCATGGCCATAATATCTAGACTTGCTAAAAAGATATCACTCAAAGGTAAGAATGTAGTCGTTATTGTAGATGACGTGTATAGAGCTATAGGTATAGAGAATGTAGATAGATATACAAAGTCCCTTTATGAATGGATAGGATATCTACATGAAAAATATGAAGTTGGTAATGTAGCTATAATTCTATCTACATCTGAAGGAATTTCTAAGAGAGAGCTCTCTAGACATACATATGTTGATATAAGGATGCTATGGAATTTACCAAGAGAAGGTTTTAGAGAACTTGTACATCAACTAAAACCCCCATCCACTATAGATGTTAATACTCTATGGAGATTAACTGGTGGTAATCCAAGAGCTTTAATTGAATTAGCAAAACTTAATTGGAGTAAGGAAACATGGATAAATATAATTTATGAGAATAAGATTCGTAGAGCTATACATTACATAGATAAGAATAAGCTACTATCCCTCGTAAGGGATCCAGATAGTGATTGGGAAACAGCTGAAAAACTAGAAGAACTTGGATTAATGATAGAGCTTAGACATACAGCTGTTATAGGTAAAGCACCAAATCCAAACCCAGAACTTGGTATTGGTAGAGAATGGGCTTGGCAAATACCCATCTATAAAGAAGTAGCTAGAAAATTCACTAAATCCTAACCATAAGACATAAGCATTGTCAATCCTACTATCTAGAACCTTAGAAGAAATAATATAGCTTTCTACATCTCCTCTACAGCTACTAGTACGTTAACTTAAAATATTATCCATTACATCTTCTATGATGGAATGGATCTAAACTACTTCGTAGGTAGATATTAGGACCTACTCAACTCTGAGTACATTGTGTAAGCATATGTGCTGCCAAAATGCTGCATTAAGAGAAAGAGGAAGAATAAAGCCTTAAATCTCGCCTTAAATGATTTACCATGAAGTATTGTGGTCTTAGGGAAAGAGGAGCAAGAACACTATTAACGGTTATGAAAATGAATGGTAAGGCAAGATTCTACCAACTTAAGAAGATCCTTAAATACCACCAAGAAATTCCCTTCAGAATCCTCGAAATTACAAAAATACGGATATGTAAAAAGAAGTGAAAGTGGATACTATAATGCATGCTGTATAATGAGGAAACTTATAGAAGAATAATAGTATAATAAAATCACTATAAATTAAACCCATATAGGATCTCTTTATTCATTAATGGAAATAAAATCATTGAACCTCTACGATAGATCATTGCGGCCTTAATGACATAATCGATAGTTGAAAACCTATTTACATTATATAGCATATACTATTATTGCTTTCTTGAAGACTATGTCCTCAAGTTCATAACACTTACCTGTAGAGGAAGCTGGAAACATAGCTTACATTATTATGTTTAAAAGTCTCCTAGTTAGTTTTATTACTTTCGGTGTGGAAGTAATTTCCGGTGTGGAAGCTTGCTGTTTGATATAAGGCCTAAGAGGTGTAGAGCAGATTTATACAACTTTGATGTTGAGTATTCTAAGCTTATCAATTCATTAAATAAGCCTCTAATAGTTGTTAGAGGTCTTAGGAGAACAGGTAAAACATCACTAATATTAACAGCTTTAGAAGAAACAAAAACACCATACATATTAATTGATTTAAGAGAAGGTTATAGGTCTAGAAGAGAGTTTTATAGGATATTATCTAGAAGTATATCAATGTTCATGGGTAGGCTTTCAACTAAGAAAAAGCTAGTAAATTTACTTATAAAGATGTTAAAGTCTCTTCGAGGTATATCTATAAGTGGACTTCAAGTCTCATTAAGTTGGGGTAGGAATAGACCATTACTAACAGAAATCTTTAGAGAATTAGACTACTTTGCACTTAAATCAAATCTAAGAATAATCTTAGTATTTGATGAAGTACAGAAACTAGCAGGAGTTGTTAAAGAAGATGTTAGAAATGCAATAGCATATGCATTCGACTACATGGAAAACCTAACATTCATACTATCAGGCTCAGAAATGGGACTTCTATATAACTTCCTAGGAGAACCGCGATCACCACTTTATGGTAGAGCATACGTTGATGTACAGACACGAAAACTAAGTAGAAGTGAGTCGATAGACTTCCTAACCAAGGGATTTAGACAACTAAACATGAAGGTACCTGAAAATGAAATAGAAGAAGCCGTAGACACACTAAATGGAATTATAGGATGGCTAACATACTATGGATATTCAAAATGGACTAAGAGTAGAAGTTTACAGGAAATAAAAAATGAAGCTATAGCACTAGCTAGAACCGAGCTATTAAATTTCATTAAATATAGAGTTAGCAAAAGATATCCAATAATACTAAAAGCCCTAGCCAAAGGAATAAGGGAATGGAGTGAGCTAAAGGGATACATCGAGAGAATTGAGAAGAGGGAAGTAAGTGATAGAGTAATACACGACATAATACAACAATTAAAGAAACACTCAATAATAAACAACAACCTAGAATATACAGACCCAATAATAAAAGAAGCAGCAAAGACCCTGACCATTTAATGTAATTAATGCGAGTTAGTAAGATAATATTAAGTTGATCTTGAAGCTAATGTTGGTAAGAATTTTGGAATTTCACTTTCTAATGTAGGTGATACATAGTTAATGATTGCAGTGCTTACTACTTTTTGAAATATGTGAATATCCGTTGAACTAACTATGTCAGCTATAACTATGGGTACATTAAAACCGTTATACCTATGCAAATATAAATACAATACTGAAGGTAAAAGACACTTCACTTCGCCTATGCTTGTAAATTCTCCGCCAATCTTTGATATAAGAATGAATGATAAAGTATCTTGAATACTACTTGATATTTCTTCGATTACTTCAAAGAGATTATCTATCTTTTGTATAAAACTATCTATCTTATCTGAAACATTTGATCTCGATATTTCTAACAAAATCCAATGAGGAATATAATGTAAAGTTGTATTTCTCTCCTCTACATTGTATATTATTGGTATTACTGTAAAGATGTCAACCTCCGGTATTTCTTTACCATCAGAATATATTTTTGCATGTGGTAAGACGGGCAAGCCCAAATTTATAAGTGATAATAAATATGGTAATTCGTATATGCCTCCTTTGTCAACCAGATATTCCTCCATTAATATTTTTCGTCGCCGTGCAGTAATGTATTGATCTATTGTGAATACATACCTCAATATTCTAGATAATACATGAATTTCAAGCTTATCCATTATTCCATGCTCTCTTGCTATGTTTCTTACACACTCTTCCGTATTTTCTATCCCGCATTCTCTGCATAAGTTTCTCACGAATTCCTTTGCTCTTTCGGTATCGTAACTAATTAACCTACGAATAAGGTTAGTTATCCCAATGATTCTATCCATGAATCTAAACTCCGGAATTACTTGAAGAAATTCTTCTTCGCCTTCCTTTAATGCTATATAGTCTTTGATTAAGGGAGCATAAGATACAGAAAAGGCGACAAAGCTTAAATCATTCTGTGGTTCTATAGATAGCTCTCCTTTTACTTCAAGCAGAGAACTAAGTATGTTATATACAGTTACCTTAACTACATATAATATATACTTTCTATCCTCAAATGCTATTCCACTTAATCCCTCCAAGACTTCTGATATTATGTTATCTATAAACGTTAAACCTTCATCCATTATTCTTCTAATGTAATCAAGTGAATAATGAGGTGTATTATGATGCTTAGGATTCTCAATACTTACAATGCCTGTATTGGCTAATAATTCAATGATAGGTAATCTATACTCCTTGTGAATTCCGTCTATGTAAGGTTCTATATTGAATAGAATTGTATCTGAAGGTAAGGTAAGTAGGTCCTGAAATGAAAGCTGCTTACCTCCTCCATATAGACTCTTTAACCTATGGCTCATGAGTAAACTGAGTATACGATTACGTAAGTGAAGCAAGTAATCCCATGTTAATACAACATTCAATAATTTGCACCTAAGATGCTCTGTCCCCAAATATATTTTCAAAGAAATCTCTTATACGTTCTCTTGCAGAAAGTATTTATTTTCCACATTCTTTGTATAAAGTAGAGTTCCCCTTTAAGGAGGGGGGTTTAATGACAATAAATTTAGATGAAATAGCACTTGCTTCTCTTGAAGCTAGGCTTGAAGGCGTCGAAGAGACACAAGTAAATAGATTAATTGAATTACTGGAGTCCTCTAAGAGTATAGATCTAGTTAAGGTATTTATTGCTAGACAAGTTGGTAGAAGGCAATGGTCTAGATACGCGACTTCGAGTAGTGCAGCTAGGTTATATGAGATATTATCTAAATGTACAAGCATTGATGAAGCACGCAAGGCATTAGGATACTTTAAATGGTTTTATGAAGCAGGTAGAGACATTAGGGCTTTACGTTCATTACAGAGCTCTCTTAGAGGCATAATCTTTACCCCATCAAAACACGCTCCCAGTGGTTTTGCTGACACCTACCTAAGAACTACATTGGGGCTACATTAGCATGAACCAGATATTAAACTTTAATACAATTAAAACGATAATCGAAGTTGAGGGAATACTTACTAATGAAAGTCCTATGCGTATTGGTAAGGGTGCAGGCATACTAGGCGAAGTTGACTTACCCATTGAGAAAGATATCAATGACATACCATACATACCTGGATCAAGTATTAAAGGAAGTATTAGAGCTTTATGTGAAGCTATAGCTAGGGCAAGTGGCTATCATGTATGTGATCCTCTTAATCCTAAAAGTATATGTTCGATATCAACCAATGCTATTAAGAGAGCTATGGATTTATCTATGAAAGGCATTAAACTAAAGGCTATTAAGAATGAAATTATAAAGCTATTTAAAGAAAATCAACTAATCCATATAAGTAAAAATATTGAAAGTCGAGAATTTTCTAGCGTTAATGATTTAATCAATTATCTAACCAATAACTATGGTCCTTGTATTGTTTGTAGAATTTTCGGTAATACTGAAATAGCTTCGCATATAATATTTTATGATGTATATCCCATAGTCAAGGATTTAAGACCATTAAGCAGAACTAGAGTTGCTATTGATAGATTTAGAGGCGCAAGTAGAGCAGGGGCTTTATTTACTTATGAATACATACCTAAAGGCTATGAATGGAGCTTTAAAATTAGGATTATAAATATAGACTTGATTGAAGGTAAAGAACCTGAAGCAAAGCTTCTTAGATCATTAATGAGGTACTTATGTCTTCATGGGGTCCAAGTAGGAGGTATGAAGACTATAGGTCACGGGCTCATTAAAATTAGGCCTGAAAAAACTAATGTTAGGAAGTGTGTTGTAGAGAACCTGGAAATTAGATGCATGTCTTACAACTTAGCAGAGGTGTTAAAGAGGTGGTAAGTTGGAAGGACTTTGAATGGTTTGGTCATCATAAACTATTTAGGATCATAAGATTTGAAGCCAAGATAATAAATGATGAACCGCTTAGAGTAGGTGCAGGCAAAGCTACTTCAACATTTGAACCTGTAGACTTAACTGTGGTTAAGATATTTAATCCTAAGATAAATAAATACGTACCCTTTATACCTGGATCAAGCTGGAAAGGAGTATTTAGAGCTCATGCAGTTAGAATAGCTAAATCTCATGGACTAGATAAGGTATGTGAAGGAGTACCTCAAAGTACATGTCTTACGGGTAATGAATTTCATGAATACGAAAGAAAAGGCATCGACGAAAAAACTAAAATCGAATTGATAATGCAAGGATCAATCAGAAGTTGCTTACTATGCTTAGTATTTGGAACACCAAGTATTCTAAGTCATATTGTATTCCACGACTCTATGCCCATAGAAGAACCCATATTAGGATATAGGACTATGGTAGCGATAAGTAGAAGAACAGGTGCAGCAAGCCCTAGAGCACTCTATGCAGTAGAATATATTGAACCAGGTTCAAGATTCACGTTTACTATGGAAGCTATAAATTTACCAAATTATGTTATTGGATTATTAATGACCATAATTGAACACTTAAACCTAGGATTAGTAAAAGTAGGTGGTATGAAAACTCGTGGATTCGGTAAAATACACTTTGAAGATATTAAGTTAAACGTCCTTGCAATACATAAAGAATACGGCATCGTTGATGGCGTATTAAGAGCATTAGATCCAATAGATAAAGACGTAAAATGGGGTGAGGTACCAATACTTCAAGGAGAAGAGGCCAAAAAGGCTATGGGCGAGTTTATTCAAATATGGAAAGATACCATACCTCAATTAAAGAAGGTAAATGATAACGAATGGAGGTGGAGCATTATTGGTGAATAAATCCCCAATATCTGTAAGCATAAATAGAAGAAGCTACACTACAAGGGATAATATACTAGGCATCACAGGAGTATTAAGGCTAGACTTAAAGCTACTAACACCATTACACGTAGGCTTTGGAAAGCTAAAAATCATGAAGATAAGACCTGAACTTATTTCAATTATTGCAAAAAAGCCGTTCAACGTAGCTATTAGAGAAGCTGTTAATGTATTAGGATATGACTATATGGAAACAGTGAGATATGGGGATAAAATTTGTATACCAGGTTCTAGCGTTAAGGGAGTTATTAGGTCACGTACAGAGCTTATGGCGTTAAGTCAAGACAATATTAATGATTTTTGCTTTATAGTAGTGACGCCATTCAGGGGAGTTCCACAAAAGGGAATGCATGGTTGGAGGCATTTCATTATATGGGATCCAGCAGTATACGAGCTTAGAGATAGCTGTAACCCCATACAAACAGGAGATTATAGTTTATGTAGTGGTTGTGATATATTTGGTGCTCCTGGAGTAGCTTCAAGGGTGTTCTTTGGAAACTTCTGTACAAGTAATCCCAATGTAGTTGACTACCTAGACCTAGATTTTGGGGAAAAACTAGAAGTTATAAAAGCCAATACCGTGCTCGCTGGTGAAATAAGCTTCCATGGATTAAAGCTAAGTGAACTTGGAGTACTACTGATCGGTCTTGGATGGTGTCCTAAAATAAATGATTTTAAACCAATACTAATGGGTAAAAGTAAGTATAGAACAAGAATAATACAAAATAAAAACATTAAGATAATCCTAGGTAGAGCTAAGTTTACGGCAAAGTCCATGACTATACTTATGGAGTACCTTACACCTGATATAAGAAATGAAGTACCAGAAATTAAGGATGAAGTGAAGGGAGAAGAACTTAAGCAATTATTTAATAAAGCAGTAGACAAGGCAGCTAAAGAATATCCTTCACTAGCCAAGAGAATCTGCTTCTCTGAAGTTGAAGTACTTGAAGAGTGCATCAAGAAAGGCTTGATATCATGAAGTGTAAGACCATTAAAGCTCCCTCCTTAAAAGAAGAATTAAAAAGAAGAAAGATACAGAAAGTAATATTACTTAAATACGTGAGCAGCCTTGCATTAGAATTACCTGATAACATTATAAAAGCTATAGATGTAGATGGAATAGATGATGACTTAGATAAATACATGCTAGTTATAGCTATTGCAAATGGAGAGATATATGTAAAATATGGTAAAAACCTATACTACTGCAAAGAATTTGATCCAAACACTTACATCTACACTCGCCCACAAATACCTTCTGTAGACCACGTAAAGAAAATTAGTGAAATACTTTCATCAAGGTGAATTCATGCCCCATCCTCTAGAAAAAGTTTATGCAGGACATATAATCCCAATAATGGTAGATGAAGGTAAAGTAACACATGTATATGAAGCACCCATAGAGGAATATAAGAACGTAATAGTAGGTGAACTATTTCAAAATCTTAAGAAATATGGTAGATATGTACTTAAAAAAATATATGGAAAAGAAATTACAGATATCGCACATACATTAGAGGACATAAACAAGTTAGCTGAATATCTAAGACAAATAAATGACTACATAATTGGATTTTTCAAGTTAACCTATGCACCAATAACAATACCTAAGAAAAGAGAAGCACTAGTTGGTCCTCCCTCACCTGTAGAGCTTTACTGGCTATGGACTTTAACAAGGATATCACATGAATTAAGAGAGATTTGGAATCAAAGTTTAATAGGGATTATAGATAAACTAGGACCAATATATAAATTAATACAGGATCAAA
This sequence comes from uncultured Desulfurococcales archaeon, assembly GCA_964467535.1. Lineage (GTDB taxonomy): Archaea > Thermoproteota > Thermoprotei_A > Sulfolobales > WANQ01 > CAYXRT01. The sequence goes on from CAYXRT010000020.1 coordinate 12,059, forward strand.
ATGCTATAGAAGCACTACTAAATCTAACCAAGCCATTAACAGATTTAAATGAATTCGAAAAGAGGGTAAGTCTAATACTTCACATACCGGCAGACACAAGACCAGGATTAAATACATCAAAACTTATACCTCATTTACTTTCTGTATCAGCTCTCTCAATAGCCAAGTACATGAATAAATACGGCTACATGGTCTCCTTGGAGAGAGAAATATTGAGATTAGCAAGTATACTACATGATATCGGAAAACCGCTAGCATGGATCTACGGGATTTCACATGTCGAAGCTAGTAGGGAGCTCGTTAAAGAATTAAAGGATATCATACCCATGGAGGTATTAAACCTTGTCCTCATGCTCATAGAACATCACCACGATCCAGATAAACTACCTGAATATGGACAGATATCTAAAGGTGTTAAAGTAAAGTTAAAAGAACTAGGAAAAATACTCAATATATCAGATAAAGAATCATCAACCATAGATAGGCTAGTTGACCTAGTAAGTGATTATCTTAGTGAAAAGCTAGGTATAGGTAAAGGAGAAGTAAGGAGAGTTCTAATAGGAGTAGGAGAACCTATATGGGAGTTTTGGTATAAGCTAGGCTATGCTAAGATTAAGGAGCTTACAGAAGAAGTAAGTAGAAAGCTCCTAGAAAAGTCAAAGGAACTACTACAAATAAGGGACCAGGTAATTAGCGATACAGCTTTAATTTCAATAGATGTAAAGGGGATTCAAAGATTCATTAGTAGAGAAAATATAAGGATGTTAACAGCCTCAAGTATAATCATAGACTTATTCACAACATATATCGTTCCTAGGGCACTTAGAGAATCATTGAATCTACCGCCAGAGAACATAATCTACGCTGGTGGAGGTTTTGTAGTAGCAGTAATCCCGAGAAAGGCCAAAGAAGAACTAAGTAGGATTGAAGAATTCATAAAGAACTGCAAGAACAGGATATTATCAGAATATATAGACATAGGATTTACTATTGCAGTAGAAGATCTATACATCGACTGGCCTACATCAATGTATAAACTAGTTACAATACTTAGTACGAAAAAGAAGATAAGTCTTAGCCCATCACCTACAATAAAATTAGGTATTACGGTTAACTGTGAGCTATGTAGAATAAATCCCGCAGTAATAAGAATACGCGGTACCAATATACTAGCCTGCAAGGAATGCGAAAAAATAAGGGAAATGGGTAAATCCTTATACATAGAGACAAGATTAAAAAGATTAAAAGCATATGGGTATAGTGAAGTTAATGAAGAACTTTCAAAGATAGAGAGCGTAATGGATAAACTCATTCAATGGTTCTCAGGTCACGAAAGGTGGATTGAAGGTGTTGGAGGAGAAGTAGCAATAGTAAAAGCTGATGGAAACTTTATGGGCAGGTTCATGGCAACAGCTCTATCATTAACTGATGCCATGGAACGTAGTATTAGAATAGACCTTGGATTAAAGAAAGGCATAGGTGAACTACTAGAGAAGATAAAAGACGATGTAGAAACATTAAAGAGAGTTTATACGGGTATCATGTATGCTGGCGGAGATGACTTTCTGGCTATATGGCCAAGCTATATAGCATTACCGGCAGCACTATACATAGCCTACTGGTATTGGTTTACTCTGGGAGGAGAATCACAATTATCTATAGGAATAGCCATTGGAAAGCCAAAGCATAACATATGGGCACTATTAGATGCATCAACATCTCTACTAAAGAAATCAAAAAGCTTATCAAGAAAATTAAAAGAAGAATACGAAGACATCCTAAGCAATATAATAGCAATGATATCATTCCTGCATAGCGAGCAACAACTATTTCCATCAGATATAGAATACATATTAAAAACGTATAAGGATAAGCATTTAACATTACAACCCTACGCCTTAACATTACCAGATAAGACAACTCACATATATAAGCTAGGTTATGGAGTAATTAACGACCTTATAAGGATAATACATAGAGGTAACGGTAAGGTAAAAGACCTTCTTGAAAACTTCATAGAAATAGCATTAAGTATTAGAAAAGGCGTTGAAGAGAATAGGGAAAAGTTAAGGCATTTAAGAACATTAGCTATGCAATTAAATAATATAGCAAGCCTAAGCCCTACACAAAACATCAAAGACGTAAAACTAACCGTTCTTACATACCTAGCCAGAGAAAGAGCTAGGTCTAGAGAAATAGAAGCTATTGAAAAAGCAAAAGCTGAGATAATTAAGGACATGGCAGAAATCTACATAGAAGCCGACATGCTTCCACCTCTTTATGACATATACGTATTCTCAAAAATACTTATGGGAGGAATAATATGAAGATCTCCTACATAATAGTAATTAAAACTCCAGGACTATGGGGTACTGGTAAGAAAGGTCTTGAAGCAGATAACTTAACATATAAGTGTAGGATAGGTGAAGTAGAAGTACCATGCATTCCATCAACATCAATTAAGGGAGCTTTAAGAAAAACAGCTTCACAACTCCTACCAATACTAAAGCAAATAGGTGCAGTAAAAGACCCTAACATCATCAAAGAAGTATTTGGAGATCGTGGTACAAGCTATACACCACTAACATTAACAGATGCAATACCATTAAGCAGCACCGATATAGCTAAGGAGGCATTTAAGAAGGGAATTCATATACTAATAAATAATATACTAAAAATACCAACAATGACTGTACCACACGTAAGAATAGATGATAAAAGCCTTACAGCAGCAAAAAGAGCACTCTTTACGGAGGAAAGAATACCAGTAGAAACATCCCTTTACGGAGAAATACACATATATGAAAAACTCTTAGGAGAAGATAAAGCACTTGAGGCAATGAGGCTAATACTATTCTCACTATCAGATTTAAGGTATAGGTATCTAGGTAGAAAGTCATTAATAGACATAAAGATAATAGGTATAGAGCCAAGTAATCTCCTAGAAGATAAGTACATTTCATTTATATATAACAACTTATCCTTAAGGTGAATTACTTGGAGCTTAAAACATTTAAAATTGAACTAGAAAGCTTAAGCCCAATACTTATAACAGTAACAGAGGGATATAGGGGATTCCTATATAGATCATTAAGATATTATATACCAGGTTCTGTAATTCAAGGATCGATAATGACTACTTCAATTAGTGAAGGATTATTAAGAGTTAATGAAGCTTATAGCATAGTAAATAAGGAGCTATTTAATACAACACCAGCATTAACAACCATAGATTTCAATTATAAGTATATTAAAGATCTAGGAATAGCACATGCTTTATGCCTTAGACCAAAAGTTAAATCTAAGAAAATGAAGAGAAAATATGTAATTAGTATCGACGTAGGTAAGATAATTAAAGAATTAACCTTAAAGCAAGTAAACTTTTCAGAAATGGTTAAGGAGGTCTTAGATAGGAGCATCATAGACATTGCAAGGGAATTAGAAGTACATCCAGCAGATTTAGAGGATTGTAGTGGTTTTCCAATAATTAAGCAAGAGAAAACATGGATTTTAATGGAAGATGAAGAAAGGATAAGAATACTACCTAAAACACATATAAGTATTGAAGTTAAGGATTGGGGAGGTACAGTACCAGGAGCATTATATGCTTATGAATATATTGAGCGCGGATTAAAATTCAAATCACATATATCATGCCCTAAAGAATCAACAATATACAAGATACTCAAACAATTAGAATCAATAGGCTATGTTAATGCGAGAATAGGGAAGGCTACAAGTAGAGGTCTTGGAATGATAAGGCTTAAGCTAATAGAGTATCCCATAGAAGATCTGATAGATCAAGTAGGAATAAATGAAATAAATGTAAATGATAAGATAATAGCACTGGAAACACTATCAATAACATCAGTACTAGATCCATTACCAAGACCGCTAAAGACAGGAGACGAAGTAAGCGATAAACTAAATCTAGGCCTAAAAATGCAGGTAGTAGGAATACTTGAATCTAAGCATGGTGCTAGAGAGTATAGGGGATGGTCTATAGCAACAAATACACCAAAATTAACAATAAAAGGACTACCACAAGGCTCAATAATATTTACTAGAATAACTAAAACACCACCAACAACTAATCAACTACATCAAGCACTCATATCGCTACTACTCCTAGGATTAGGACCTATAAGCCAGGGATTTAACATAGTATATCCATTCAAAAAAGACCCTTATATCTTAGAGGTGAAATAAACTTGAAATCTAAGCCAATAAACCAAATAATAAAAAACTTCATGGAAGAATACAAGAGGCTAAGCAATAGAGCATTAATAACGCTAAAACTTACTCCTAAAGAACCTCTACACATAGGCACTGGAGCTAAGGAATTCTATTCACCAACAATTAAAATAAAATCAATAGATAATAAAGAGTACGTATACATACCCGAATCAAGTATAAGAGGTGTATTAAGGAGAATAAGCGAATCAATAGTAAAAGCATCAATAAACGCCTTCAACGGCTACGAAAGAAAACTCGTAGAGGCGCACTATGAACCTGAAGAAGATATAATTAGACATTTAGGGGTTATAGACATAGCAAAAGAAATTGTACAAGACGAAGATCTATTAAAACAATTCATACCAGAAGATGAAATAGGGGAAGTGGTCAAGCAGATAAAGAGCGGTAAACCCCCTGATGAAATGTTAAAGAAAATTGAAACACTATTAGCACTTCTATGTCCTATTTGTAGACTATGGGGCTCCATAGGACTAAGATCAAAAATAATAATCAGAGATGTATTAATTAGTAACTATAAATTACATCCATATACTAGAGTAAGTGTTGATAGGAAAAGCCAAATGCAAGCTAAGGGAAGATTATTTAGCATAGAAAAAACCTACATACCGTCAATAGAGTTAAACATTATAGTTACAAATGTTAAACCAGGCTCAAGTGAAGCACTTATACTAGCATCACTACTCGAATACATAAAGAACCTAGGAATAAGCATAGGAGGTATGAAGAGTATAGGACTAGGGTATCTAGAACTAGATACTGAAAAATCAAACGTTGTATATGTAGATTATGAAAAAGTATGTTTAGAGGAAAAGAACATAGATAAATGCCTAAACATGCTAGTAAATCCATGGGAGTATGGAAATAAAATAAGCATTAATGAATACATAACATTCCTAAAGAAGGAATAAACGCTACCTACTTTCCTTCTTTTTAACTAATACATTCAATACCGAAATATTCATTACAAATAGGATTCTCTAATCCAACCATATTAGCTAAGTTCACATACCTTAAAATCCTAGTACATTCACTTGCCTTTCTACAATCAAAAATTAATGTAGCTAATCTCCTATTAAGATCAAAATTAATTCTACAAGTCTTAACATTTAAACTACCAATAATAGAACTTACATCAACACCATATAAATCTCTAGCCCTTTGGATGATAAAGCTTGGATCAAGTATTCTGACTACTAAACTTAACTTACTCAACTCCTTAACCTTCACCATAACACGGATTTCCCTAACATCACCTCTAATGCACTTAACTCTGTTAAAACCTACATAAACTCCTCCACGAACAACCTTATACCAACACAAATCATTAACTCTAAAAACATCAACCTCACTAACATAGCATGAACTTCCCAACTCTTTAATAAAACGTAATATAATGTCATGCAAATTATCTACCCTACAAGAAATCACAACACTATAAACATCATCTTCACATTTCAAAAACCTAACAATACCTAAATCCTCCACAACCTTAGCTACAAAATTACAAGTAACTTCATTAAAGCACTTTAACTTAAACCAACAAATACATAACAACATTAAACCCCCACTACCCATCAACACAAATAACCCCTTCATCACCACGCTTCTTCCATAAAAACCTACCACTACGATTAAATAACGTAGTAGCTCTAATAGGCCTAGGCTTAATACCACCCTCAAAAATTGTTTGCAAGCTTAGGATTACCCTTAAGTAAAAAGATCTAACAACCTTACCAGTAAGTAGAGGTAAAATACAACTACCCTTACCACTAACCCAAACATTAAGTCTGCATAAAGTCCTAGGCGAACTAAATAATAACCTGCGAACAAGACCAGCAATAACACCAGAATCTAAAAAGCATTTAAAAGCAAACCCATACCCCCGAATAAATAAACCAATAAGTAGAAAAATAAACCCAACACAAACCTCCCAATTCTTACTATTGTTTTCAGGGTTAGTAAGAACACTAAATCACATTTACTATTATCACATAACCTCTCGATTCTTATTGTTATTTTATAACGTAAGGGATAGAATTCTCAAAATCCAAAAGCAATTTGATAGTTTAGCTTTTCAATTCTTATTGTTGTTTCATGAGCTCACTATACCCCTATAACGTACAGAGAACCATATTCTACATCTCTCAAAGTATGTTAAAAGTACATAAATTTACTGAAACAAAAACAATAAACAGAATTGTCATAGAAAAAATAAGCCTTAGATGCTTATAAACCATTAAAAACCTCCCTCGTAGAGCTTTAGGACAAATCCTATAAAGAGAATAATTTATAAAATATCAGAAGCAATGCTAAAGAACATAACCCTAAGAGCAGAGAGATATTGAAAGGAACTGATACTAGAAAATAGCTTCATAAAGCCTAGATTAAAGACTATTAAAATATTTAAAACATAAACCAATAATATTAGATAGATTCATTAGCTATAAAACAACAATAAGAATTGAGAGTGAGTTATTTCACCAGATTTCTTTATACCAAAGTCAACGGTTAAATAAAACAACGATAAGAATTGATATTTTGTTAGTGCTTGTGCTTGGATTTCAAAGTAGCTTCTTATTCGCGTAAAACAACAATATTGATTGAAGTCCAGGCGCTAGCTAATGTTAAAGCATGTCTATCTAGTTTAATATAAATCCTTACATGAAGTTGTGCTTCTATCATCATTAAAGTATCGCCTAGCAGAAAGATAAAGGGAGTGTCTTCAGAGAGGTCAGGAGAAGCCTCCAGAGACCGTAAAGAATTCACTAGGGAGGTTCTCACCTTAACTTCCTCCTCTGAAATAGTGAGGGAGATTACAATCCACGTAGTTGGTCTAGGTGCTTAGTTTATTAAGTACTCTTAATCCTTAAATTAATAGGGTACTTAGTAGTGGGGTCTAGTAGTGAGGTTTATTGAACCTAAATTTGTTGATAGAGTTAATGAGCTTAGGAAGCTTAAAGAGCTGGCTATTCATGGAAGTATTTTACCTATTTATCTTTATGGTCCCGAGGGTTGCGGTAAGACAAGACTACTTAAAGAATTTATGAAGAAGGTTAATGGAGTAGCAATTTATATTGACGCATTGGAGAGGAAGGATCCCGAGAGAGCATTAATAGTAAGTCCATTCATTACCGAGCTTAGAGAATTTTTAAGGAAAGCTTTATCGGGTATTTCTGGTTCTTTAGGTGTATACCTTGCTGATAGGATTACGTTCATAGTTGAAGAAGTTGCTAAAAAGGTGAGTATAAGTAATAAGCCATTAACTGTAATAGTTGATGATGTTACTAGAGCTATAGGTCTAGGCCAAGTTGAATGGTATGTTAAATGGCTTTATGAGTTAATTAAAAAGCTATATGAAAGATATAGTCCAAGAAGCATACTTATCATTGCTACAACTAGTGAGGGTAAGAGTTTAGATTTAATTCTAAGGCATAGATATGCTAAAGTTAAACTTATTTGGAACTTACCTAGAAATGGGTTCAACGAGCTTATAAACGAATTAAATCCGTCAAACAACAGAATAGCTGATAAGATATGGTATTTTACGGGAGGTAATCCTAGAGCTGTTATCGAAATAGCATATAGTTATGGATGGAATATAGATTTATGGTTAAAGGATTTAAAGAAAATTCTCATAAAGTTCATTACGATTATACGTTCAGAAAACTTAGTCAATGAGTTAAAGCTCGTCATAGAAAACCCAGATATGGTATATGAGGAGGCTTCAAAGAATATGATGAAACTCTACAATATACTAGTTGAAGAAAATCTCTTCATATACAAGTTTACTTCAACGATTTCGGGCATTGATTTAGTTCAAGACCTTGAACTAGGTATTGGTAAGTACTATGCATGGCAAATACCGGCCTATAAACACCTATTAAGAGAACTACTATAACAACTACATACCTTCAACACCATTAACACCACTTGAATCAATACCATAACCTCATAGAACATAGAGATTAAGCGGTAAAGTAAGTTAATAGTATTAACTTGACCATATACCACTACAACAAAAGCACTATAAATGTTAAGCATGTTATAAGACTAGGGGTATAGCTTAAGGTAAGGGGTTCATTACAAGTGTCTATAAGACTGCTACACATTTTATTAAAGATATGGTTTATTTACCTCATAGCGTTTCTAGCATTAAGCATCCCTATATACATATTAATATATTCCATAATATTGGGGTCTAGGACGCTACACGAATCAATGTTAATGGCACTAACATTCTCTTTAGTAGGCGCTACAGTATTTACAGCAGTATTCAAAGTAATTAAAGAGAATAGAAAATCAACGCCATAAACCTTTCCCTGAGAATGGATTTAATGGTTCTTCATAGCCTTATTAAGATGGTTTGAATACTAAGTTATATGTCATGTGATGTGTGGGTTTAGTAAATTCTTCTAATGTTCTTAAACTAGCATATACTTTCTCGAACATCCAACCTGTTTTATTAGCTATTTTTACTAGTTCATGGAGGGGGTAGACCCTTTGCAAAGTCTCTAACCTATCAATAAGTGTTAGAATGTTACGCTCTTTCTTGTAGAGACTCCATGTAGATATAAACCTAGAGGGTAATAGGTCAAATCTAGAAGTTTCAACTATAATGTAGTCTCCAAGATCTTGACTATCTTCAAGTACCCTACGAATACTAAATGCTAGTGCAAGGTAATCCCTATTAATATGCTGTAATATCATTAACCTTCCACGATCTTTAACTATTTTCCCACACCTTACTAGGATTTCATAATCAACATCTTCATCATAGTATCCTAGAACTGACGACCAATAATATAGAATTACATCAAAACATTCATTACCAACAACTTTATCTATTTTCCTAGCATCACCAACTAGGAACTTAACCTGAACACCTTCCCTTTTAGCCACCACCATCTTTATAAAATTCACTAAGAGTAAAAGTACTACTAGCTGATATGCTTAACTTACCCTTTGAAAATGAGGTATTTGATGGAATTCTTGCTATTCAATCACTAGAATATATACCATTAAAATTAACTCACAGAGCATTACGGGAAATTCATAGAATTTTTAAACATGGTGATAAAAGTGAGGTTCGGGATTCTAGTTAGCTGCTGGGGAAATCCTTATCAATGGAATTTAGCGCAATACACTACATCTAGCGATGAAGATCTTGTTGAATCAATATCTACAATTACTGCAACTTCATACCTAATTGTAAAAGAGCAAAAATCCCTCAATAAAATTATACTTCTTGTACAAGATACCCTAATTCCAAGCATATTAAAGGAGTTTAAGGATAAAGAAATTCATTCTTACAGAGAGCTCATAGAGCTTGTAGAAGAAGGTATTAAGGATAAACTGAACTCCCCTCAACATTATGTAAAATATTTACCCGGAAAGAGAGATCATTGTTAAAACCGTTAAACCTATTATGGAACAGCTCAAGGATATTGGTATCACTGATGTAGATATTATCGTGCTTCCAGGTGCAGGCAGATTTATTGATAAAAACCATGAGGTATATAAAGCCACGTTTAAGAGAAATCTAGCTGAATATTTATCAATATTAGCAATCAAACTTACTAACATAGTATTGAGTATTTTAAGCAAGAAACCTAGAAGTATATACTTTTACATAGATTTAAGCCATGGATTAAACTATCATCCTTCATTAACACTCTCAACAATCTACGATATTGCTAAAAGCATTGCAGTATTTATTGAAGAAGTCAAGCTCATTATATTCAACTCTGAGCCTTATCCCACAAGAGAACTTGGTGATACACCACCTAAGTTAAAAATACATAAAATACTTGAATATGACATTCTTCCAGACTATACATGTTACAAGGCTCCCAGCGAAAGGGATGTATTTTCAGGCATCAGGCGCACCGTAGATTATCCTCTCAAATTAGTAGAACATGTTAATACAATACTTGCCTCAATATCCTCTGTTTATCCCCTAACAATAATACATAGTCTTTCAGAATATATAAAGACGTTAGCAGAATATTACGCCGAAGAATTTTCACCCTTACTTGTATGGAAGCACGCTGAAAAGACATTAAATAAACTTCATGAATATTATCAAGATGGCGTTAAAGTTCATGGAAAAACAAATGAACTCATAGTTGAATCAAATATAGATTTACATAGGTTTATGAAGGTATACGAGTTAAGCCTAGCTTACATATTAACATGTCTAGCATCTCAAGTATTTGAAGATATAATTAATACGTATAGAGAGAAAGGGGAGGTAACAATAGAGGAGTTAGAACATATAGTAAAAATCTTATGTCGTGAAAGGTACATGCTTAAAGATAGAATAATTGGAAGAGACCTAGAAGACATTATAGAGAAAATTAAAGAAAAAATAAGAAAGGGAACAGATCTAGAAGAACTTAATAACACATATATAAAGTACCTGTATGTACCAAGGCAAGAGCCTATAAGTAAGCCTAAGTTCAATCATTTTCAAGCCCATAGTGGTCTCGAAGGAAATGTAACAATACTTAAAATAGTAGACCCAAAATCCCTAATTAAAGCACTTCAAGAACAAGATCGGAAATTGTTGAAAACATGCATAGCATTAGGTTACGACCTTAATCGCCTAAATCAAATATATAATGAGATCAGAAAAGCGCTCAAGTCGAGAATAAGATAATAGCAACTACAAACTAGCACATGATAGAATTAAGTGGGATAAATTGGACATCACCAAAGCCCAAGATGAAAACCATCCCGGGAGTGAAGGTGAGACCACGAGCATAACTAAAGAGTATTACTGAATTTAATATAAACTAGAAAATTTAAATAATAGTAGTATCATCAGATATCATGTAATAAAATTGCAGATGTCAAGTCCGTCAACCATAAGGCTTAAGGCTCAGAATCTAATAAATAGAATTGAAAGTGTACTAAGAGAAAGCTTTCGTGAAATTTATAAAGTCTTTGATATAATGTACTTTGAGTATTGAGTAAATAATACGATAATATTTTTGCTTTTATGGCCCCAGCTAAGAGAGATATCTGAAGAAAATTCCATTATTTAGTAGCAATGATAGCTATATCATTATACTTTTATCCTTAGTGTTTTACTTTTTTACATGGTATTAACTGCTCTTTTAAGCGAATTGCTGAATAGTTCACATATATCAATAACGTATTCATTTTCCATGTTTACTTCCTTAAGTTTCTCCTTAGATATTTCAATAGCAACTTTCTTCATCTTTTCTCTATCAATTTCAAATTTTAGAGATATAGCTGGTATGGTTTAATTTCACTATCTTCAACTCTAATAATTACTCTATCCTTGATATTGAATTTCCTACGTACTTTAGTTGGTATAAGGTTTATCATAAGAGGTAGGGATTCAGTTGGGATGGCTATTATGCTATGAAGTGTACCTTTATACCTAGCTTAACCGCTATCTCAGCTTGTTTTTTATCGCTTGTAAGTAGTTCACCATATTTTTGTGCTTGTACTAAATAGAGTGAGTCATAGAGTGTTATTCCTTGATTTAATGCTATTTGTAATGCTTCTTGCAGGTATATTTCTTCTGGTTCTAGGATAACCACTTTTACCTCCATGAGTTTTAATAGTACTTGGTATAGTTTAATTGCAGTGTTCTCATCTATGATTCTTTTTAAATAACAATGCTTCCATATAGCATTTCCTACCTCCTTTAATATATGCTCTACGGAATAAAGTGGTCTTCTTTCTTTAATGTATAAGCCTACTTCCTCCCAGTTTTCTTCATGAAGTACGTATTTTGTAAGTGATGAAGCATCAATAACTATCACGGTCTTCCCTTATGTATCTAGTTGCTATCCCTTTAGGAATTAGGGGAATTCTCTTTATAGTTTCCTCGAGTTCTTCTATTACTTTTTGCTGTTCAAGTTCCTCGATTCGTTTTTCAATGAATTTCCTTAGTTCCTCACTCCAGTTTATGGTCCCTTTAAACCTATCCATCTTCTTCTTTAATTCTCTTGGTATTCTAAATGATACTATAACGCTCATTAGTCTATTACCACATAATACTATAATCGTATTACATATTTATTCTTAATTCTGTAATACAAGGTTAAAGAATGTATATGGTTACTAGGTCTATTAACTACATGTCCTTATGGATTATTAATGGATTAGTTAAGTAAATAAATGCTATGAACTCATAGTATAGTATATAATAATGAGAAATCTTTTGTAGGGTCCATCTTAAGTAGTCATGCAAAAAGCATTAGAAATAATATTATTATGAAAATCCCCTATTATTCAGGTATAATGATAGATTCTTGGAGAAAAAGCTTCTATAGTAACATTTGATAAGAAGCTATGTAGTTAGACTAGGAAGCTCAATGTAAATGTTATTCCAGTAGAAACAGGTTATATACGGGAATATTGTTCTAGCCAGAGAATTAACTTGGATTATCAACTTGGAGTACTAAGTATACTGTGTTATTTAAGGATGTCTATCCAGTATTTGGATGCATCTACTAAGGCAATGCTTCCTCCACTTAAAGCATTATTGAATTCATCTATTGTATATAGGAAGAAGTTTATCCTATATCCTCCTAATCGTTTATTATCAATTACTTTTAGTACTAGCTTTAATCTGTCAGTATCACTTAGTCCTTTAAAATCATTTGATACTATTACTATATCTAGATCACTAAGTTCATGCCAGTCACCACGAACTCTGCTACCAAAAACATAGGCCTTTTCTACCTTTAATCCATGGTCCTTAAGTAGCGTAACAACTTGTTTAGCTACTTTAATAGCCTTTTCATCAGGATCCTCAATATTTACCTTATCCTTTACCTTTAAAACCCAATTAATTATCTTTTCAGCTATCATAATAGCTTCATCAGCATCCTCAATACCTATTTTCTCAGATGGAAGTCCTCTAACAGCATTAGGATACCTTGATTTTTCATAATAGTCAGTAAGAATTCTTAATTCTCTCAATGTAAAGTTCGGTTTTTCAACTATGACTTCAGATGGTAGCATTTCAAATAATTTTTCAAGGTCATGAGTCTTAGGGTGAATTTTTCTACCAACATAATATAGTGCTTTCAAGGCTTTTTCAGCAGCTTGCTGAGCATAAAATGTAGATACATGATATAATCTTTCTCTTCTAAACCTTTTAGCTAAATCGAAATCCCTTAACCCCTCTCTTAACCACTGCTCCATATACTCCTTCAACTTACCCATATTTAGCCTCCAAATACAATAAATGCTAATAAACCCTTCTAAACCTTACCATGAAAACAACATTAATGACGCACTCACGGAAATATTCATGAATTATTAATGCTATATGGTAGAAGTAATGAGATATTGTAGTTTAAATAGTGTTTAAATTAGTTAATGCTAGCACCTTGTATGATATTCTTATATATTGGTATTTGCCATGCCCATTCACTTCCAATACCAAGTTCAGGGTCTTCCTTAACTTCTTCACCTAAAACGAGCTTCTTCATTAATTGTATCATTAACCCTATGTCTTCAAGTTTAAGTGCAAGTCGAGGATTTGAGTCTGGATTCTTTGCTAGCTCTTTTACAGCTTCTAGTGGTATTTCATGTATTGTTAGGAGTTTTCCTACTTTCTCTTTATAGATTTCTATAAGTTTACTTATATTCCATCCTAATTCAGCTAATTCAACAAGAATTCTTGGATTACCACCAGTTAACTTCCATAATAGTTCATAATTTATTGGCGGGTTTAACTGATCTAGTAGCTCATAGAAGCCACCTTAGGAATATTCCATAACATATATACATGTACATAGGTATGCCTTAATAACTCCCTCTTTGAAACCCCCTCACTAGTTGTTAAAACTACTAGGAATTTCCTTACATTTAATTCTGGTAAATTCCACGTAATCCATTCATATAGCATTTTAGTATATTTATCAGCTTCACCTAAACCAATAGCCTTATATACATCATCTAAAACAACTATAAGTCCCTTCCTAATACCTATTATTTCATGAACTCTACCGATAATGTACGTAATAAACCTACTTACTATAGTACCTAGGGGTAAATTAAATTCTTTAATGAGCTAGTAAACTACTTTATCTATAATCCTAGGTTTATGAAATTCAATTACTTCACCTACCTCTAACTCCAAGAGCATTAACATATATACTTGTATATCCCTCCTCTCTCATCCTCCTCGTAAAATACTTAAATAACGTTGTTTTACCACAGCCTTCAGGTCCATATACTGCTATGGGATATAGTTTAGATTTATTAATCCATTCACTTAGTACATGTACTTCATAAACCCTATCAGAAAAGCACACTTCGACTCCTGCAATATTTACCTTAAAACTACAATCCAACTATATCTCCCTCTAAACCTAAGACTATATGCTAAGTACTTAAATTCATTAAATATCAAGAAACATAGTGGGTTTCTTAAGAAGACTTAGTGTACTATGTAGTCTCATAGTGATATAATTATGTTGATTTCATGATTATACTATGGGTAAAGAAAATTATGTTGTTTTCCTATGGGGGTAAATTACATATGTTTAGTTATAATAGTTTATTGACTAGGTTTAATGCTTCTTGACATAAACGTCTTAGTTCATCTCTAGATATTGGTGAAACATTTACTACCTTACCTGTTTCTAAATCTACTATAGCACGAGTCTCTTTTGTTAATGTTCCATGCATTAACATGTTCCTCTTCTTTTTCAATGTATCAAATATTTTTAGGTCATCTATGGCTAATCCTATTTCACTTAACATTTCTAAAAACCATTTATCTACTTTATCAAGTTCCTTTCTTGCAATGGAGGTTAAAATGTTATCTAGTTCATTCCATAGATTTCTTCCAGGTTCTATAGTTTTGATTTTATTTGTATATAGCCTTCTAGCTATTAATAATATTATTAGTTCTCTTAGTACGCCAATAACTTTGTCATAGTATTCAACTTCACTACTACATACTTTTAATGTTTTAATTGTTGTTTCAAGAGGTATTTCACCTCTTATCTTATCTAGGAGAATACTTGTTTGTGTTATTATTGAATCCGATATGGGAATCCATGGCCTATCGCTTTGTATTTGAAGTACGTTTTCTTGGTTTATGTATATTTGATTTATTATTTTATTTAAGCTATTTTTAGCAGCCATTAGGTGTTCATCTAGGTTGTTGATCTTTGAGTGTATGAGGGGTATTTGTCCACTTCTAATATACCATAGTATATCTCTCGACTTTTCAGCTATTGATGTAACATTTGAATATGTTTCTCTAAATAATGGTCCTAGTTTTCTACCAACACTTCTAACTTCACTTATTGGTAGAAGTCTTTCATCTAGTTTACTCCATGCACTAATTCCTGATAATATTTTCCTAGTAATGTATGATGCTTCAGTTATATCGATAAAATCTACTTGGGTATTGGGTTGAGGTCTTGAAAGTATTGGTGCTGAATATAGTTTAACTTCTATTCCCTTAGATTCAGCAAGTATTTGTGATGAAATCATTAATGCTAATACCATAATATTTGATCCATGAGTTAAATCTATATGAACTTCAACATTATCTTCTCTAACTACTTGCTCTATTTCACTGCATAAGGCGGAGTATATTGCGTTAAGCATAATGTTAAAGTCATAGTTATATTGGATATGTTTTTCATCAACTATAACTTTATCATCTTGAATAGTGACGTCTAGTGCTTTAGCTATACCACCATGAGGTATTAGGTATCCTCGTATTTTATCTACAAGACTACATACATATTCATCATGCTTTGTTTGATTTTTACCCCTATATATTAATTGTAGATTCTTATATCCTGCTTTAGCTTTAAGAACTAGCTTATAGTTTTCTACATGATCTCTAGTAAATAGAGTTGATGGGACAAGACATATGCAAATATCATAATTATTAATTGCATAGAGTGCTGCAGGTGCTAGAAACGTATTTATAGTTAATGAATTAAACCTATAGTTGACTGGTTCATATTGAAGTATATTACCTGCATTCCAGACAAGTACCTTCTTAACCAAGGAAACTAAACCTCCAGACATATAGAATTCTAGATGCAACTAATAGCCTTCCATAAACATGAAATAAATCTTACTATAGAGAAATAAGTTCATATAAGGACATTCAACACATACCAACCTCCTACATAACTTTCCTATAAAGTAACTTATAAATAAACATATTATATAGATGTCTTCTTAATACAATAAAAGTATTACTTAGGGGGTCACCTTAACTTATGGTGATGATATATAAACCCTTTAAAAACCTAACGCTATATGAGTTAAATGAACATTGCTAATGGATAGAACTAAGTGGGATAAATAAAACATCACCATAACCCAAGGTGACACTCATCACATGTAACAAATACAGCTCCAAATACATAAACAAAGAGTATTACTAAACCTCCTTAAACAGCAAAACTTAAATATTAGAATTCATTTAGTTTAGCACGAAATAGAAATGAACATTCAATGGACATCAACCATAAAACCCAAGACTCAGAATCTAATAAATAGAATTGAAAGCAACTCATAGCAGGCAGGTCCTCTTGAACTGAAGTAGCTGATGGAGAATCTAATAAATAGAATTGAAAGAAACTACCTAACCCTATTCCTAGCAAAATTCCTAACAAAGAATCTAATAAATAGAATTGAAAGATTATTTAACCCAGACCTTGTATATATTGAGAAGACAGCGAATCTAATAAATAGAATTGAAAGTGTATTGGTAGCTTAACGTATTCAGCGTCAATTAGTTTGTCTTGAATCTAATAAATAGAATTGAAAGACATCCCAACACCATCGCTGAACCTCATACCTGCTATGATGTTGAATCTAATAAATAGAATTGAAAGGGCATTTCCATCAAATCACATTAAGTTATTTAAAGGGTATTAGGGTGGAATCTAATAAATAGAATTGAAAGATTATCTTAATAATAATAAACACACTCATGTGGGCTGAGAATCTAATAAATAGAATTGAAAGTATAATCAAAGAAGACTTTAAGAGAATCAGATTCCACGAATCTAATAAATAGAATTGAAAGTGGGATTTCAAGCTTCTTGAAACGCCATTCTATTATGACGACTTGTGAATCTAATAAATAGAATTGAAAGACTCAACACTTACACGCTCAGATATAGGCGAAAATACAATAGCGAATCTAATAAATAGAATTGAAAGTCATTTACACCAAGCTTCTTAGCAATATCATTCATCTCTGAGGAATCTAATAAATAGAATTGAAAGTTCACCTGTATCAAGGTAAACCCTGAGAATCCTTCCATCACTTGGAATCTAATAAATAGAATTGAAAGGTACACAGATGTTGGCGGTCTTGCTCTACCCATTAGGTGAATCTAATAAATAGAATTGAAAGTACTACCTTTTCAACTGGTGAGTTAGCAGTTATTGTTTTGAATCTAATAAATAGAATTGAAAGCTCTAGGAACTTTTAGTTTTATGATTAGACTGTTGTCGGGGAATCTAATAAATAGAATTGAAAGCTATTATTGATTCTTGTAAGTTGATCAAGGCGTTCAAGGAATCTAATAAATAGAATTGAAAGATTAAGCGAAAGAACTTAACAGGCGGCTTTAACGCTTCTCTAAGAAGAATCTAATAAATAGAATTGAAAGCTATCTATTGCTAAGCTATTTCACTAAGTCAAGAGAGTTAGGGGAATCTAATAAATAGAATTGAAAGTAACAAGGTAAAGCCATTGATTAGCATCAGGCACTCTTAAAGAATCTAATAAATAGAATTGAAAGATTATTCTTTACACTATCTAGTAGATCATTTACAACCCTATTATAGGAATCTAATAAATAGAATTGAAAGTAATAATCTTATCATGTTCTTCAACCATAACATAAACATTAAGAATCTAATAAATAGAATTGAAAGAGATTTCAATACCATTAATAATAGTCATAGCCTTCATAGTGTTAGAATCTAATAAATAGAATTGAAAGGCTCCACCTGGTTCACCAAGGTTATACACAGTAACCTAAACTATGAATCTAATAAATAGAATTGAAAGGAATATACATGTCTAATGCTTCAAGTAATTCCTCTTCAATTTTGAAAGTTATGAGAATCTAATAAATAGAATTGAAAGGTAATACAATACTATCAATATCCTTTTTTGTAGCTATCATACCCCTAAGGAATCTAATAAATAGAATTGAAAGGCAATACTCATTAAATGCTCCCCATTGTGATACGATTACGATGAATCTAATAAATAGAATTGAAAGGAATTTCGTTTTAAATGTTTCAAATAGAGAAAGCACGAGTTTTAGGAATCTAATAAATAGAATTGAAAGTATTCGCAATAACTTTACCAAATCCTACATTAATCCAGAACGAATCTAATAAATAGAATTGAAAGGATATTTATTTGTTCAAAAAACCTATAGGTGATAAACATGGGTAAGAATCTAATAAATAGAATTGAAAGGAACTGAAGTAGCTATTGACCTGAAAGCAGTTTATAACTGGTCGGGAATCTAATAAATAGAATTGAAAGGTTTTTCACTTTCAACTTCAATGTCAATTGGTACAAATAATTCAGCGGAATCTAATAAATAGAATTGAAAGATTGAACCTACCGTTAGGCTTAAGGAAGATCTTAAGAGAGGAATCTAATAAATAGAATTGAAAGTTTCCGTGAACTTCTTTTCCAGTTCCTTTAGCTGTAATCTTGTCATGGAATCTAATAAATAGAATTGAAAGTCACGATAATTGGGTGGTAATGTTGATATGAAGTTATCTATGGGAATCTAATAAATAGAATTGAAAGTCACCAAGCATTATTAGGGATGGTACGAAGACTCCAAGCCTTATGAATCTAATAAATAGAATTGAAAGTTCTATTTCCTTCATATATTTTCTCATATCTCTTGGAAA
>CAYXRT010000021.1:0-30822 GCA_964467535.1 uncultured Desulfurococcales archaeon
CGGGACCTCTCGGATGCCAACCGAGCGCTCTTCCAGGCTGAGCTACCGGCCCACCAGCATTGATACTGTTACTACAAGGGTTTAAAGCTTTAGCATAAATATCTATTTAAATAAACTTCGGTTAAAATTCCATTAGTTAACATAGTTGAACAATCAAAACATGTAGCGGCTATAATTTATTTAATTGCCTAGTATTTCCTAGCTCCTTTTTAATGACAAATATGTATTCTCTTCGCTTCTGGACCTAGTTTATCTTATATATTCTACAATCTTGCTCTTGGTTTTGATACCACTACTCTATTAACCATCTCGAGTATTAGTATAATGACTTCATCTACTTTGAATACTCCATAGCTTATGGTTTCTGTATCTCATAATCGCATTTAACATAAACTCCTTGAATGTTGATATGATCTAGCGCTCGGATAGCATCCGAGAGGTTCTGAGGGATTTAATTCATTTAGTTTATTAGTTAAAGATGATCTTCATTCTACTACATGCTTACGTTGTTTTTGTTATATATGTAGCTAATGCGATAGCTATGTCTTCTACTAGTACTACACCAAGATATTTCTCTTCGTCGTCTACAACTATGGCGTAATCAACACCCTGATGTATCATTTTCTCTATAACGTCGTGTAAAGTTTCATCTGCTAATACTATTGGTGAATTAGTCATCTCAAGGTATAGTAATGGGGTGTCTTTACCTAGTTCAAGAGCTTTCCTTATCACCGTAACGTCTATTGCGCCTCTAATCTTACCTTGATCGTCGATTACAGGGATAAATCTTTGCCTATTTCTAGCCATGATTTCTAATGCTTGTGAACATTTGATATTCCAGTTAGCTACTTCATAGCTTTCATTAATGAAGTCTAATACCTTTAGTGATGCTATGTCTAAATGCTTTTTGACAATTTCTAATAAGGTACTGAGTTTAGCTAGCATTGGTTGTATTCTTCTAGGTATTTGTGCTTCATAAATAGTCATATTACCTGTAATTTCACTAGCCAGTAAGGATGTAAATAGCGCTGGTATAATTAAAGCATAATTACCACTCATCTCAGCAACGATAAATGATGTTGCTAGAGGAGTTTTAGTAGCTGCTCCAAATAAGCTTGCCATACCTATATATGCAAAAATGTGGGAAGGTAAAGTGGTTATTTTAGAACCTATGAGTTTGCCGAAAAGAAATCCTGATAAAGCACCTATGTATATAGCTGGAGCAAAAAGTCCACCACTACCACCACTACCAATAGAAAAAGCTGTTACAATCACCTTTAACACTATCAATATAAATATAGAAGCTATTAGCTCAAAACCTAAAACCTCAAAACCTATAAAGCCCTCCTTCACGGGGCTTAGAATATACTCAGCTACTAAAGTGCTTCCACTACCAAGAGTTAATGGCATAAAGAATCCTATACATCCAACTATACTAGCTCCTATGACCGGCTTTAACCATTTCCTTCCAATTAGGTATCTTTTTTCAAGCTTTAAGAAAAAGCTCTTTACGCCATTATATGTATGAATATAAAAGAATGCTAAACAAGCCGTAAAAAGTCCTAGAATTACGTAAGCTATTAAAGAATAAGGATTAAATAATGTTCTTAGGTCAACTTCTATACTAGGAAAAGGTCTTTCAATACCAATAATACAGCTAGATATAGTATAGGCTACTATGGATGATATAATTGCGGGTACAAGAGCTTCTGTCTCAACATCTTTCCTATATAGGACTTCTATAGCGAAAAGTGCTGAGCCTATAGGGCTTCTAAAGATAGCTGATAGGGCACCAGCCATACCAGCAACTATAGCAAGTCTACGTTCTTCAATACTTAACCTTAGGAATTTAGAGAGTAGAGAACCTATACCAGCACCTATTTGAAGGCTAGGTCCTTGAACACCTGCACTACCACCACAACCTATGAGTAGAGCTGAAGCTATAGCCTTTACCACGGGTATTTTACTAGAAAACTTAATTCCCCTATGATATGCTCTTATAGCTGCGTCAGCTCCAGGGCCTTCGGCTGTAGGTTCAAATCTATAAACAATTAACCCACTTAATAATGCTCCTAAAATAACTATCGTTACTATTAGGAACTTATTTTTAGCATTTAATGCAGCTATAGAGAAATCAATGCTATTCCAACTAAGAGGATTATCAATAGCCCCCAAAGTCCACGCAGAAACCCCTGTTACAAGTATTAATAGTACATAGAAGAACAAGGCTAAAATAGCTGATAAAGCACCAACTAAAGTTCCTAAAATAAGCCATTTCTCTATGAAGGTAAATCTCCTAATTCTGATTAGCCAGTCACTTATATTAAAAGTCATAATCATCTACCGCTATGCTTCCAGTAACTCAATAGTACTTACTAGGTGTATTATTATTTATGTTAAAAGGATAAAAGGTTGAGGTATTGTAGGATAGCTACGGTACTACTCTTAACGGTATTACTTGGGTGACATTGAAATTCTATAAGTAGATTATGTAGGTTATGAAAGTATATCTACTATTTTAGCGTATTTGTTTTAGGCTAGTATTCACTAGAGATTAATAGAGTTATTCATTACCATGTGGTGATCTATGGTATGTCAGATATAGTCAATGGTGTGTTTGAGAGATTTTTGGAATCTAAAATATTCGTTAATAGGGAATTACTAAGACCCGAATACATTCCCGACGAATTACCTCATAGAGAAGAACAAATTTCTAGACTTGCTTCAGCACTAGCGCCAATCCTTCGTGGTGAAAGAGGCAGTAACGTCTTTATTTATGGTCTAACCGGTACAGGTAAGACTGTTGTTACAAAATTTGTTGTTAAGAAACTTCATAGCAAGGCTATGGACCTTAAATTAAGATTTGGTTACTCCTATGTTAATTGCCGTCAAAGTGATACACCTTATAGAGTTTTTGCGGATTTAGCTGAAAGTATTGGTGTTAAAGTACCGTTTACAGGACTATCAACAGCTGAAGTCTTTAGAAGGTTTATTAGAGGACTAAAAGAAAACTATACCTCCTTCTTAGTAGTCTTAGATGAAGTCGACTATATTGTCAAAAAGTATGGTGATGACGTACTATATCGTATAGTTAGAATAGGTGAAATGCTACCATCGATTAAAGTCTCCATCATCGGTATAACAAACGATGTAAATCTTATCGAAACACTTGATAGTAGAATTAGGAGTAGTCTTGGTGAAGTAGAAATAGTATTTCCACCATATAATGCTGAGCAGCTTAAAGACATTCTAAAGAAAAGAGCTGAAAAGGCATTTAATGCAGGGGTCCTCAGTGAAGGTGTTATAGAGCTTTGCGCAGCACTAGCTGCTAGAGAGCATGGAGATGCTCGTAGGGCTTTAGACTTATTAAGAATTGCAGGTGAAATAGCTGAAAGAGAAGGTTCAAGTAAAGTAACTACAGAACATGTCTATAGAGCTAGAGAAGAAATTGAAAGAGATAGAGTTAAAGAACTAGTATATACCATGCCTCTCCATGCAAAATTAGTATTACTATCAATATATGCTACTTCAAGTAAAGGATATACAACTACAGGTGAAGTTTACGGAGAATACGTTAAGTTATGTAAAGCTGTAAAAGTTGAACAAGTTACGAGGAGGAGGGTTTCAGATATAATAAATGAGTTAGATGCTTTAGGAATTATTGAATCTAAAGTTGTTAGTAGGGGGAGATACGGTAAGACTAAAGTTGTTAAACCATTAATAAAATCAGAAATAGTATTACAAACTTTAAAGAACGATATTAGGATTGGTAAGATTGTTGAAAGTATTAGGATTTGATGATGGATATTTTCCTTATAGTTTTAAGGGAATGAAGGGTAAAACTATTGTATCATGTGTCTTAACATTAAATCCTAATCCAGGCCACGTTGTTCCACGTCTAATTAATATTACTGAGGTCTACGTAGATCAACCTGAAGTAACTCTTGAAGCATATGAGACCTGTAGTAAGTGTCTTGAAGAATCAAGGGATATAGAAGCAGAATCTATACTATTACTTGATGGAATAACTTATGCAGGATTTTCAGTAATAGATGTGAATAAACTATATTCTATGCTTAGAGTACCGATCATAGTCGTATTCATGTATGATTTAGAATTAGATAAAATAGAGTATGCATTAAAAAAGCACTTCAAAGATTGGAACTATAGATATAACATTCTATATGATGTATATTCAGTATCAACAAAGGTAGAAACTCCTAAAGGACCATTAAGAATTTATGTTAAGGGGCTTAGCCTTAATAGAGCATTAAATGTAATATTATCAACACAAGTTCATTCAAGAACTCCAGAACCTCTTAGAATAGCTCATTTAACCGCATCAGCTATATCAAGAGCTTTACAAGGAAGACTCAGGGCTTCTAATTAAACCTTAACATTAACTCGTTAATCAATAGATTTTATACTTATTTCATTTTTATCTACTATTATGTGCTTTAACCAAGAGTTATCGATATTAGGGTAATCTATCCTGTAATGAACACCTCTACTTTCTCCTCTTAGAAGTGCAGATTTTGTTATTATTTCAGCAACTTTGACCATGTGCTTTAATTTAATGAGTTTTATTAAATTCTTTAAGTTAGATACTTTAATTAGCTCTAATTCGTCCCAGACTCCATTAATATAGCTTAACATATTTCTTAAGCTTTCTTCACTTCTAACTATACCTACATTACTCCACATATATTCTCTAAGCTCTTTCAGGATTGCATTTAAGGCCTCTACTCTATAATCATGGTCATCTAGCTTGAATTCCTCTAATGCTTCATTTATTTCAGTCATTGTTATTTTTGGTGTACGGGCTTCCTTAGCTTTTAGTGCTGCATAATAGCCTGCTCTTGCACCAAAAACTACTGCTTTACTTAATGCATTACCAGCTAACCTACTAGCACCATGAACACCACCAACAACTTCTCCACATGCATAGAGATTCCTAACACTTGTTTCACATTGTTCGTCGATTAGAACGCCACCAACCATGAAATGAGTTACCGGTGAAACTAGGATTCTACATTTTCTTAAATCTACATTCTTTAGCCGAGGAAGAGATAAGAGATAGTTAACTATATTCATGTACATACTATCCATATTGCTTAAATCTACATATATGCCCTCATTTACTCCTCTACCTTCAATAACTTCATTAAATATGACCCTAGATAGAATATCTCTTGTAGTACATTCCCTTCCTATAGCATCGTATTTATGCATAAACCTCTCACCTAGTCTGTTAATAAGTTTAGCTCCATAGCATAGTACCGATGTTGGTACCAATATTCCGCTTATAGGTTTAAGCATGTATAAGGGATAGAATTGGACGAACTCCATATCAATTAATTTAGCGCCTACCTCATAGGCTAAGGCGTAACCACTACCAGTGATATCACTAGTATTATCAGTTAACTTATATATGTAACCTAAACCTCCAGTGGCAAGTATAGTTGCTTTAGATATGAATACTATGATTTCATTATTTAATTTATTAATAGCTATACATCCATAAACCTCATCATTTATTGAAATAAGCTTTATTACTTCATGAAAATCATATATTTTAACTCCAAGACGTTTACAGTATAACCTGAGAGGATGGATTATATATGGTCCTTTAAGTATTGAAGTTCTGAACTTCACTTTAACTGAGCGGGGTTTTGAATGACCTGGGCTCTGAAATATAAAGAGTTCATTATTTACCTTTTCTAAGGAAACACCAAATTCCTCTAGTTCTAAAATCCTTTTCGGAGCTTCACGTGTTAAAATCCTAGCTAATTTCTTAATATTTAATTCAAAACCTGCTTTAATAGTATCTTCATAGTGTTTTTGAGGACTATCATCACCCTTTAATGCGGTAGCAAAAACTCCTTCAGATATTAATGTAGAGCCACTCTTACCGCATATATTCCTACATAAGATTAAAACTTCATTAACTTTTCTTTTTTTGCTTCAATTGCAGCTCTTAACGCAGCTAAACCTCCACCTATTATCAATACATCACAGTACTTTATACTAGCATTAATTGCCAAGACTATCACTAGTAACTTATTCTCACATCATCTATATAAAAGTCAGTTAGACCTTCTTTACTTAAATAATTTAGGTGATAAATAGATAGGAGGTGTAGCTAGTTATATCTTCTTTTCCTTAGAGAACACAGTTATAGGTTTTTGCAAGTCCTTGGCTTTAACAGCTCTAGGCATAGCATTTGTATTAAAAGCTGAACCTATGTTGCCTTTAGTGTCTAGTGCTATTACCCCTACACTTACATAGCCAAACAATTTCGTTAATTCATTAATAGCCTTAGTCGAAGCATCTAAGGGCTTTAATCCTTGACCCATATATTCAACGACTTTTCTTGATAATCCATATAATGTAATGTACTCACCGAGTCCTGTAGCTGTAGCTGCCCCAAACCTATTATCAGCATAAAATCCAGCACCAACTATTGGAGTATCACCTACTCTACCAGGTAATTTAAGCCATACACCACCAGTACTTGAAGCAGCTGCAACATTACCTTCGGAATCTAGGGCAATGGCACCAACAGTTCCATGAACTTCAATACCTAATGCTGGCAGTAATTCTTTAAGCTTCCTCCAATACTTCACTTCCTCTATCTTATTAATTAATTTCTTATACCTTTCAATTATATGTTGTGGAATTCCACTTCGTCTCTCTAGGTTAAATATCTTAGCTAACTCCTCAGCACCATTACCTATAAGCAGTATGTGATCAGTTCTCTCAAGCACGATTCTTGCAAGTGATATAGGGTTCTTGACCTTGGAGATACATGCTACAGCACCTGCCCTTAAACTTCTACCATCCATTAATCCAGCATCCATTTCAATACATCCCTTAATAGTTAAAGCGCTACCAATACCAGCATTGAATAATCCACTGTCTTCAAGATATTTTATCGCTTCTACTACGCCGTCAATAGCATTACCCCTAATCATTGCTTGATATCCTATTTCAGATGCTTCAGAAAGGTGCTCTAAGGCATGTTTCTTTACTTTATCATCTACCTTCCATCTACCTGCACCACCATGAACATAGATTATGGGAGGCTCAAAAGCATGAATCATTTAAACCCCCTAAAGAATGATTAAATACCTTAGCTGTAAAGTACCTAGCTCTCCTATTCATTTTAAGGATTATGTACTTATACATATATTAATATATTAATAAATTAAAATATTAGGACTTCAGGCGAATATAGCTCAACTGCGAATATGCTGTTAGAATTATGACTTCTCGAGAAGAACTATTAAGAACTTATACCAGATGTCTGAGCTCTATGTATTATCTTATGTAATTCATGAAAGCTCGTCTTTAAGATTACCGAGTTATCCCTTATTACTTGTACTGGGTTCATACTTATAGCTATATGCTTCTTCTTCCCATATAACTTATTAATTTGCTCTTTAAACTTTACGGGTCTATCTGGAGGCTTTACTACTAAAGCTTTTGCTTTTCTATTTTGAATATCCAAGTATAAATCCTCCCCCCATACCTATCAATATTTCATGAGAATCATATACGTTTAACTTATAAATGTACCTTAAGGATAATCCAGGCAATCTTACGTACTGAATTTCAGGTATGAGTAAAGGCATGTATACAGAGAGAATTCCTCCGAAGAAAAACGCTAATCCGCCATATATAGTCGGCCTACATAATATGCCGATTATAATTAGTATTAAGGGGAAAGTTAAGATTAGCATAGCAGGTATATCCTTCTTCAATAACATTTTATCTATTATATCCAAAGACTTAAACTTCAAAGAAGTGAAATGTACAAGTTTTAGATGCTCTAAAGTTAGCCTCATTATGAAGTTCCTACCTATTACAGAGACATATTCTACGGGAATTATCTTTCTAAAGAAACCTACATTTAGTAATGAAATATATGTTTTCGAGATCACAATAAACTTCAACTTATAATTCACATCATCTAAAATTAAATCACAAATATGTCCAACTTTTTTACCAGTAAAATCAGACATAGGAATTCCTAATATCTTGGAACCAAGCATTTCACTTGATACTTTCCCATTAAAGTTTAAAACTTTAATTTTAAAATAATCACGCCACATTACGATAACTTGAAAATAGATTAACTACATTTGCTGAGCTTCCTTATAAGCAATTTTTAAGTTATGCAGTCTATCAAGGTACTTAAGACATGCAATAGTGAATAATCACCACATAAGCTAGACTTATATTTTTGTATAGAAGAATATTTTATAGGGTTATATTCATGGAGGCTCTAGTTCTTGAAAACGGATATATAATTACACCTTTTAGGGAAATAAGTAATGGAGTTATTGTGGTAAAGAATGGAAGAATAGTAGATATTGGAAGAATCGGTCATGTAAAGATTCCAAAGAATGCGCAAAGAATAGACGTTAAGGGTAACATAGTAGCTCCTGGATTCATTGACATTCATGTCCACGGTGGTGGAGGAGCCGATACCATGGATTCTAGCTATGAAGCACTAAACACTATTTCCAGAACTCATGCTGAAGGAGGTACAACAGCTATGTTACCATCTACTGTATCAGCTCCATTAGAGGATATGATTAAGGCTATAGAGGCTGTTAGGAAGGCTATGGAAAGAGGAGTTCAAGGAGCTAAAATCCTAGGAATTCATTTAGAAGGTCCGTATCTTTCAGTTGAGCAGAAAGGAGCTCATGACGAAAGATATATTCGTAGTCCAACTAAAGAAGAAATAAATGAAATACTAAATCATATAGATGTTGTTAAGAGAATAACTGCTGCTCCAGAGATAGAAGGGGGTCTCGAACTCGGAAGAATTATGAGCTCACGAGGAGTGTTAATGTCGATAGGCCACTCAAATGCTACAATTTATGAGGTCTTACAAGCTATTGAGGCAGGTTATACTCATGTAACACACATATATTCTGCAACCTCATTAGTTAGAAGAATTAGAGCTTATAGATACCCAGGTATTGTTGAAGCAGCATTTCTAATAGATGAACTAACCGTAGAAATGATAGCTGACGGAAAGCATCTACCATCTGAATTAATAAGACTTATACTAAAGAATAAAGGATTTGATAAAGTAGCTATAGTAACTGATGCAATGAGAGCTGCAGGTCTTCCTCCAGGAAGATATAAGTTAGGACCCATAGAAGCTATAGTTGAAGAAGGAGTAGCATGGCTTCCTGATAGAACTGCTTTTGCAGGTAGTGTAGCAAAAATGAACACTATGTTAAAATTCCTCGTAAACGACGTTGGTTTAACATTACGAGATTCCATTAAACTAGCTACAATAAATCCAGCTAAAATTCTAAGAATAGATCATAGAAAGGGTAGTCTTACCATAGGAAAGGATGCAGATATAGTTGTTCTGGATAGAGATCTTAATGTATTGTTAACTATCGTTGAAGGAAGAATAGTGTATAAGAGCAAAAAGATAGAACTATAAATCTATCAAGGTTAATACTATGATGAAAAAGTATATCAAGCTTTACTATGGATCTGAAGAATACATAATTAATACAAGTGAATTAAATATTATAGCTGTTTTAAAGCCAGCATACGTACCTCCTCCTTGTCCAATAGAAAAGCTTGTTTTAAAGGCCTTAAATAATTCAATAAAGATATCATTTACAGATTTAGTTAAGGGGAAAAATACTGACCTTGAAGTAGTATTGGTGTCAGATGATATAACACGCCCTACGCCAACTAAAACAATTATACCTATTATTATAGATACACTAAATTCACTAGGTATAAAGGAAGATAGAATTAAGGTTCTCGTAGCTCTTGGATCTCATAGAAAAATGAGTAGAAATGAATTAGAGAGAAAATTTGGTAAGGGACTACTTGAAAGAATTAAGGTATTGCAACATGATGCTTGGGATAAAAATCAACTAGTTTATATAGGTGAAACTTCCAGCGGGATACCCATATGGATTAATAAACACTACTATGAAGCTGACATCAAAATAGGTATTGGTAATATAGTTCCACATCCAGCTGCAGGATGGTCTGGTGGTAGTAAGATTATAATGCCTGGTGTCAGTGGAGCTAGAACTGTTGGATTAGTACATTTTCATAGTGCATTATATGATATAGAGGAAATTTATGGTATTAGGGATAATCCTGTACGTAGGGAATTTGATGAAATAGCATTAAAAAGTGGTCTTAAATTAATTGTTAATACAATTCAAAATGCTCTTAAAGAAGTAGTAGATGTAGTTATAGGTGACGTAATCGACGCACATAGAGCTGGTGTAGAAATAGCTGAGAAAATATACAGACCTATAGCTCCCCAAGCTGATATAGCATTAATTTCTGCGTATCCATATGATGTTGATTATTGGCAAGCTGGTAAGGGGTACTTAGGAGCTTACTTATTTCTTAGAAAGGGAGGTGCTGCTATATTAGTAGCTAAACTCCCTGAAGGAGTTTCATCAGTATCCTTACATAAGGATGAATTATTAAACCTTGGACGTTTAAGTCCAAGGGAAATAGAGGAAAGGATAAGGGAGAATAAAGTCAATGATCTTATTGCAGCTTCCATAGCATTAGTTATGGCTAAGGCTAGGAGAAAGATAAGATTATATATAATTACTGAAGGGCTTACTGATAAGGAATGTGAAAAATTAGGCTTAATAAAAGTGGATGATGTTAGAGATGTTGTTAATGAATATAAAAGCATATTGGGTAGAGAGCCTCGTATAGTAGTAATGGAAGACTCTAGTATTGCACCAGCTCCTTCGGCTAGAAAGCCTTGAATCAAAAATCATGTACTAAAAACCAGGTTGAAATACTATGCTTTAAGCCTAAAATAGATAAGGAGGAAGCTATAAAGATAGCTAGAAAGAAGCCATTCCTTAGGAGAGAAAAAGGGCAAGTCACCGAAACTAACCTCATGTACAAGCCTTTTATGATCTTTAAGTATGAAGCATCGATAAGAAAAAAGAAAATTAAAGATGCCATTATTGAAAACATAACGTTCTACATAGCCATTGATATGATAACAGGTCTAGGCTTTGAGTTTGAGAAATTCGATGAAGATAGGGTAGATAGGATTTTTGTAGAAAATAATCAGATCATAAAGGAATCCATATCAATTAATAAAGCTATGGAAGAAGCTAGTAGAATAGCATTTAAGTTCAAACTCAAACTATCTAAATTTGGTTTCGAAGTTCTGAGAGAAGAGGTTAAGCCTATAGGTATGATATATAAACCTTTATGGATAATAAAGTTCATTAATAAAGGGAGAGAAAGTATTGTTGGAGTTGATGCAATTAAAGGTACTAGGGTATAACTCTGGTAATACCTTTTATTTAATCAGCTGATTACTACCATACTTAACTATTATAACGAAAGATTTATATTTTTCGAAAAAGAATTTAAAAGTCAAAGAGTAAACTGTAGTACTCTTCTTAAGGTGCTCATTATGGAGTCTAAAGAAGAAAAATATTATTTACCAAAGCAGGCGGTTGGCGTTGCTGCTCTAATAATGCTTGTTATATCTCTAATAATGCTTATAGGATTTGTAACGATGGTTTATATACATCCAGGTCTTGACTTGCTGTTCTTAATAATAATGATAGCGATAATATACTTCGTAGGTACTTGGTATTATAAAAAGTATATAGGTGAATAACCATGGAAGCTCAATGGGAGATTCTACCCGTTGTAATTATATACTTCGTAATACTATTAATAATTGGATTCATAGCCTCGAGGAGAATTAAAACCTATAGAGACTTCATAATTGCTGCAGGACAGTTCAACTTATTCATACTAATGGGTACAGTTATTGCGACACAATGGGGCGGCGTAACTGTTATGGGTGTTCCAGGGCTAGGATATAAGGAAGCTTATAGAGCTGTTTATTATGCATCAGCAGCTGTACCAAGGTTCTTACTGTGGGCACTACTATTAGCCATTCCAATATGGATGGCTAAGCCATGGACTATAACTGAATGGTTTATACAACGTTATGATAGAAAATCAGGCTATATGATAGCGATACTAAACGTCTTGGGCTTCGTAGGATTAATTGCTGGTCAGTTAGTAGCTACAGCAAGAATACTTAGCGTCATGACGGGTTTATCATTTGAAATAGCTCTACTAATAGGTGCACTGATCGTCATAATCTATACTGCTGCAGCAGGAATTTATGGCGTAGCATATACAGACGTCTTCCAATTCATAATAATATTCGTAGGAGTAATAACGTTAGCATGTGTAGCTCATGCAACAATAGGCTTAGATACTATAAAGACAGCTCTACCCCCAGAACACTGGAGCACCTTAGGATTGGATGGAGCATTATTCTTTATAACATTATTCATACTCTGGTGTGCTGACTTACCATTCAACTATGTAATACAAAGAATTTCATCTGCAAGAGCTAAGAAAGTAGTATTTATGGCTCCACTCTTTGGCGCTATATCATATCTCATTGCAGCATATCTAGGAGGCTTACTAGGGTCCTTTGCAGCATATAAGCTACCTGGACTTAAAGCAGCAGATGAAGCAGTAATCAGGCTTTCAATAGCATTACTACCACCAGTAGTAGCGGGTATCCTAGCTGCTGCATTAATAGCCGTAACAATGTCGTCGGCAGATACGTATTTAAACGCCCCAGCATCACTAATAGTCCATGACCTGATAAGACCATTTAAGCCTACATTAACAGATAGACAATTACTGAACCTTGCTAGATTAGTTACAATAATCTTAGCAATTATAGCTATGGTTTCAGGTCTATGGATTAGAGCAATAATTCCAGTACTAATAACATTCCTATACTTCACCGTAGCAGCCATACCACCATTTGTTGCGTCAGTGTTCTGGAAAGGCGCATCAGCTGAAGGAGCATTCTGGGGCATGCTAGTAGGAGGCATAGTAGGTGGAGGATTAAGATTCGCATATCTATTCAAGTTAACACCTCCAGGAACTTTATACTCAATACACTTACCAGCATGGCTGGGAATAGCAATATCTACAATAATACTAATAACATTCTCGTTAGCTAGACCTAAGCCTGGAGCTACTAGTATTGAAACAGCAAGTGGTACTAAGCTTAGTGAGTCGGTACAGAGGATAATCAGAGTTATGCCTTGGTAAAACCAAAGCTTTTTTTCCTAATTACTATTTTACTCAATTAATCTCACGTTTTGAGGAAAAAGTAAATAGGAACCAAATGTTAGAGGTGTTCTTGAGGTGGTTACTTAATGGATGCCATAGATAAATACTATAATAATGTCTTACACTTCATTAACAAGATCTACAAGGAAGAGAAAGAAAATATAGAGAAGGCTGCTCGCATACTAGCTAATGCAATAAAGGAGGATAGGTTAATCCATGTCTTTGGAACAGGCGGGCATTCTCATATGGGTGCTGAAGAGCTCTTCTACAGAGCAGGTGGATTAGTCCCCATAAATCCTATACTAGATCCAGGTATAATGCTTAGCTATGGTGGACCTAGATCTACAATCATAGAGAGAATACCTGAATATTGTTCAAAAGTTATGAAATTGTATGATATGAAGAAAGGGGATCCCATTATAATAGTTAATGCCTACGGAATAAATTCATGTACTATAGATGCAGCACTTGAAGCTAAGAGACGTGGATTAATAGTAATAGCCATCACATCACCTGAATTTTCTAAGAAAATTCCACCAGATCATCCAGCAAGACATCCGTCTAAAAAGAACCTCTATGAACTTGCTGATATAGTTATAGATTGTAAAATGCCCTTTGGAGACGCTGTTGTAGATATAGAAGGATTTCCACAGAAAGTAGCACCTATATCGACTATTCTAATATCCTTCGTCTTAAATGCCCTAGTTGCTAGAACTGTTGAAATATTATTAAAGGAAGGCATAACTCCTCCTGTATGGATGAGTGCAAATATTCCTGGAGGAGACGAGTTTAACAAGAAATGGATTGAAAAATATAGGAGTAGAATTAAGCTTATCTAGGTGATAAAAATATGGGCGAACCCAGAATTAACTTAGCATGGCTTTACGCTATAACTAAGTATGGTTATCCACCATCACTCAAGGATATATATAAAGCCATAGATGATGCAGTAAGATTAGGCTTTAAGGCCATAGAACTTGAAGTATATAAGGAAAACAATCTTCGGGAAATTGAAGAAAACAAGAAAGCATTAAAGGAGTTCATAGAAAGTAAGGGGTTAAAAGTAATAAACTTTGCAGGTATCTTTCCAGAAATAATTTCACCTGATGAAAAAATACGTGAAAAGGGTTTAGAATTCATTAGAAGAACAGCTGAACTAGCTACCTACTTCGAATCTCCAATGATTCAAACAGATACATTTACACCACCAGTAGAGTTTATTGGTGCTAGACCATATTCTACAGCAATAGTATTTGGTGAGAGATATAGAGTAAAAATACCCTTAGAGTTTTCCTGGAGAAGCTTTTGGAAAATGCTTGTTGATGTAATGAGGAAATGCGCTTCTATAGCTAAGGAATATGGATTAATATTCTCCATAGAACCTCGTATAGGCGAAACAATAAGTAATTCAGATGCTATGCTAAGACTAATTGATGAAGTAAACATGGATAATTTTGGAGCAGTACTCGATACAGGACACTTACATGCTGCCAAAGAGCTCATACCACTCTCGATTGAAAAACTTGGAGAAAAAATAGTGTACGTACATGTCTCTGATAATGATGGTAGAGACAACTATCATTGGGCACCAGGAAGAGGGACAATAGATTGGGAAGCAGTATTCGGAGGATTAAAGAAGTTCAATTACAAAGGCTATATCGCTATAGATGTAGGAGGACCTGACATAAAGGATAGACTTGATGAGGAGATCCTAGCGGCGAAGAAATTCGTTGAAGAAATGGGGGCTAAATATAACTTATGGTAATTCTTTTTTACCCTCAAGTATGATCTTGAAGTCTTTACAAGTTATATTTAAGACTACTTTTTCGCTCCCTAAATGCTTTACTTTATCTAAGCTTAACTCTATAGATCCTCTATGATAATAAACTTCTGAAAGCCATTCTGGGAGGTGGTGAGGGGCTGGAGGAACCATGAATAGCTTTGTTGCTTTCATTCTCCTTAAGTCTACCTCTACATCTGATGCAATACCTACTAAAGTGCCGTCAAGTGTGAAAATTTTCTTCCTGTAAATAAACCTAGATGATATATATTGAGGTATTGGAAGAAATTGAGTCTCTAGTATGAGAGCAGGAGTGCATATCATTAATGCTAATCCTAGCCAGAACATTACTTGACCATAAATAGTACCTATATTTATTATCCCTATACACAGGAGCAGTATTGTGATAGGAGCAAATAGAGTGGCAGCTATTAAGTCTCGAATCTTCATCCTTCTTTCCAAATCAAGTATAAATTTATTTGATTTTTTCAACATATTTAGGAGGCTCATAGAGATTTTTAGAGTAGGTTTTTGTCTCATGAGTATGATGTGTTCTATCGGTATTATGTATCTATTGAAGCCGCTCTTTAGTATGCTGATATATATTCTAGCTATTATAAAGTACTTCAACCCGTAAGTTCCTTTATCTATTATAATATCACAGATTTTTCCAATACTCCTTCCTGTAGAATCTATAATCCTTGTTCCTATAAGTTCAAGAGCTGTAATTTTCATCTCCATACGTATGTAGCGCTGAATTAGCATAATAAGCTACCATCCCGGTGCTATAGATAAATTAGTAGTCCTAGTTAGAGTAAGGTGCTTTACTTTAATTGAATTCTTCTTGACCTCAAGTTCGTAGCTATAGTAAAAATTACTTTATTCATAAAGTAGCTTTGACTGCTACATTAATAAACTATCTTTAAGTCTAGCCTCTTGATTATAGACTCTATCTTCATCCTTATTTCAGGTAATTCAGGTCTTAATGGAGGCCTTACGCAGGGTTTAATAGGTGCACCTATGATTTCTAATGAAGCCTTAATAGCTGCCGGAATAGAAGTTGCTATATCGTATATTTGTACTAATTTCAAAATCTTCTTAAACCCCTCATAAGCCTTATATAGATCTCCCTTAACCCAAGCATTATATGTTGCTACATGTATTTGAGGTGCAACATTAGCAAGAGCCATTACACCGCCATCACCACCCATCATTAAAGCAGGTAGTAGATAATCATCAAAGCCTACCAATACTGAAAAATCCTTTCTAATTGATTTAACTTCATGAATTAATCTTCTTATATATGCTATGCTATCGTAAGTTACCTTAGCACCAATAATATTACTATATTCTTTGGCAAGTTCTGCATATAATTCAATAGGGATATTAATTCCTGTCATAGCTGGGATATTGTATATTATTATCGGTAATTCTATTCTCTCAGCAACTTTACTGAAATGCTATCTAAGCTCATCTCTACTAATTTTAAAGAAGAATGGAGGAGTAATAACTATACCAACAGCTCCTAAATCCATTACCTTTCTTCCAATTTCAATTGAATGATTAGTGCAATTATAACTAATTCCAGGAATTATGTTAACTGTATTCTTAGCTTCCTCTATGACGGCTTTAACTAACTCGATACATTCTTCAGCTCTTAAATGGGCGAACTCTCCTGTAGTAGAACACGGAAATACGCCATGAACTCCACGGCTAACTTGGTATCTTACAAGTCATCTAACAGCTTCAAAGTCTATTGAATAATCTCTATTAAACGGGGTTACAAAAGGTACTATATCACCATGAAATTTAGGCTTAACCATAGATTAAACACCACCCCTAGTAATTACCTTAAGGTATCTCTATTCTTTAATCCATAATTAAACATAATTATAAGATCGATATTCCTTGATACACTTGATACATTAGCACATAAAGTGGAATATATTAAGACGATGCAAAGAGCTACTTGATAGGTTCTACGATAACGGCAGTACCATAAGCTAAGATTTCTGATGCTCCAGACATTATAGTGGTTGTAGCAAACCTTACGCCTATAACAGCGTTTGCACCCATTTTCTTCGCTTTTTCAATCATTCTCTTTAATGCTTCATCTCTAGCCTGAGCAAGAAGTTCAGTATATTCTTTAATTTCCCCACCCGCTATATTTCTTAAAGCTGCTAAGAAGTCTCGTCCCAGATGCCTAGCACGAACAACACTTCCACTTACAATACCTAAGACCTTTTTAATTCTATATCCAGGTAAGTCTTCTGTTGTAGATATTATAATTTCATCACTCAACATCGTCAACCATATAACTATACTATTAAGTAAACCTAATAAGCACTATGCTTATTTCATGAAGGTATATTCTTCCTTACATATATCATAATAGGTACTATCATCATTAAGACCAGTAAAGCTATAATACATTCAGTAATCCACGGGTTACCCAACATAAGCATAGTAAATACACCGACAACATTTAACAATACATGTAAGAAGATAGCAATTAAGAGCAATAACTTAAACCTTCTAACTATGGCTACTAATAAGAGAAGAGTCATGCTTAAATGGAATACTATGGCAATATTCCTTTCTATAGCACCTGGTATAAAAGCTGTCCATTCATAACCTCTAGTTATAGAGGCTACTGGTACTTGTAGAGCATATATGATGACTGCTTCAGTTAAGCCCCATCCAAGTCCTATGGATATACTTGAACGTAGATCTATTTTCCTCAAGTTCTTATACCATGTTATAAAATACCTTATAGATTCTTCAAAAACACCAGCCATAATAGATGACATGACAATTCCATGAAAGCCAAGGTTTTGGAAGTATGCTAATATTGGTGCTCTAATTAATAGTGCAATAAACCATCCTGAACCACCTAGAATAGCGCTCAGCCAATAGTTGAAGCTAGTTCTACATAATATGATTAAAGCTATAAGGCAAGGTATTAAAGCTATCATGATTGGTATTATTATAGTAGGATCCACTCTAAGCCCTATAACATTTAACTTACAGCTATCTTAATACGTTAATAGAGCATGCTAGGTGAATCGACGGTATGACTGAAAGTAGATACATAATGTATAGTATACTAGCTGGGATAATAGCTGGCATTATTACTGGTATAGTACTATTCATTAAGATGAGCAATGTCTTTAATGACTTTATCTATGAGTTAACATTTCATCAACTAGTATCTGGAGGATTATCCGAGGAAGAAGCCACCTATATTGCTAGAACGACAACACTAAGGCTAGCTGGGTTAATGAATTGGCTACTACTTATAGGTCCTATAATAAACATGTTGCTTTTAGGAGCACTCTTAGGGGTTCTTTTAGATATTCTCATAAAGAAAGTTAACTTAAGACCTTGGTTAGCCTCTATAGTAGTAGGCTTAATCTTTATAACATTACTTCGACTACTACCCCTATACCTCATAGGTAAATTCTATGATAAATGGCTTATAAATACCATGTTCAAGTATATAGGATTACACCTAATACTGATGCCATCTATAATCTACACAATAATGTTAGTTCTATTCAACACAATAAAGGGTCCATGGACAAGAGTTGCCGAGGCTAAACCAGAGATATATTAAGTCAACTCACAATATCCAAAATAGGCCCTAAGATAATCCACTTTTATAACAACCTGATAGATATTCACGCTAAAGCATGTTTAAGGTTTATGGAATTTGGTGCGGGGGGTGGGATTTGAACCCACGCAGGCCTACGCCATCGGGTCCTAAGCCCGACCCCTTTGTCCTGGCTCGGGCACCCCCGCACGTACCATATATTCCTAAGATGTGTGGGTCTTTAAAGCTTAAGCTTATTGGAAGTAATTTATGTTAAGGCTTATTTAGTTTGTTTTGGTTATAGTGTTTGGGGTTACATATGCTTGTTAAGGTAAGTGAAAAAGCTGATGTAGGTATTATTGGTGGTAGTGGTCTTTATGATCCAGGTATTTTTGAAGAAGCTAGGGAGATTAAGGTCTATACACCATAT
This sequence comes from uncultured Desulfurococcales archaeon, assembly GCA_964467535.1. Lineage (GTDB taxonomy): Archaea > Thermoproteota > Thermoprotei_A > Sulfolobales > WANQ01 > CAYXRT01. Next base: position 18,958 of record CAYXRT010000021.1, read on the forward strand.
GGGGAGCCTAGTGATATGATTATTATAGGTAAGGTTGGTGATAAGAGGGTTGCATTCTTACCTAGGCATGGTAGAAGGCATAGAATTCCACCACATAAGATAAATTATAAAGCTAACATATGGGCGCTTAAATCTCTTGGAGTTAAATGGGTTATTGCTGTTAGTGCTGTTGGTAGTCTTCGTATGGATTATAAACCTGGAGACTTCGTTGTCCCAGATCAGTTCATCGACATGACTAAGAGGAGAGACTACAGCTTCTTTGATGGACATACAGTTGCTCATGTAAGTGTTGCTGATCCATTCTGTGAGCATCTTAGAAGGATAATAATCGATGCAGCTAAGGAGCTTAATATAACAATACATCCTAGAGGAACATACATATGTATTGAAGGACCAAGATTTTCAACTAGAGCTGAAAGTAGGGTCTGGAAAGAAGTGTTTAAGGCAGATATTATTGGTATGACTCTTGTACCTGAAGTAGTTCTTGCATGTGAAGCTGAGTTATGTTATGCAACTATAGCCATGATCACAGACTACGATGTATGGGCTGAAAGACCTGTAACAGCTCATGAAGTTGAAAGAGTTATGAAAGAGAACATTGAAAAAGCAAAGAGATTACTATACCACATAATTCCTAAATTACCTGAAGAACCTGAAAAAGAACTTTGCAGTTGCTGTGAAGCATTAAGGTATGCAGTGCTATGAACATAAGTGAGCTAATAGACAAGTTCAAGAAGATAGAAGAACAAGTTGCTGAATATAGGACAAGGGTAGAGGACTTCATAAAAAATACTCAAAGAATAGCACTAGTCTATGGTGGAAGCGGTATAATATCTTCAAGCATAGCTTATTGGTATTTTAAATTACTAAGACCTGAAGTAGCTACATTCATGTATAGTATCGATGAGTTCATTTACCATGTAGCTCCATATATGCAGTTTAAACCTGATGTACTAGGAGTATTTGGTGAAGGTCAAGACAATAATATTATAAGGCTAAGAGATATAGGTGAAAGTTTAGGATTAAACTATCTCATACTTTCACCCGAAATACATCAAAATGTAAAGTCTAGGATTAGGAGTGAAAATATAGTAATATTTAATGCCATGAATAATACTCTATGCATGAGCTTACTACTAGCTAAAGCAATAACAAGTACAATAACCCTTCATAAAACTCTCAGAGCTAAGAGGCTCATTAGCGAAGTAAAAGACTTTAGTATCATAGCACAAGAGCTGTACGATAAGTATAAAGAAGTAATAGAAGATGTAGAAAGGCTTATCTATACAACAAAGAATATACTAGTAACTTATACACCAACAATGCTTCCTCCAGCTTATAGCCTATTCTATGACCTAAGATTAAAGGGTTTAGACGCAAATGTAATTAACATTACATTAGCATTACAATTGGCTCAAGAACATAGTCAACCAGGTATAGGTTTGATAGTATTTTCAACTGACGTGGAATCTCATTTAGTTAATGAACTATTATTTAAAGCTAGAGCTAGGGGATATAAGGTAGTGGATATTCGATTAAAAACAGACCCGTTAACAGCACCGATTTACGGATTATTTCTTTCAAATATTATAGTTGAATCTTTACCTAGGTAAATAATGCTAACACGTAGAAAACTAAACCTACGATACACGAAATGAATGTCAAGATAACATATGTAATATATATTTCTATTTCCTTAATTTTTCCATTAAGTGCTACTATATGTGGTAATGTTATTGGTGCCTTGAAATCAGTATTTACTTCGATAAAGCCATCATCTCGTACTACAACAGGTCTTCTTTGAATCTCCCTTCTCTCCTTAAATCCTCCAATACTTATCAATATATTTAATGCATTAAGTATATGCGGGGTTAAAGCTATTATTAATAAGACTTCTGTTCTAGAATATATGGCTATTAATGAAAGTATTGATCCTAATGTAAAGCTACCTACATCGCCATTAAAAACTTTAGCTGGATAAAGGTTATATGGAACATATCCTATCAGTACTGCTATTGTTATTAGTGAAAGCATGAATCCCGTTAAATCACACAATCCCTTTAAATAAGCTAAGAAAGATGCTGTAGCCAGAGTTATAGCTATTAATAGGGCTGTTGAAGGTAATATGCCATTATGTGTATCGGCCATATTCATGACATTAACGGCTATGGAGATAGCTAATGGAAGGAGGATTAGGTATACGATTGTTATTCTTAAGCTCCCCACAAATGGTAGTATTGGTCTAGGAGTATATTGTGAAAATACTATTAATGGTATTGATGAAATTGCTGGTATTATTACCTTAAGCTTAGCAGGGAGTACGAATAGGTCATCAAATAAGCCTGTAGTACCATTAAAGCCTACTACTAATATAAATACTAGTATTTTTGATGGATCAATATCTTTAATTAGTACTAGAGGTATCGGAGAAGTTAAAGCTAATATTAAAATAGTTAAACCACAACCTTCAGGTATATAGGGCTTCCATGGTTTATGAACATCTCTTCCCTTAATACCTTTTTTTAGATTATATTTGCTAATATATCTAGTCAAATAGCTACTTAAGAATGGAAGACAGATGACTTCCGCCAACGCTATTAGCGCTGTTAGCAGGTCATTCAACTTACCTAACCTCTAAATCACGTTTATGCCAAGAAATATATTTTTTGATTACATAAAGACATTTAGGGATAAGTGTGGTCAACGTAGCAATACTACATGAATCACCGAAACCTACATGGACATCGAGACAGCTTATAGAGGCATTTACAGAACTTGGAGCTCGAGTATACTATATGAGAGCTTCAAAGCTTTCAGGAATTGTTGGAGATCGAGAAATTAAAGTAGTATATGCAAGTAGATTAATTGATCTCGACGCAATTATTGTTAGAAACCTAGGCTTTTTAATATCAACTGAACAGCTATTAAAGAGAATAAGTATTTTACAACAGCTCGAAGATGAGGGTGTACTCGTAATTAATCCTTCTAAGAGCTTACTCATAGCAAGAGACAAGTATACAAGTATAAGAATACTTAAAAAAGCAGGCATACCTGTACCCGAGACAATTATTACTGAAGACATCCGTGTAGCTATGAAGTATGTTAGAGAATGGAGGATCGTAGTTATTAAGCCCCTAATGGGTAGCCTAGGTTTGGGATCGATAAAGGTCGATGATCCTGACGTAGCTTATAGGATTATAAGGACGTTGTTAAGCCAAAATCAACCCATATATCTTCAGAAATATGTTGAGAAACCTGGAAGGGACATTAGAGTGTTCACAGTTGGTTTAAGGGTTTTGGCAGCAGCTTATCGAATAGCACCTCCAGGTCAGTGGAAGACTAATGTAGCTTTAGGTGCTAAAACTGAACCTGCAGAAGTGAGTAAGGATCTAGAAGACATCGCTATTAAAGTTGTAAAGGCGTTGAAGTTAGAGTATGCTGGTATTGATATAGCTGAGTCTCCATCAGGTTACATAGTATTTGAAGCCAACGCAGCTCCGCTATGGCGTGGCTTAATGAATGCTACCGGAATTAATCCTGCTAAAGCTGTAGCTAAACATGTATTAAACTTAATAAAGAGATAACCCCACATTAAGTTACGGGATGAAGAGTAGCAAACCGTATGAAGTTTAGATGATTGAGAGCTCTCAAGCTGACCTCAATCATATCAGTGATATAGGTACATTCTTTTCTTCCTTAATAACTCTTAAAACAAATACAGTATTAGTATCACTAACTCCTTCAACATTGCCGATGGTGTCGATGATTGATGCTAATTCTTCCTGATTTTTTGCAATAACTTTAACTAGACCTGAAAACTCACCTGTAATTTCATATACTTCAAGCACGTTTGGTATTTCACTAATCTTCTTTAAAACCTCAACGTATCTTCCAGGAAGGGTCTTAACCATGATGAATGCTAGTACCTTAAAACCCACTTTACTTCTATCGATATCAGCATGGAATCCCTTTAAAATTCCATGCTCCATAAGCTTCTTAACTCTAAGGTATATCGTAGATTCGCTAACCTTTAACTGATAAGCTATTTTGCTATATGGTGTACGTGCATCCTTTACCAGCATTTCAAGTATTTTCTTATCTATAGAATCAAGGATCATCATATCCTACCTAACATATTTAGTCATTTGGTTAACTTATTAAAGTTTGGGAATTAAATTAGTCTATGGAGGAAGGCCCTTGAAGTCTAGATTATTTGAGCAGGTATTTCTTGAAGCTCTTAGAGCTAGTCGAATTCTTAGAGGTGTAGTACATAAGACGCCACTTGACTACTCAACAACATTCTCCAGGCTAACAGGTGGAAGAATATACTTAAAGCTTGAAAATTTACAGAAAACAGGCGCCTTTAAGGTCCGAGGAGCATATTATAAGATATACAAGCTTCCTGAAGATAAGAAAAAGAAGGGTGTTGTTACAGCATCTGCAGGTAATCATGCTCAAGGAGTTGCTTTTGCAGCTAGTCAGTACGGTATACCTGCAACTATAGTTATGCCAATAACAGCTCCAGCAAGTAAGGTATTAGCAACAAAAAATTATGAGGCAAACGTTGTCCTACATGGATCTATTTATGATGAAGCATATAAAAAGGCCTTGGAAATTGCTGAAAAAACAGGTGCAACATTCATACATCCATTTGATGACCTAGATGTAATAGCTGGTCAAGGATCAATAGCTGTTGAAATATTAGAAGACCTTAAGGATATCGACATAGTCGTTGTACCTATAGGTGGTGGGGGTTTAATTTCAGGTATAGCTTCTGTTATGAGGAATCTTCTTGGAGATTCTGTTAAAATTATAGGTGTAGAACCTGAAGCAGCACCAAAAATGAAGAAGTCTATTGAAGCAGGAAAAATAGTTGAAATACCTGTCAGGTCAACTATAGCTGATGGGCTTGTCACTAAGAGACCTGGTAACTTAACCTTTCAATTAGTATCTGAATGCGTAGATGATATAATAACGGTAACAGATAGTGAAGTAGCCCATGCAATATTCATGTTGTTGGAAAGAGGTAAAACACTAGCTGAAGGAGCAGGTGCAGCCGCATTAGCAGCTGTTTTGTCAGGCAAAATTAATGTAGAGAATAAAAATGTTGTAGTAATTATTAGTGGTGGTAATATAGATTTAACACTACTTTCAAGGATAGTAAATAGAGAACTTGTTAGAGAGAAGAGAATAATGATAATAAAAGGTGAGTTACCCGATAAGCCCGGTCAATTAAAGGAAGTTCTAGGGATTCTTGCTAAAGCTAGGGTAAATATACTCGAGGTAATGCATAATAGATATGATCCAATGCTCGAACCTGGATGGGCTAGAGTAGAACTCATAGTTGAAGTACCTAATCCCGACCTTATTAATGAGCTTTTATCTCAACTTAAAAGTTATGGATATATGTTTAGAGTTGAGGAGTAAAACGTGGTGTTAAGGGTATTTACAGTAGTTATAGACATAGTAATTGAAGATGTAGCTAGGATTAAGCAGGTTATTACGGAGCTATTAAATAAACTAAATGAGCTTTGTATAGAGAAATCAAATATTGGTGGTAGTGTAGTTTTAGCAACAGATACAACACTAATTGAAATAACTATCCCAGTACCAAGTATAGAACCAAGACTTGGAGTACCATATATTCCAAAACATATAGTAAGAGTTAGAATTTCGTCCACGACACCAATAGAGATAGTAAGAGCTTGTAGAATAATAGATGAAGTATGTAAAAAAATTCCTGGAGTAAGAGCTTCATTAACTGAAAAAGGATAGGGGGTTCATATCCATGAGTGAAGTACTTATTCTAGCTACAGCTGACGTTCATAGTCCGGAATACCTAAACTTATACGTATCATCTATTGCTAAGGTTAAGGAAAAACCAGATTTAATATTATGGGTTGGAGATATGGTTAAGAGGGGTAGAGTAGATGCACTAAGACCTGTTCTAGAATACACAAGAAAATTCCTTAAGGATATACCCATATATTCCATATTTGGTAATGAGGAATACCTAGGCCTTGAAGATAAGTTTAAGAAGATGTATCCTGATGTAAATTGGATAGACAACGAATATGTAATTGTAGAGATTAAGAATAAACCTAAGTTAGCGATAATTGGAACAAGAGGAGCATTAGATAGGTTAACTACATGGCAAAGATCTCATAGACCCGAGTTAGCTAAGGTCTACCGTGAACTCCCAAAACTCATAGGAAAGTTGGTAAAAGAAGCTCGTAATAAGGCAGATATAGTAATAGTAGTATCGCACTATACAATAGGTTTTAAGACGTGTATTGGCGAACCCCGCATGATATGGCCTGAACTTGGAAGTAAGGCTATGGAGGAAGCGATCAAGAAGTTTAAACCCGATGCAGTAATTCACGGTCATGCACATAAATCTAGGGTACTTGAATCAAAAATAAATAGTATACCTATATATAATGTAAGTATTGTTGCTAGAAAGGGAGTAGCATTATTAAGGCTGGGAAGAAAGCCTATGGGGTTAGAGAGATATCTAAAACTGGGGTAGGATGGTAGGTTTGTTCCTACCAGCTGGCGATGAAAACATAATTAGAAGAAGACCGATAGTAAATTACATGATCATAGCATTGAATATAATAATATTCCTCACATTATACTTTAATCCTCAATTAGTAGGAGCTAAGAGTTATGATGAAGTAATTTGGAATCTTGGATTTAAACCATACTATATATTATCATTAAGTAATCTATGGACTATATTTGTTGCAATGTTTATTCATGCCGATTTCATTCATTTATTTGGCAATATGTGGTTTCTCTACATTTTTGGAGATAATATAGAGTCGTCTATGGGTCATTTAAGATATCTGGTCTTCTACATACTATCAGGTATAGGGGCTGTAATATTCCATGTAATGAGTGTAGCCTTAATACCTAAAGAGGCATTGCTAAATAGAGGGTTTGAGGTATTTAATCCATGGATGGTACCAGCTGTAGGTGCTAGCGGAGCCATAAGCGGCGTTCTTGGATCATACTTTCTACTATATCCAAGAGCTAGGGTGAGAGTCCTCTGGTTTATATGGTGGTATCCAGTGATATGGGTATTGCCGGCAGCTATATACATTGGATTTTGGTTTATATTCCAGTTAATAATGGGTATATGGACCCTTACAGGCATCCCAACAGGAGTTGCATATTGGGCGCATATTGGGGGATTCCTTACAGGGTTGGCCTTAACCCCTATATTCCTAGATAAAGAATTTATTAGGAGAGTAAGGATGGCCTTATGGTATAGAGGAATAGAATATGGAGAACACGAATGGTACTACTAACAAATATCGTAAATTCATGACGATGATAAAGTTTCTAAGGAATGAACTTTTAAATTATGAAAAATACTATAGCAATGATGTATTAAATAGTGAGGGGAGGAAGATTTTTGAACAAATAGCACGTATATGCATAATCTGCAATTTTCCTATGAAGAGTATGATAGGTAAGGTTCGAAGAAAACCTACCTATGAAAATGTATTAAAATTCCTAAGCGCATTAGATGATGCAATTCGACAATTGTCGGAGTAGAAAAGTGCACACCCTTATTAATACTGCTAGATCTAAGTAACACGGTTGGAGATCCAAATGTTAGCACTTAAAATAAGAAAGCATATACACAAACCTAAGTCCAAAGTAAAGAGAGAGGTAAAGTTATCTGCACGAGACATAGAGGAAATAGAATTATACTTTGCATTAACAGCCTATTGTGGTAGATAAAGCCTTACTTTATTTAGGCTCCAATATAAGCGGAAAGCCCTTCATCTTCATTGATGGTTATCATAATTAACCTCCTAAGGATCATTAAACAATATACAGTAACTTCTACCAATTTCTAATAATGTAATATAATTCAAAGGGTGAGCTCTTGGAAATAAAACTTAAACCCATTGGAATAGTACATGTAAGGTACAGTGATGAGGAAATTAAATCCTCATTAAAGGGGGTTGAAGGAATAGTAGAGATTTTTCCTGAATATGAAGAGGGGCTTAAAGGTATTGACGGGTTCAGCCATATAATACTCATTGCCTACCTCCATAAAGTTCCTGAAGAACATAGGAAAACGTTAATAATAAGATTTAGAAGATTTCTTAGATTTGGGTTTAAGCTTAAGGAACTACCTATGGTTGGTGTATTTGCAAGTGATTCACCTGTTAGACCAAACCCCATAGCATTAACCATAGTAGAGTTAATTAAAAGAAAAGGTAGGATACTATATGTTAAAGGATTAGATCTTTTCGATAAAACGCCAATAATAGATGTAAAACCATATACTCCCAGTAGAATAATTGAAAATATAAGGTTACCTAAATGGTATATTAATTTCATGAAGAAGGTTAAAGAACGACTAGGGTTAGATTTTATTTAAATAGGTATCTTTATCGAGGAAATAATTACTGCTGGAATGAGCATGTAGAAGTACTTCATATATAGTAGTTTATTCTTCCTTAACTCCTTGTCTATGTTAAAGAGTATCCTCTGACCTTTACCTGTTAAAGCTAAACCTTGATTAATACTCTCCTTAAGTAATCTCTTAATGTTATCTGGTAAAGTACCATTTTCCATGATTAATTCAATATATGCTTTTACAACAGCATTATTTATATCCCTACATCTTTCGTATTCTTTAATAATAGTCTTAGCAATATCAATAACCTTATCATTACCTGGGATCATTACTTCTAGTTGAGGTATTTTATCAATTAAAGCTCTTAAACCATCGCTTAAATTAAGTCCTTCGAGTTCAATATATTTAACTGTAAATCCCTTAACTTCAAGATCTTCAACTATGTCCCCGTGTCCTACAGCTCTTAACCCATCAATGAAGTTTATTAAATCAACATCACGACTACTTTGGATAATTCTATCAGAAACATATTTTACATCAGATATAGACTCCTTTCCTTCATCAATAACATAGGATAGGGCGGTGGATAGTATTGTAGTATATATAATTACATCAATTAATGGGGGTTTACCTATGCTTATATATGCTTCTTTAAGTGCTGATGATAGTAGCTGGCCAATACCTAGATCTGGATAACCAATAACACCCTTATGAAGCTTTATTCCCAGAGAGGCAGCTTCATATATTTTATTAATAATGCCATAGACGGTTCTCAAGATTATTTCTGGTTCTCTATCAAGTGTCAGTCTATGTGGAACACCTGGTTTAATGTAAGAAAATGAAGCAGTATATACACCCTGGAGTACATTTCTTAAAGTCTTAAATATGGTAGACAATGTAAACCCCCATACCCTTTATAAATCTTCATGTTAAGTACAATAAAAACATTTGGTGACAATATATAAACATACAATATCATGTAGCTAGAGTAAATGGATTGCAAAGGAACTCTATACTGCTTACATTACTGTCTTTAGTCGTGTACATGGTGATTTTCATAGTGTTGAAACTTGATGCCATCATAGCATTTATTATAGCGTCGATGTTAGTACTTGCAATAACGTTTCTTAGTAATTACAAAATAGTAATTAGTAAAAGGGAAGGTAATTATCCTACAATGGTGGCGGTAAATATAGGGGGTTGTCTTATACCATTAATTGTGGGCATTGTATTAGTAGCTACATATACTAAGAATTTAAGCTCATTAGCTATCTTATTAACGAGCCTTCTAGTGTCTATATTAATAGCATACAAGTTATCCATAGTAGTAATCAGCAAGGGTACATACATAGAGTTAATGCTGCAGTCACTAGCTTCTTCAACAGTTATTGTAGCATTATCAGAAGTCATCAACTTAGGTCTATGTACAGCCATAGCTATTTCATACTTCACAGGAATTCTATGCACACTAGTTGGTGCAGACTTACTAAACCTAATAAAAATAAAGGATATACCTGAACTAAGTAAAGACTCGATAATGACTATTGGTGGAAAGGGAATATTTGATGCAATACACTTATCAGGATTATCTACATCTATTTTAACATTAATATTATGGCATCTACCTTAAGAATAAATATAAGCCTTCACATTAAATACTCTTAATTAGAGGGCTTAGACACTCCCGTTAAAAGGGAGAGGATGAAAAAGCCCCTCCCGGCCTTCAACACAAACTCTAACTCTATCACCTTATTTATACTAAACCTTAAATACTCCAATACCTGAAAAATCACTATAAGAGTAATGAAGATTCCTGCTATTGAGGTCTTATAAAAATGGACAGTAAGGAAATTAAAAAATACGTATATGAGTTTGAAGAAGCTGATTGGAGAAATAAGAAACTCTTTGGAGGAAAAGGTTCGAGCTTAATACAAATGACTCAATTAGGACTACCAGTACCACCAGGATTCATAATAACGACTGAGGCATGTAGAGAATTCTATGCACCAGCCAAAGAAGAACTAGATAGACTTGTAAAGGAGCTTGAAAGACAACCACCACCAGAAATTAGAGACAAAATAATCAAGAGAATATGGGAAATAATTGATGAATTGAGATTACCTGAAGGACTTGAAGAACAAGTTAAAAAGTATCTACAAAGACTTGAACGGAAAACGGGCAAGAAATTCGGTGATCCAAGTAACCCATTATTAGTATCAGTTAGAAGTGGAGCAGCAGTTTCAATGCCGGGAATGATGGATACTGTCCTCAACCTAGGCTTAAACGATATAACTGTACAGGGATTAGCTAAGCTAACTAATAATGAATGGTTTGCTTATGATGCTTATCGTAGATTTCTACAAATGTATGGTAGAATAGTGCTTGGAGTTAAAGATGAATTATTTGATAAGGCTTGGGAAGAAATAAAGCATAAATATGGTGCTAGAGAAGATCCTGATGTACCTGTTGAAGGATTGAAGGAAGCTGTAGAGAAGTTTAAGGAAATTATACGTAAGGAGGCTGGTGGATTTCCGCAAGATCCATGGCAACAATTAATAACAGCAATTAAAGCCGTATTTAGATCGTGGATGAATCCAAGAGCAATATTCTATAGAATAATGAATAATATTACACCAGATATAGCTGATTGTACAGCAGTTAATATTGTTACAATGGTCTTTGGAAACATGGGCTGGGACTCAGGTACGGGTGTAGCATTCTCAAGAGATCCAGCAACAGGTGAAAACAAGCTCTATGGAGAATTCCTACCAAATGCTCAAGGAGAAGACGTTGTAGCTGGTATAAGAACACCAATGAATATTGAGGAATTCCGGAAGAAGTTCCCAGAACTCTATGAACAATTATATAAAGCTGCTAAGATACTAGAGAAGCTAAACAAGGATGTACAAGACATTGAATTCACAGTTGAAAGAGGAAAGCTATACTTCTTACAAACACGTAATGCAAAAATGACCCCATTAGCTAGAGTTAAAACAGCTGTAGAAATGGCTAAGGAAGGAATCCTAACAAAGGATGAAGCACTATTAAAGGTATCGCCTGAGCATGTACTTCAATTACTATATCCAAGAATAGATCCTAAAGCAAAAGCGGTACCAGTTGCTAGAGGATTACCTGCATCACCAGGTGCAGTATCGGGTCAAGTAGTATTTGATCCAGATAGAGCAGTTGAATGGGCTAGACAGGGAAAGAAAGTAATTCTCGTTAGAATTGAAACAAAGCCTGACGACGTACACGGATTCTATGCATCAGTAGGTATACTTACAAGTAGAGGAGGAATGACAAGCCACGCAGCAGTCGTAGCAAGAGCTATAGGTAAGCCAAGCGTTGTAGGAGCTGAAGACATAGTAATAGATTATGAAAAGAGAGTATTCACTATTAAAGGTAAAGACATAGTTGTTAAGGAAGGAGGCTGGATAACAATAGATGGAAATACAGGTAATGTATACGTAGGTCAAATACCAACA
>CAYXRT010000022.1:0-30167 GCA_964467535.1 uncultured Desulfurococcales archaeon
TGGGATTTGAACCCACGCAGGCCTACGCCATCGGGTCCTCAGCCCGACCCCTTTGTCCTGGCTCGGGCACCCCCGCACTCCTTTATATCAATGCTTAATAGTAGTTTTTTAGGTTTTCAACTACATTGCTATATTAATTCTACTCTTTAAATCTAGCCCTATTTTTTCCTTTACTTCACTAACTATCCTAAGAACTATATCTTTTGATATTATCCCTCTCCTTACTAAGCCTAAGAATTCATTAACATCTATTAGCTCGTAGTCTCCTTCAGGTTTCTTAACTATATCTAGCAATAGATCATAGTACATTATAGATGATGAAGATATTTCTGGTGGTGTATTAATGTTAATGTACATTCCCTTCAACCTTCCATCTCTTGAGTGATATCTATGAATTATAATCCATGAATTATACTCTAATGTCATTATATCATAGTCTCCAGGTTCTTTTGGTACGTTTAAGCCATCGTATATGCCCTGTTTTCTAAAAACTCTTCTCATAGTTATTCTTATATTACCATTGCTAGAGTATTCTACTGACTCTATTGCTCCTGGAGTAAGCCTTAACCTTGTACCATCAGGTTTTATATGCACAATTTCTACTCTATCTTGTCCCCTTAATTGATCTATGCAGAACTCCAATAGCCCTTTACCACCATTTTCTGGGTCAACTCTCTTCTTGGAAACTAAGTATTCCAGAAAGTCAACGTAATGTGATAGTTCCTTATTTATTGATTTAAACATGTGATGACCATAAATTGTTGGGGATACCTGTGCTCTTATACTATCAAGTACCTCTTTTGCTGGTCTAGCTAGTGTTATGAATGCTAATTGCTCACCTTCGTAGATCACACTAGGTGAAGGATATTCATCTAGCTTTTTAATAATGTTATCTAACTTCTCTTTTAAGAATCCAAGTTCTTTGTTCAGTAGATCTATACTGGCGTATCTAGCGCTGCTACGCCAATGAACACCGTATCCTTCACGTTGATATTTTTGAGCTAGCATTAATAACATCGATATTTTGCTAGAATCCCTAATGTGTTCACTAACACTAACTCTATTATCTCCATGAATTAACATAGCATAATCGCCAATAACTCTAAGTTTTTCAGATAACATGGCATATTCATTATCCTTTACAGCTGTTCTAATTATAGAAACAACTACCTCTTCACCTACATCATTAGTACAATTACGTAGAATACCTTGAACACCGTAAGGTAGATCCACTACACATTCATTATCTCTTTTTTCAATTACTTTACCCTTAACTATAGAGTAAAGCCCCAGCTTTGAACGCCAAAGAATATAGTACCTAATCTTAGGTAATAGTGCTTTAAGTATTGATTCAACAGCATGAGGGTATCCTATTACCATTATAGTTGAAGGGGTATCCTCTACATCCTTTATTGTTACATCAGCAGCTTCGATGGAGAAACTTGTTTTAAATCTATCCTTAATAACTCTAGAAGCTTGAACTATAGTAAACCCTTCATCTAGCAATAACTTTGTCAATGCTGTTGCAAAAACACCTCTTACCCTCACTCTTATACTTCTATCTTCATCAATATTAGCAATAGACAACTTCTAAACCCTTACAATACTGTATCAGTTGTATTAACATAAATATACTATTACTATTAAAGTGATGTTAAAAAGAGGGTTAGTCCTTAACAGTCTCCAATAGTGTTACTATGTTCCAAATGGTAATTCTAGTATGTGTAGGCATATTTGGGTCTTGACTTATTTCATCAAGAATGCTTATGGCATTAGCAGCTCTTACTCCAGGACTTAGCGTTTTATCCTGCAATCTCTTTACAGCTTCCGTGGCAGCTCTTCTAATATTCCTAGGAACTCCGGTATCATTTATGATTCTCATCAACATTATTATTGCCTGCCTAATCTTAGCCTCATTATCATACATCATACTCATATTCTCACCCTAAGGCTATACTATAGGGTTACGCTCTTACTCTGCTATTTTTGTGAGCCTAAACATGTTTTTAACTTATTTGCTCCTAATTATGTAGGTGAAGTTAAGGAATAGGTGTCAAAAGCATGAGCAAAGAAGTGAAAGGAGCAAGAAGAGATGAAGTCATTAGAAAAATGGCTGATATGCTTAGAGCAGGTGCTACAATGCTATCAGAAGTATGCCCTCAATGTGGTTCACCATTATTTAAATTGAAATCGGGCGAGGTCGTATGTCCTATTCATGGAAGAGTATTCTTAGTTAAAACTGAAGAGGAAGTAGAGAAAGTCACAACATATGCTATATTAGAAGAATTAGAGAGAAGTGTAATTAAGATCTTAGTTAATATGCAGAGATCATTGACTGATACTGAAGGATTAGAGGAATTAGAGTATAGAGCTAGGAACCTTATTGCATGGCTTGAAGTATTAGAAAGGATTCATAGACTTAGGAGAGAATTATCTACAGCTACTAAATAGTCATAAGCACTAACATTCCTCTAATAGTATCTAACTCACCCATCACATCTCTTGAACTCTTAGAGATAAATAACTTAATTTCATTTAATGAATTTGGGCTTATTATTAATAATGGTATATTGGCTATTACGCATCCTGTAATTAATACAGGGTCGGGAATTGTAGAGACTATGCCTAATGGTGCATGATTTTTCTTTTTGAGAGAGTAAAGTATGTATGATCCAACAGTACTTCCCTTTGTACTTCTAAGAATTAATATCTTATTACCTAAATAGTATTTTTCAAAGAGAAGACCATTTTCGGGGTTAACATCTCCTAAAAACGATACATTCTCGTCTATAAACAATACTTTAGCCTTACATATGCCTTCAACTATTCCTTTACCTCTTATAAGAAGCCTATCTTTCGTACTTCATCACCTGCTTATTGTAAGTATAGCTTAACCTTTTTATGATGCATTCGATCGACATAGTATACGGCTTTCATGGAGTTGGACACTATATCCGTTGCTAGATAGGGTGAAACCACTATGCATGTATCTTTTACTATATTAATTCCCTTTCTTTGTAAATAGCTCATTATACCTGTGATGTTTAAGTACCAATATGTAAACCTATTCATACTGACTATGCACCTAAGTCGTTCAGGCATTAATAGGTTAACTACGTGTTCTAAGTCTAAGATACTTACATGGGGGCATCCTATAAAGAATGTATTTGGAGCTCTAACATTAATGGGTAGCTTATCAATATATTCTTTTATCAATGCTTCATCAACGATTATTTTTTCTTCAAGTAATCCTTCATCTAGCAAATGAGTTTCAGGAGATATTCCTTCTATGATACACATGGGTAAACTACTTGAAGTAGCTAGGGCGGCACAAAAGCTCTTAACCATGGTGTTGGTAAAGTAGTTCACTCCTCTTATATAAGGTATTCTATGTTTACTTAAGTCTCCAACAATGTAGCCTAATAGACCTGCTTCACCAACGCTTCTTACTTTAACTTTTACATCGATAAGCACTCTTGGCCTTCTATTTTCAATTACATGAACACCTGCATAATATGTACGCCCTATTAAAGCTGATAATAATGCTAAAGGCCCTCCTTCTCTATTGGTTCTAGCCCCATAAACTGTATTAGCATATGCAACAGCACTCGATTCAGCCCAAGATAAGTGTTCACCAAGCTTTGGCCTTCTAATAACATACGGGGTACATGTAAATGAAGGAGTAAAACCCATATCTAGTAAATAGTTAATTATTTCAAGCTGTTTTTTAACGAATTCTACATTTTTGCTTTCATTAACCCCTAAATCTAAATCAAAGGCTAATGGATTTAGAGTTGAAAATACTTTAACTTTAGCATCATAACGTGCTAAATCTCTAATGAATTCCAAACCCGCATCGCCTATGTTAAAATAGGATATACCTGAGACATGGACATGTCTTACTTCTATAAGCTTAGTAGCTCCTAGCGCTTCTCCGACCTTAACTATAGTCCTTATAGCTAACTGATCAGCTCTACCGTATTCTCCATTCAACATTTTTTCTTCTTCTTTAGTTAAATACATAACCATATACTCCTCTAAGGTATTCTTGCTCTGATGAAATCCTCCCTTCTCCTGGTTAATGGAATGGTGGCATCAAAACCTAGTTTACTAATCAATCCATCATCTGATGTAGGATCAAGTGTTGACCCCCTTACATTATTTATAATTATTAAATCTCTATCAGCTCTAAATCTAGTAGCTAATGCCCACTCAATACTATGAGGGTCATCTATACATATATCAGGATCAACTACAATTACATGTTTCAGGCTTGGATGAGCAGTAAATGCTGCTAGTATGGCATTTTTACCATCGCCTTCATGTGCTTTCTCAATAGCAATTACAGCATGAAGCCATCCACAACCTCCAGGTGTTAGTCGTACTCCATAAACCTTAGGCACGACACTTGAAACTGTTCTCCATATTAATGCTTCCCGTGGAAATCCTTGTAGTATTTTATGCTCATTGCCAGCTGGCAGTATTGCGTGTCCTATAATATCATCACTTATATACATAGCATCTATTTTTATCAAAGGTTGTTTACGTACTTTATCATAAGTACCTGTAATATCAACAAATGGTCCTTCATCGACATGCTCATTTGTTATTCTACCCTCTAACACTATTGATGTTTCATAGGGTATAGGGATGTTATATTTAGGCGTCCTAGATACATGGAGGGTCTCATTATATAGCTTACCTGCAATTCTTAATTCAAATACTCCATAAGGAGGACTGGTAGCAGATGCTATCAGTATAGAAGGGTGTACTCCAATAACTATAGCTATCGGCGTTTCTTTACCTTTAGATGAATATTTTTTAACTATTGTAAAGAGATGACGTGGTACAATTCTTGCAACAGCCTTGTCTTTACCAAGTACTAGTATTCTATGAATGGATGCATTACATATTTCTTCTCCACTAAATTCTTCACAAGCTATTATTACTGAAGATGTAAGGTAGCGGCCTGCATCTAGTTCATAGAATTTTAGTGCAGGTAGACTCATTAGGTCCACATCAACTTCTTTTAAACTAAAGTTCTTTTCCCTTAAGTGACCAGGCTTCTCGATAGCATCAATTAACTTTTTATATGCCTCATCATCTCTTTGGACATTCAATGCTCTATACAGCTTAGCTCTCGTATTTACTAAATTACCAACAACTTTACCTATAATGCCATTAATGTTATTGAATATTACTGTCGTTCCTTTAAGATCGGCCTTATTGAGTATCTTTGAAGCTTCGTATATAGGTGAAATTTTCTTATCAATTATAATAGTATCACTTGCTATTTGCTCTAGGAATGACTTTAGAGAAGGCATTTATCGCCCCTCGCAATTTCCTCCCACTGCTCATTTAACTTTACTCTTCCTATAATTAACCCTCCTATTTCCCCTTGCCAAGGAGTTCGCACATAGATGGTTCTATTCCTATAATCTATTTTCTCTATAATTGCTGGCGCTACTTCTTTTAATTTATCATTTAATATACAAGCTATGGTTCCCTTTTCCTCACCACTTTGTATTACAAATACTTCACTAACGTTTAATAACTCCCTGAGTTTTTCATAGAGTTGCCGACTTCTTGGACCACTTATTACAATAGCATATGAGCCTTCGTAGAGTTTAGCTGCGTAGATTATCCTACATCCTATGACTTCTTCTAGCTCTTTCAAATTATTTTGATTTAAAGGTTCGCCATTAAGTATATAGGATCCTATTATCATTGCATTATCTAGAGAAATACTTCGTATAGTAGCTTTCTCCAAATAGCGTTTATAGGCATGACATCTAAGAAGCCTTCTCTCATCTCTATCCCTTTTCTTTATAACTTTTGGAGAGGGTAACGCCTTTACAAAGGCATGTTTATTAAAAGTATTGGTTATTACTCTTATCTCTTCACCTACCATAAATATTGCTTGAGGATTTATATGCCGTATTAAGTCAATTTTATACTCTATTGCCGAAGCACCATAAATCCATCCATCGGTATCTATCACAATGACATCACTAGATCTAGTCGCTTCATTAACGAGGTCCTTTATAGCTGTAATTACCCTATGAATGACGTAGGAGGGTGTTATATTTCCTACAAATCTTATTTTATCGTAGGTAAGTTCTCTAAGCCAAAGTATAGGCTTAGTTACATAGCTCAATGATATAAATGTTGGTGGACCAATATCTGCCTGACCTATATCGCCATCGATAATTGCGGGTTTAAGTCCCATAGACAAGGCCATATTTGCTACCATAGCTGTGAGCGATGACTTTCCACTATCTACAGGTCCTACGATTACTATCACACCCGGCTTTGTCATTTTTGTAAGTGCTTCAGTGATAGCCTTCTCCCATTCATCTATTACTTCTTCACCGGGCTGAGGTTCTTGTATAAGAGCTCCTTCGCCAAGTATAATCTCTACTTCCGATTCCCTAACAGCTTTAATACAATAACTCCTAAACCTACTAATAATTACTCTACTATTTGATACAAATGATGCTCCAAGAATCTTAATTTCGCCCTTTCTGATATTTAATGAGGCTGGACCAAATATTCTTAAGTATTGTCCTTCACCCAATGTAACATTTACCTTCAAGAATAAACCCCACTTTCAGCTCTATGTTATGGCTCATATTATTTTAAGACCCTCTCTTAATGCTATATTTACTGCAGCTTTTACATCCCTATTTCTAATTCTAGTTAATAATCCAATATATGGATTAGATATAGAAGTATATGTTTCTTCAACTAAATGCAACTGAATTTTATTCATTATTTCATCATCTAGGGACTTTAGGATACTTATTATGACATGAAGAACATTCTCTCTTAGGGCATTTAAACCTATTTTAAGAATTAGCCTTTTGCATGGGATATCTCTAATCAATCTATGAATTAATTCATGCAATTGCTGACCGGTTAAGGTGATGTTATCGTACTCCAAAAGGATGCCATCAGCTAAAATAGCATAAGCTAAGCTGCCACTATTTACGTCTATACCGATTACAACTTCATTGTACCTTTCCTTGCCGAAAGATAAGCATGTAATGTACTCTACTACAGCATTAATACTTAAGCCTTTACTAAATAACTCATCTATAACTATAACATTTGGGCCACGGTCTTTCATTTTAAGTATATTAATTCCCTCGGCGTCAAATACGTAAATGACGTTTTCATTAAACTTTATTTCATTAGTACTAGGAACTTCTAAAGGTACTCTTTTAGATAGCTTAGGTATAATACGCTTTGCGTTCTTTGGATTCACTATATATGCTACTACCTTACGTTGTAACATCATTCTTACTTGCTCCTCCAGTCACCTACTACAGCGTAGCTTAGACGTACATTAATCAATGACTACTTCTGATTTTTAAGATTTAAAGTTTACTTTAGACTATAATTATATAAGAGCAAGGAGTACAGCTTTGAATGATAAGTTGAAACTATACGATGAACTATTATTAAAGAAGAATAGTGTAATCCTAATATATGGTGAAGCCGGAACAGGAAAAACAAACTTAGTTCTACACCTCCTAACTAGGATAAGGAATGAAAAGTGTAAAGGCATATATGTAAGTACAGAAGGCAAAACATATCAAGCATTAATAGATAAGGAGCGCTTTAACCATATATTATTTGTGGAAGTATATAGCATGGAGCAATTAAATAAATTATTTTTAGAACTCATACCCTACGTAATTGGTAAAGACGTGAGAGTAGTAGTGATAGACACAATTAATTCGCTTTATAGACTTCAAGAAGATCTTGAATATGCAGTAATAGCACTTAATATGCAATTGGCTATGTTACATAAGCTATCAAGGATGGGCTGTACAGCTATAATAACTGGTCAAGTAAGGGGACAATTAGAGGAATCACATATAACCACTGCATCTATCGATGTTAGTGGAGCTCTATACCTCCGCTTTTGGTCTGATGTTATTATAAGACTTGAGAGAATGGGAGTACGTAGAATGTTAATAGTTGAAAAACCTATTAACATGAAGCTTGGATTTAAAATTGAAGGTCCAGCTAAAATTGCCTTTTACAAGTTACTTCAATAGCCCTGAGATTTTCTTCATCAAATACCTATATTTAACATACCTGTCTTCAGGTGAGAATTTTGGTGGATGGGGTACTCTAACAGGTGAGCCGCACCTAGGGCATTTATCTTGCTTCAAAGTATATGTATTACATTTTACGCACTTTCTTAGCAGCCATTTCAAGCCTTATTACCTCTTTTCTCTTGTTACTTCTACCTTTCCTCCTTCCTTTTCGACAATCTCCTTAATTGTCTTAGTCATCGTGGAGAAAGCCTTTTCAGCTACCTTATAGTCTGTTGATGTAACTTCAATAACGTATCGAGGAGCCCCAATAGTGTATATCTTTGTTTCTACACCTGAAGGAGTTTCATCAAGTGCTTTTGTTAAAGCCTGCTTTATTATATCGATGCCATTGGGTTTTAAAACTACTATCGATAGTATCCCCTTTATCTTTATCTTCTTAATTGTAATATGCTTTTTAGCTACTTCATATAATACTTCAACCCACTCATCACTTAGTCCAGCTTCCTTTAATGCTTCAGGACCTCTAATAGCTGCTTCCTCTAACCCAGCATATATTTCACCGTAATAGTCTTCAAGTTTCCAGCCAGCCTCTTTATATGCAGTCTCCTTTGAAACTCCAAGTCTCTCAGCAGCTAGTTCAAGAAGTTTATCAGCTTTAACAGCTCTTTTCCATTCTAAAATTTTCTTCCTCCTTTCGGTCTCCATAACTCTCTTTAATGAAACATCAACTTGATTTTTACGCCTTATAACCCTAATAACCTTAACAGCTATTTTCTGTCCCTCTCTAAGATAATCTCTTATATCTCTAATCCATCTAGAAGAAACCTCACTCCAAGGTAAGTATGCTTCAAGACCACCATATTCATCTAATGTTACATAGGCGCCATATTCAAATATTTTCCTAACAGTAGCAATTACTATTTCTCCTACATCAGGCAAAGGTTTTCTCTTCATCAATTTTGGTCACCTATCTTAAATATGTGTACTAGTATTTTAGTTGTTTAAGTCTTAAATATAAAGATTGATAGAAGGATGCGAGTGCTTTAGGTTTTATGATCCACTATTATCCAAGTACTTTAATTACTTCACCTAAGATCTTAGCCTTACCACCTGTAGGCTCCACAAGCTGTCTACCGCAAACAAGGCACCGAGCAGGGAATGTAGCATGGTCAAAAATTACTTGCTCATTTCCGCAATCAGGGCATCTGACTCTAATAAACCTACTCTTAGGCTCTGGTACTAAGATCTTATACTTTTTGGGCATGATATCCCCTTAACCTACAAGTTCTACCTTTTTAATCCTTATACCCTCTCTATGTGATATATAGCCACAAACAGTACATTTCAATTTCAATACCTGTTTTTTAGTAACTTTAGCAAATCGCTTCTGTTCTGGTTTACGCTTACTTCCATAACCCTCCTGCTTCCTCCTGTATCTTCTCTCACCTTCAGCAAGAGATCTACGTCTTCCATGCTTATATATAGTTACTGTATGGACAGTATGTGTTTTACATCTAGGACAGTATGTCCTAATTTGCTTAGGTACTTTCAAAGTCTATCACCGGTCTTCTCCGAGAATGATTCGATAGCCTGTTTAAATATTTTAGCCTCAATTACCCTAACAAAACCTAATACATGCAAAATAATTGCTAAATCAAGCTTTAGTAACGCAACTGAGTATTGAACGTAATGTAAATTACCTATTTTAAAAGGCTTTAATATTTGAACTAAAACTCTATTCCCTAAATCGGATACCGACGCTATGAAGGGTATATTGATGTAGAAGTTAACCAGTTTTTTAAAGAATGCCAATATATTGTGATCTAAGCTTTCCTTAGGTATTTTATTACCATATTTTAGTACTTTAAACATCCTATGGAGTAGTACTTTTTCAAACTCCTTACAAATTATATTTAAGGCTTTAACATGTATTCTTAATTGTAATTCTGATTCCTCATCCTTTCTTGAAGTTAATTCATAAATTATTCCTGCAGATTTTGCTAGGAAACTTTGTATATCAGCCTTCCTTAATTCAATTAGCTCTTCACTCTCAAGTTCCTTAACTAATAATCTAATGATATTATGAAAGCTCATTATACCCACTTTTAACGTATTATATATGCGAGGCCCTTTAAAGCCATGTATAATCCTATATATTCATCAACGCTTATCCTTTTTCTAGTAGTCATCTTTAATCTGATATTTAGTATATCCAATTTATCGATATTAATTAATGGCACTATTCTTATTCTTTCCTTAAGGAACATGGATGGTATGGCTTTGTATATATCGAATTCCTCATCTAATTTTATGGGCGTGACCATTAACCCTGTCTTCCCATGTAATGAATATGGAAATCTTACTAATCTTCTAGTATCTATTGTTACCTTCTCATCAATTTCCACAATACTTTCCGTAATACAACTATTTATTATACTGATTATGTCCCTTTTCATACTTAGCCTTTGTAATGATTTTGCTATTCTCCTTCTCCAACCATAATCATTAGTTGACGGGAGTAATATTTCAATTCTTTTTCTTCTGCGCTTATCCATATATACATTTAGTAAAATAGTGTTAATATCTAAGCCTATACCCTTTATATAATCCACTATTTCACGTCTTACATCTGAAGACATTCGCATTTCCTTAGATGTAGTATGTACGTGGATGTGAAAGCCTCTATTGCCAGAGAAATATACATGTATTCTATTCTTTGATATTCCGAAGTCTTCCATAAGGATATCACATAGCTTAATAACATGATCTAAAGCTAAATTTAAGCACTCTCTAGATATAAGATCGGTCTTAACAATGATATTTGATCCACAATAAGGACATGTTGATCCGGGATCTCCTTCACCATAATGTAATTTCTCGCAAATCCATACTTCCTTTACGATACATCCCCTTATATGATCTGAATCTATATCAAAGACTATATCTGCACCTAACCATACCTTTTCATCCATGCTCTTTGCTGAAGGATACTCATATATAGCTGATGAGTAGAAGAGGTTTCTAGGGACTCTACTTACAATATATTTAGTTAATTCATCAATATCGTTGAAGGCTAGGTGTCTTATATAAGTATTCTGATCAAAAGGCTGTAAGGCTATTTCTCTCATTTGAAGGTTAGGAGGACTTGGTAACTTAGTTTTCATGTAATAGTATTTAAACCTATTCTTTACGTAATTTATTGTACGCCTACTCAACTCTTGGTGCGACATAAAATGTCAACCTACCCTCTTGAGGAAGCTCGAACTCTATTTTACTTGGCATATCGGTAGAGAAGTATATGTTAACTACATCAGCTGCATTAGATGCCGTAGCTATGTCTACGAAGTAATCAATACTATAGCTAGCTTTAGAAGGCTCTTTTACTTCAAGTTCTAGTATATTTTCAGATTCTTTATTAACAATTATTTCAGCTTCACCTAGGTCGCTGGCAGCTCTAGCCTTAAACTCCTCCTCTGTCGACTCAAGATACAATATATCGCCAATGGGTTCTAAGTCCTTAACCATGTCCTTGAATAGATCACTAAGCATTTTCACCTTAGTATTAAACTCTATTTGTGGTTCAGGTAAAGTTTCAACAGTTAATGATAACTGAGGAAGTACGAATTTTCTTACACCTTTACCAATTAATGAAATAATTAATTTGGGGTCTTCAACTTCTAGACCTAATTTATCTTCCTTTGTAGCCCTTCTCATAATCTTTGCTACATCTTCAAAATTTACACCTATAATCTCCTCTCCTTTAACCTCATACTCCTCAAAAGCTGAAGCAGGAATAAAGTAATCAATCATAACTACATGAGAAGGATCCATAGCCTTAAATCTAAGGCCTTCACTTGTAGCTACAAAAGCTCCTTCCTCAATGATCTTACTTATGGCAGAGACTACATACCTCCAGATTCTTGCATCAAAAAATACAAGCTTCATACTTAGCTATCACCTCTCATCATAGGTATAGTTTTTGGTAGACCTATATATGTTTGGAGTCTTCCTTACGTTCATGTATGTTAAATTTAGCTAGGATTTCTGAACATAAATTAATTCCTGCTTTCACCCTATTTAGAGCCCTTAAGATATATATTTTAGAGGAAATAAATGCTGGAGTTCTATAATATGCCTCATGTAGGTCCTCGAACGTTCTTTTAAAAATTTCATATATTGTATTGAGCTGTCTTTGTAAATCTTCTCTAGGCGTATTCTCTCCACACATGACCGCATCTCCTGCATTTGAAGAACCTTGTAGGAGGTTCATCAGCTCTACGAGTTTGCATAAGCCAATAGTAGGCCTCCTCATGGCCACATTTAGGGCATATAACTTCCTTAGTAACTGGTAATACTCTTGGAAGTTTACTTTCATCTATTACAACGATTTTTTCTTTCTCGCTATGTGTAATCCTTGTTGATAATCTATATAAGTTAGCCTGTTCACTACTACCCCCTATGGTATATCCACAGCTTACGCATTCTAGAATAGTCTTACCTTCCTTTTTCTTTGGGAACATTATTCCTCCACATTTAGGGCAGAATTGCATATGTATCACCATGACGAGGCTTCTCAGTGACTAAGTAGCTCTTTTTACTGCCTTATAAATTCATAGCCCTTTAAGACTCTTCATATTTAGATGCCAGAGACTTGAATTTATTTATAAAATTAATGAAGAATTCTATGTAGTTCTTTATATCCTCTTGAATATTCCATGAATTAATAATCTTAAGTAATTCACTTAATGGGATAACTTTTATGGGCTTCATTGACTTGCCTACTTTACGAGCTAATATGTTACTGGCTTTATCATTTTCATATACCGTGACTATGTAGCTTATTTCATTTAATGTTTTGACCGATTTCAAGAAATCAACTATATTAGTATTTAACGATATTTTAACTTCATCAATGCTTTTAAAGCCTCGGGTTACAATCAAGGCGCATGTTCTTCCATTAGTATATAGGAGACCTATTCTAGCTTCTCTTTTCAATTTTTTCCAACTCTTTCTCCAATTGAGCTCTAAACATTCGTGACATTGAAGCTATATCATTTAATACCTCCTTCAATACCTCTATAGGTTTCTTTGACCCATCCGTTATCAATGTTATTATCAGTTTAGGTATCAATGGGTGCGGTATTCTATATGCTGCAAACTTAACTCCTTTTTTCTCCTGTGCAAGCCTAGCAATTAAGTTGCCTATAGTATGATCCTCTCCCTCAATTTCTAGAACAACTTCTTTATCGCTTAGCTTCTTTATTTCAATCCTCTTACCTACATACATCTCCTTTAAACCTCTAGACTTTTAGACAGGATCTTACTTATAACTTCTTTTACAACACTTCTCCACTCCTTTTTAACTTTAACTTTCTCTTCTTCCTCAACAACAAGCTCTAATTTCTTCAACACATCTATAATCTCATCTACATCAATATTAAGGATTGCTGAAAGACATGCTATTGCCTTTTTAGTTGCTGTTCCCTTTGTTCTAAACTTAAGCTTATCGATTGCATCAGCTATTTTTTTAGCAGTTAGGATTACATTGTTTATTTCAGCATTGGTTACTATTTCATTATCTCTTTTCTCAGCCTTAGAACCCTTTAACGTAAGGGCTAATACTAGTACATCAGGTGGAAACGTTCTTTTAATAGATTTTACTAAATAACTTACCGGAATGGTCTTTAAACCCCTTTGGGATAGAGTTCTTTTAATCCTAAGAGTCTCTCTATAGAGCTCCTTTATCCTAGACCAAGCATTTTGAACATCATGTTTTAGGCCTACTATAGTCACCTTAATGACATTTCCTTGAACTTGGTATGTGGCTTCTCTTAGCGGTACATTTTCTATAATCTTTTCAACAAGTTCGTGACATAATTCTTCGCTTTCACATTTTAAGATAAATATCCTTTTAACTATTGGCATTAGAGCTTACCTTAAATAACTACTTTGCTCTTAAATAGTTCAACGCCACCTTCCTCTTTTCGATATTACCACAGATGGGGCATATTAAGGTTTCTTCATCTCTCTTCTGCAATTCACTGCCACAAATACTACAAAATGCTAAGATAACTCCTAAGTTAGGCCCCTTTAATGTTAATTGATATGGAGAAGCAGAGGTTAATACTTTTGCTCTTATAATATCACTAGGCTTAATGGCTTCTTCAATATTTTTAACAAATTTCATATGTGCTTGTGAAACATGAATTACCCCAGTGAATTTGCCTGGGAAATTTCTACCGTTGCTATCGAGTATTAGATCCACAAATGCTAAATCTTCCTTTGTTGTATTAACCATCCCTAAAACTATAGAACCTGGTTTAGGCATATTTAATTTCTTGAAAGGTTTAACTTTTACAGTCTTATTAGAAATATTGTATTGTACTTCTCCTACTATAGAAGCCCTAACGCTTCCATCAATGAATTCGTAGCTTCCTTCATTGGGCATAAACTCCTCTATAACGCAGAGCTTATCTCCAGGAAATACTATGTTTTTATCAGCCCTGCTTTTTGTCATAACCTCTCCTCTCAAACCTCCATAAATCTACTTCAATATAATAAGCTCTTCTATAGTGGTCTTCGTATATTTGCGGTATTCTAAATTGATAAGTCTTAATTAATTTAGCATTAAAACCGAAATTCAATGCAACACTTTTTAAAAATTGTCTGCTTTTCTCATGCTTTCTATGAAGACTATACACTACTAATGCAATGTTAAATGCAGATTTAAGGAAATCTACATCACTTACCCTCGACCTTATACCAAACGGGGGGTTTTGAATTACCAATACCTTTGTAGCGATCTCCCTAATAGGCATACTCCTTACATCGCTAATAATGAAATCTACATTAGCTAACTTGTTCTCCTTAGACCAACTAAGTGCTACTTTAAGACTTTCTTCATCGACATCAATTAATATCACGTACTTGGCTTCAAGAATGGCTGCACCTAAACCTAATCTCCCAGTTCCTGCTCCTAAGTCTACGACTATGGAATCTACTAGGTCACTACTCATATAAGCATACCATATGATATCAGAGGCTATATCGCTTGGCGTTACATATTGTTCTAAGTATACCTTAGGTCTTGGAAAAGATGGGATCGTTTCTAAAATAAATTCTAAATCCTTCTTCCTCATTACAAGTCACTTAAGAATATATTCCCTCATTCCATTGCGTAGGATCATCAATGCTTCTCCCAGGGTTAGTACAGGCTTTGGATAATCTTGTAAATCATCAATAGCTACTCTAGGACATGCAAGTATAATAAATGCATCTATGGATTCATTATCTATGTTTATTAACACATCATTATTTATTTCTCGAGCAGTAAATACTATGAACCTACCTCCTTTCTCTTTGATTAAACTAGTCAATTCTCTAAGTTCATTTAACTTAAATTGACCCGGCTTCATTCCTATTATTAGCGCCCAATTCTTTGCTTCAAGAGCCTTCATTATCTTATAATATCTCTTTTTTAGTATAATACTCCTTAGTTTATCCATAGGTAATACTTCCTCTTTATGAGGATCTAAGGCTAGGATAGGTTTTTGAGTATTTAAAGCAGCACCTATATGATGAAACATTCCACCAGAAATTACTATGAAAACGTCCACAAAGTCTTCAATATTCTTAATACATGAATATTCACATCCAAGGATTTGCCCCCTATACATTAAATCACTATATATGCTACTACCGATTACAACTATAAAGCCATGTCTAGCGAGTTCCAATGCAAGATAGTTCATATATTTAATGTATTGCAGAGAAGATGCTAATCCTACTCGTTTAGCATTAAATTCATGTAGTTTCTCAACTAGTTTATTTACAACTCTTTTTGAAGGTTTTATATTTATGAAACACTCTATGTATATGGTTTTCACTCTTGGTTTTGGGTAAAGAGGATAGGGGGTATGACCAAAATGTATAATGAGGTCTACTCCCAGTCTTGATGCTTCATCCTCTGCTACATCACATGCGCCATATGTAGGAGATGTGGATACATAAAACTTTACTCCTCTCAATCGTCCTTCTAGATAGTTAATTATCTTGGTTATATAGTTCTTCATGCCATCGGGTAATTGTATTAGAATTTTTTGATGTTTACAGCGACGTATTTCTTCAACTACATAGTCTAATTTAAAATCATAGAGAGAGTTCTTATTACTCATGAATTATTCCTTAATGATTACTTTGACTTCTTAATTTCCTTAATAACGATTCTACAAGGTAAGGGTAGCTTTGAGGCACCCCTTCTTAATGCTTCTTTAGCGTGCTCTAAATGCTCTTTCTTAACCCTAAGTTCAAGTACTGCTTGCTTAGGATATACTCTTGCAGCTAAACCTACTGGCTTACCAAATGCATGTCTCATACCTTCTTGTAATCTATCTGCTCCAGCAAATGCCATCATCTTATGCTCTCTTAGGACATGGTGAGGATAAACCCTGACTTTAAAGAAATAGTTTGCCTCACCTACATACGTAGCCATATACTTATGAACCATTACTCTAGCAGCCTCAAGTGCATTATGCCTTATCTGACCTGCCTCCATCACTACTAGCTCTACAGTATAATCATAGTCGTTGTTTAGGTTACCCATTTCAAATTTTGTTATCTTTGGTGGAGGAACACCGTGAATATACTCCTTTCTAGTGTAGGGCGGGCCTGAGAAATGGGTATAGCAGTGTGCAGGCTTTGCTGGCATTTCTTATCACCTTTCCATATAAACAGTGTGGATGCGGCTTTTAAAACTATCTACTAGTTTTACTTAGGATCTAGCTTTTTCTATGACCAGAATCTTCGGTCGGAGATTCCCGTGAGATACAATACGTTCATGTACTATTTTTAAAGACTTTAGTTCTCTAAGAATCTTCTTTACATATTCGTGTTCAGGGGTTATCATAACCAATTTACCGTTATTGCTTAGCACTTTAGGTACTTCATTGAGGAAATCCCTATAAACTCTTCTAACAAGTCTTAAGTCTCCTAATTTAATACCATAAGGAGGATTAACAATTATCCTATCAACTTCATCGACGTAGCTACTTAATTTTCTAGCATCGCCAACTATGAACTTTATCCTATTAGCTACAAGTGCTGCTTCAGCATTCATTATCGCTCCACGTATATATCCCTTATTAATATCCATGCATACTATTTCCGAAGTTTCAAAAGTTAGTGCTGCTTCTATAGGAATTGTACCACCTCCACACATGGGATCAAGTATTACATCACCATCCTTTGCACCTGATAATAGGATCATAGCATAGGCTAGGGATGGTTTTAATGCAGCTGGATGATCATATACCCTATAGCCACGTCTATGTAGTGACATATCACCTGTTAATCCTAAGTAAACATAAACATTATCGTTAATAACATCGACATGTACTATTATATTAGGATAATCAAGATCAACACCAGCTCTACTCCCATATTCCTTAAACGTATAATTTATTACAGCTTCACCTGCTACTCTAGCTACATCAAGACTAGTAAATTCATGGCCTTCGCCTGCACGTTCTGCTCTAATCGCAAAGTTAAGATAAGGTGTAAGTGCAAGCTTTAGTGAACTTAATTTAGATATCTCATTTTTAATAGTCATTAAGCCTTCTCTACTTAACTCTATTTTACCTTTGTAAAGAAGTAATCCAAATCTATGCAATAGCCTAACCTTAATCAGGTGTTCAAATAGCTCATCTATGCTCATATCCCTTAATTCAACATATATTCTACCAGTTAACGTACTGTAGTTTATGTTCATAATGCTAGAGCCTAAGATCCACGTTAGTTCATTAACAGCTAAATCCTCTATACCAGGATTAGTCGTTACTATTATCTTCACGTTTTCCACCAACTTTACATTCATGTAAGAGGACGTTAATCTTCCTCATAAGATATAGAATATTATATGCTTCACCAATACTTGGTATAGCCTTAAACAATAGCCTCCTAAAACTAATCAATAATCTTGAAGCCTTATTTGAGTCTTCACGTAAGAGATGGATTATATTACCCACATATTTCAGTATCAATTCTAAAATATGTTTGTCCGCTACTTCATATAATGGTTTAACCTTACCCACTTTATATACTTCATATAGTATTATACCTACAGCATGCGATAAATTTAATGTTGGATAACTAGGATTAGCAGGTATCGTTAATAATAAGTCACATTTAGCTATTTCATCCCTCGTAAGACCCGTGCTTTCCCTACCAAAGACTATTGCTATTTTTCCATAAGATTTAACTATATCTCTTAAATCGTTAGGAGTTATTGGGTGTCTTAGGACATCTCTACTACCTCCAATTATTGCTGAAGTACATATTGATACATCAACTCCTCTTAAAGCTTCATCTAAACTACTACATATCACAGCTTTTTCAAGAACATCTACTGCTTTAGCAGCAAATTCTCTAGCTTTAGCACCTATCTGTGTCTTGGGGTTCACAATATAGAATTCCTTAACATTAAAGTTCTT
Organism: uncultured Desulfurococcales archaeon; assembly: GCA_964467535.1. GTDB lineage: Archaea > Thermoproteota > Thermoprotei_A > Sulfolobales > WANQ01 > CAYXRT01. The sequence continues at coordinate 18,557 of CAYXRT010000022.1, forward strand.
AACAAGCCTAGCGATAGACCCTATGTTAATTTCACCCTCAGGTTCAACCAACACAACCCTTATTTTTAAAGTAGGTTCTTCAGTTAATTCCATCATCTATTCCCTTACCTTTCCACTACCTTATAGATATGGATTAACCTAATTATTAGCTAACATTGCTTAACAAGCTCTACAGCACATATTTCTTCAAAGAAAAATCTCCTACACTTAACCTTAGCTATTCTTAGACCCCATTTACTCAACCTAAGTACTAGCTTCATCCCTCCACTAAGGCTTGATACTATGGTATAGAATCTTCCATTACATTTAAGTAATCTAAGAACATCAGGAAGAACATGGAATAATACCTCATATCCTTTAGAGCCACCAGCCCAAGACACTTCGATCCAAGAATTAACTCTTTCTTGAGGTAAATAGGGAGGATTAAATATTATAACGTCAAATTCCGATAAAATTCCCTTACATCCATATAATTGTACTATATCAATACTATCATAAACATTGCTATCTAGTGCGGTATGTTTTGTATTTAAGACTGCATACGGATTCACATCAATAGAAACAACCCATTTTGCCCCCTTTAATACCGATGCTATAGATAATATACCACACCCAGAACCTATCTCAAGAACCTTTTCACCTTCCTTAACATCCAATATATTGAGAAGAAGAAAGGTATCATCTGATGGGATGTATACTTCACGATATACGGGTATTCTTACATTATTATTTAAGGTTACATAAGTAACTATATCATTGCTCGTTACATGTACTGTGTAAGTAGGAGTAAGTCCTCTAAGGTTAGGTCTCTTACCCTCTTGCTTCCAAATCTCTTTATTAGCTCCTCGTCTACCTTCCTCAAACACTTTCTCATAACCTTAGCTGCAAGTTTATTTCTCTCCGTAAATAGACATCTCGTTAATACTTCTAACTTTAACGCCGTACTATCAAATGCTCTCCTTTTAATAAGAAGCACTGTTCTAGAAAATACCTTAGGTGGCGGAAAAAACGAGTTAGGGGAATAGATACCTCCTAACTTACACTCTACAATATATTGAGTTATTATAGTTAATCTACCATAATCCTTAGATGAAGGTTCAGCATTCAACCTACGAGCAACCTCATCTTGTAAAGTCAATAAGAAGTATTTAGCAGGATTCTTGTATAATGTTATGAGGATCTTCGATGATATATGATAAGGTATGTTAGATACTACAGTATCAACATAGCCTTTAGCTAATGGAGGCTCTAATCCATCACAAATTATTACCTCTAAATCCCCTTGAACACAGCTTTTTATAAACTTCAATATTGGAGCTAATCTCTGATCTATTTCTAGTGCTATTACCTTCCAATTACCTCTAGTACATAAATAGTATGTTAAAGTTCCTATTCCTGCTCCTATTTCATATATTTTTCTAGGCTTTATTTGATTAAGCCAACCCAGTATTTCATTAATTAATTGAGGATCTACAATAAATGACTGGCTAAGCTTTTTTCTAGGCCTTATACCATACTGTCTAAGGATCTTCTTCGTCCATTTCAATAAGCCTAGTTTAGAAGGAGGTTCAGGTGGATGATTCAAAGTCCTTTTGACCTATATAATTTAATTAAGTAGCCTAGATATACCCCTCTATCCTGACTCGGCTTCACAAATAGGTAATATTTTTCGCCTCCTTGTAATTCTAATATAATTCTATCAACTATTAACTTAGCTGGATCATTTATCCTCGTCCTCTCCTGTATATCATTAAATGACTCAAAGGGTTTTTTCTTCCTCTCTTCCAATATTATTTTAAGAGACTTCTTACCTACACCAGGTAATAATTCAAGGGCATGGAATTTTAATGTAATAGGTTCAGCAACATTAAAGAAATCTACAAAGACATACTCCTTCTCCATCACTATTTTATAAATTATTTGATAAAGATTATCTCTTGCAACCGTTGTTAAATCATCATAAGTTATTCTTCCATAAATATGCGATATCTTATCCCTAAGCCCATGCCCTATATAGACCCTTTCACCAAGTTCAAGATATATTCTAGGCTTAGGACTTACCTCAAGCAATGTAAAGTACTTTTCCCCTATTACTTGAGCTATGGGGTTTCTTCTATGCTGAGGATGTCTATCAAAGGGGTTTCCTTGAGGTAAAAAGTCAAGTACATAGGCATATTCTTCATGCCATTCTTCTCTAGGCCTATATCTATGTGTATGAGCGTACATTTACTGCACCTAGTGCTCCAGTAGAGAAATAGTTATCAAGGAATATTATATCGTTTACCGTAGTTATTATCTAAGAAAGCTACTGCTCCTTAATCCTATACTTATCAATTACTTCAAGTATTTTATCCAAGGTATCTGCATCTATTTCCCTACTTTCAAATACAAGTAATGTTCTTAATTCCTCTATGGTATCAGGACATATACTTGCTATCATAGCTATAGTCCTATCATCAAGATCAAATTTCTTCAATTCATTGATAAGTTCCTCTATCTTATCTTCTACACACTTAGTAAACTTTGAAAGATACTCATATACCCTTCTAATGAGCTCTGGAGCTTCAGCCTCACTAATTCTTTTCTTAAGTAACTTCTTTGCTAAAGGTATCGGAATACTCTTTGATTCTATAATTTCAAAGGACAATTCTCCTTTCACCCCTCACTGCTTAGGGGAAGTAGTTAATGTTTTACTTGTGAGATTATTTGAGGTCTAAGATGTTCAGGTCTAATTATTAATTTCTTAATTTTACCTCCTACACGTACTTCAACTATATAGCATTTACCTTGTTTGCCTACAACAGTTCCCGTCTTTCCATGATATCTTCTATGAGGCATCCCTTTCATAACTGACGGATTAATAATTATGTTAACTTTATCTCCTGGCTTATAATCATACATTAACAGACTAAGAGGAGGTATTGACCCCTTCTCCCTAATATTCTTGCTTAGCAGCTTCCTCGTTCTATGTCTAAACCCTTTTGGTGGCTTTACCATGCACTAGCACCTCTACTAGACTTTGAGTAAGCAGTATTTAAAGGGTACTTTTGATTCAATTTATTACTTAAAGGCTTATAAGGTAATCTTATTCATGAGCATAAATTACATCAAGCTCAATACACTTTAAATGTTTACCAATAACTTCACTAAAGCTTGGAGTAGTTCGACCATTATCTCCTGAAACAAGTTCCTTAACATAAAGCCCTCCCTCACACTTAATTAATGCTTCAAATACATGTGAATTCATCATCCTAGTTCTTACCTCAAAAACCTTTCTAATACGCAAGATATCCGGCCTTCTATGTAAAACCCTTGTAGGTGTCCTCTGTTTAATCCTTATATTCTTAAATTTTTCCTCAATTACTTTTAGATCATTAGCTGTAAGTTCCTGGTCCGATAGAATTAGGCATTTATATATTTTTGGCTTTCTAGAAACCTCGGCTTTAATTAACCTTACATCACGTCTAGATACTTCTCTTTCCAAACTAATCCTAATGACATTCTGTAAACTATTAACCTTCTCTGCCATAGCTGTTAAATCTAGTAATCTATTTTTTGCCTCCTTCAATTCAACAATAAAAGGTCTACCACTACCAAGCATTCTAACATCAACATCTTCACGTCCAGCAGCATGAAGTACGAGGTCACTAGCATTATATGAGTCCATTAATGGCCTCAAGGCTTCCTCAATTGAGAAAGGATATTTTCTAGTACCACTTCTAGAAATCCATAAAGCTTGTGAGATATTACGTCCAAGCTTCCAATACCTACCAAGTATTAATATTGGCATTAGATTTACCTTAATTTCTCCCTCAGGAACACTTACTAAAATAACGATATCAGGTCTTTCAAAATCAACTCTTAAACCAGTTAACTCCATGATCTTTTTACCAAGTTCTCTCTTTATTTCACTTCTTATGGATTCTGAAGTCTCAATATTGTATATGTAGCGTAAATTTTCCTCGCGGTCAATAATGTCCTTAGCTACTCTACATCCTACAATGAAACTTCTCACTCTTACATTTAACTCCTTTAAACAATTAACTACCTTTACTGAAAGTTCCTGTATTATCCTTTCTAGATCTGAACCACATATATAACATGGCCTGTATTTGAGCTCCTTTTTGTAAAGTTCATATAGTGTTGTTTCAGCTACTTTACCCATATTATTTAAGACATTAATTACTTCATCTACATTACTTGTAGTTCCCTTCTTTACATAATCATGTATATTCATAAGTAGTAGAATCTTTATTGCCCTACCTCTATCCCTATTACTTAAACCCCTACCTAACCCAGCAAACAATCTCCCAAGACAGCTATCACATAAAGGTATTTCTTTTAATATGTCATAGGCCTTTGATAATATGTTTAAATTAATCATTCCTTATCCCCAGCCTTTACTATCCAGTAGATAGTGGAATATTGTAATTATTTGACTACAGTTATATATATTTGGAGTTAATGTGAAGTTCACTATGTCTCTGCTTTTTATGATTTCTAGTGGTTCAGTATCATTAGCTGCTAATGCTAATGCTATTGATCTTGCTTTACTCTTAGATATCTTATCAATAGCCTGTTCTAATTGCAGACCATATCCTTTATATACTAACATTACATCTGCTTTTACAATTATATGATCTTTAAACACTATGCCTCGCCTAGTTTTACCTTCTAGAGCTTTTATAATTAATGGTGTTGAGCTTTCTATATCTGGTCTTAGGTTCCTTACTTCGAATCCATAAATTACTAAGTAGCCTCTTCTTAGCCTAAGTATAGGTCCATAGATGAATACTGTATCTCTCCTTATGTCATGGGATATAAGGAGAGCTGATGAAGCCATATATGCTATCTCGTAGTAATTTTTCATAGGACATAATGAGGGAGATACATATATTATCCTGCTCTTCATTTAATCATCCTAAAGATTTTAGATAAGTCTTTATACTTTCTTACCTTCCTTAGCATTTTCTTTAACATTTGATAGTGCTGTATAAGCTCCTTGACCTCATCTACACCAACACCTGCACCTAATGCTATTCTCCTCATTCTCTGCTTATCAATTATTTCCGGATTATCTAGTTCCTCATATGTCATTGAATTTAGTATTGCTATCCATTTATCCATTTTCTTTTCACTGAGCTTAACTTCCTCATCACCAATAGTTAACTGTAATGAAAAGCCTGGAATCATTTGCAATATCTTGCTAAGTGGACCCATTTTCCTTATGCTAACTATCTGATGATATAGGTCTCGTAGCGTAAACTTACCTAGAAGTATTGCCTCAGCTCTCTTTTGTATTTCAACTGCTTCTTCTATCCTCTTCAACTTTTCAATTAATCCCTCTATATCACCTAAACCTAGTATTCTTGCAATAAATTTCCGTGGATTAAATATTTCAAATTCATCGAGCTTTTCACCAGTACCTATAAACTTAATCTTTGCCCCAGTTGCTATTACAGCTGAAAGAGCACCACCACCTCTAGCTGTTCCATCAAGTTTTGTAACAATTATACTACCTATAGGTGTTGTTTCATGAAATCTCTTAGCTAAATCAAATGCTTTTTGACCCATAGCAGCATCAATTACCAATACCACTTCATCAGGCTTAATTTCCTCTGAAAGCTTTTTCATTTCATCAAGTAATGCCTGTTCCTCACCATAACCATGTCTACCCGCCGTATCTATTATTATAACTTGACACCCTTGTTCCTTAAGCCATTTAACACCCATAACTCCAATCCTTATTGGATCACGTAAGTTTTCTGGCCAATGATAAAATATTGCACCTACCTGCTTAGATAATTGATATAATTGTTCATATGCAGCAGGTCTATAGGTATCTGTTGTTAAGAGTCCAACTCTATATCCCCTACTTCGGTAGAATAGTGCAAGTTTACCTGCAGTAGTTGTTTTTCCACTTCCCTGAACACCTACAAGTAGCATTGTATACGGTATTCTTTTTGGATCAACTTCAGGTACTACATCTCCACCAAAGAATTCTGATAGACAATCATATACTATTTTTATAAACCAATCTCTCCTAAGAACTCCTGGTGGAGGTTTCTCTTCTAACGCTTGCTTCCTAATTTTTTGTGATAATTGAAAAACAAGTTTAACATTAACATCAGCTAGTATTAGTGTTCTCTGTAAATCCCTTATGAATTCTTCAACAGCTTTTTCATATGTTGTAGATGATCTTAAGAATTTCCTAATAGCTTCACGTAGACTTGCTAAGCCTCTCATCAGTATTAATCCCTATTAATTACTTACTTTTACCTTGTTCTCATAATTATTCTTCTTCCAAGAACATCCCAGTACTCTACTTCAACACCAGGCTTTAGTCTACCAGCTAGTTCAGGATCCTTAGGTTTCTCTATTTCAAAGGTTTCATAAGTTTCTAAATCCATAACTTGAACCATATTACCCATATCAGCTATTATTTGTCCAACTCTTTTATCAACAATTGGTACTTCAACTCTTTGATCAACTGGTGCTATTAATGTTTTCTTAGAGCCTGTAAAGAGGCTTACAGCAACTACATGTGCTTTAGCACTTCCATGCTTACCCGTTTTAGCTTTAGTTATTTCAACTACCTTACAGGGTTCTCCATCAATTATTATGAAGCTACCTGGCCTTAATTCGCCAAGTGTCGCATATGTCTTGCTCATGTCCCTCCACCAACATAAACATAACCCAACACAATATTTAAAACTTTAGATACGCTATAGAAACCCTGAAATAATCTATATAGAGATGAGGATTCTTGAAAAAGAGAATAGAATTTAAAGGAGGAAGCATAAAGAAATTCCTAAAACTCCTTGAACAACAACTAAAACCCGGTGAAGAAGCAATAATACTACTCGACAACCCCTTCATAATCGAAGCATTTGTAAAAGAGACAATAAAAACAAAAATAATGGTCATAAACGGCAACGAACTAAACAATGGAAGAATAGAATTAACAATACGACTAAGCGAGAAAAACTATTAAACCCAACAAACAAAAACCAATACCCCGGTGCCGCGGTAGTATAGCCCGGCCTAGTATGCGGGCCTGTCGTATGTCCCTCCCCCGTCGCCTCCCTCCATTACACTACTTCATTGCAGGATTAATAGTAGCTGAAGGAAGCTTTGGTAAAAAATCCCATAGAAATCCAGGGAGATTCACGTTCACTAATACTGACCCCAAGTTAATTAAACTAGTCTATGACTTTCTAGTAAAGCGTCTAAAAGTACCTCCAGAGAAGATCTCCATATATATAACATACAATATTGAAGTATCCAAACTTACACCTGAATACATAAAGCATTATTGGGGAAACCTACTAAGGATACCAGAAAACAAAATAAAAATCTATCCATATAGGAGAAAAGTAAAGCAAATTAGAAAGAAAGCCGCTTACGGAATATGTCAATTACGAATAAACGATATAGAAATCAAATCAAAAATAGAAACATTTATTAACACCATAATAAGTAATCTAAATCAGGCGACGGGGGAGGGACATACCGAGAGCCCGTGACCCGGGTTCAAATCCCGGCCGCGGCGCCATGGAAAAGAATTGAAAAGTTCTCGTTCCACTCATGTCGTCAGACAGCATTATTTTCATTATTCGAAAGTTCTCTCCAATGTGCTAAAATGTAATGAAGTGATATAATCATTGTTCATTATTAACAGGTCTTGTGATATGCATTAAAGTATTTATCTATGTCTTTCCAATCTCTATCTTCCCCCTTAACAAGTTGTCAAGTGTCATCCTTTTCTTATTTCTATAATGTGGGTTTATGGGTTTTAATTTATCAATTACTTTTCTTTCCAATTCACGAAGTTCTTTCTCAGGGAGGCCTTCAAACTCTATGTATTTGAAGCATATTTTGTCAAGAAGGTTCTCAATTTTTACTATGATTTCTTCTCTTTTACTCTTCTCTTTAATCCAAAATACGTCCAAGTCCTCTTCTTTAAAATTACGTCCCTCTATTCGTTCTACTTCTTTCCAGAATATATTCCATGTGAATATGTGTTCAAATCTTATTGTATCCCTTAGTTGGGCAAGTCTACGGTATAGATTAGTGGAGGAACCTACATAAAGAGGTTTATTTACGTCTTCGCATAGATAAAGAACATAAATACCAGGTTTATATGGAAGGTCACGAATATTACTTGGAGAAAGCTTTATGAGAGATCGTCTTTTTAATTCTTCAATTATGTTTCTTAATTTCAAATTAATTTTACTCAACTAGACACCTCTGAATTATCACGTATAGCGTAGCGTCTCTATTATGTCTTCATCTATAAAGTCTATTATGTTCTCAAAAGAGTAGTAACTACAGAAAGAAAATAAGGGAGAATAACCGAAGAGCTAGGTATTTAGAATGGAATATGAGTTTTTGATGCTATGTAAAATGATGAGGGGGTGGGAAAATTACTTTTATGTTTTACATTTTTCTTGTGGGTTTTCCTGGTCTATTAATTACCTCTATTGTTCCATCTTGCTGTATTGATAATATTTTATTTATCCGATATAGTTTTTTGACTAAGTTTACGCTTATTATCTTTAATGTGTTTTCGTAATACTGTTTTAGCTGTTGGTGCGTTCTCTTTATTTGGTATGGATCTCTTCCTATTTTTCCTTCTATGTATGCTTTGACTATTGATGCCCTTGCTATTCTCTTTATGTGTATCATGTATGGTAGTATGTTTCTTAGTAATTTATGTATTGTATGATGTGATGTCGCCCTTAGCCTCCATACGGGTTTCAATCTCATAAATGTTGCTTTTCCCGTTATTCCTTCTTTTGAGTGTTTATGTATTTTTAGTTCTATTCCGTGAATTGTCCATGCTTTTTGTAGTTTTTCTAGTAGTTCTTTGTTTGCATTTACTATCTCTACTTCAGGTTCAAAGTAGTATTTTCCCCTTCTTGACTTAACGCTTATTATTACTGCTCCATCGCTGTCGATTAACCCTGCTGTAAATGCCGATAGTATTCTAGTGTCTTTAGCATAGTCGTCTATGAAGTCTATTCTTTGTCTTCTGAGTAGCACCTTGAAGTAAATTTCTGGCTTTACATATACGTATGCATGCCATTTGTATCGCTGTAGACTTCTCATATCGCTAGGTCTCCTTATATAGGGGTAAACTTTAGCTGTGCTCATTCCATACCTTTCGTAGTTTGCAAAGTCTATTATTATTGCTAAATAGGATAGTAATGTGTCTAGCCTTGATGTCTCTAGTCCTATGGTATTCTGCGGCATCATTGATAGATCTCCTAGTGCGAATCCATAGAGCCATGCTTGTTTTTCTTGTTTTGTTAGTTTGTTTGTTCTTTGTTTGAGTGCTTTTAGTGTGCTTTCAATTATTTTTAGTTCTTTTAGCTCCTCCAGTCTGACCCCCTGGGTTTCTGGAGGGGTTTTTAATGGGTGTTTGGTGGGTTTATTTTTATTATTGTTGGTGGTGTTTGTGGTGATGTTATTATTGCTGTTCCTGTTGGTAATGTTCTTAGTGTTTCTATGTATAGGTGTTGTTGTTTTGGGTTTGTGATTAGGTAGTCTGTTATTGTTTTTGCTTGTGTTATGTTTGGTATTCGGTGTGTTATGAGTGTGTTTGTGTTTTGTGTTATTTCTTTTGGTATTTGTATTGCGTTGCTTGTTGCTATTGTTATTTTTACGTTGTATTTTCGGTATTCTAGGTATGCTTGTATTATTGCTGGTTGGGTTGTTTGTGTTTGTTTTATGTAGTTGTGTGCTTCGTCTATTAGAATGTGTATTGGTTTTAGTGTTTGTTTTGTTTGTTGTAGGAGTGTATGTAGTATTAGTTGGGCTGTTAGTGTTTTTATGTGGGTTGGTGTTATTGGTGATAGGTTTATGATTGTTGGGTTTCCTTTTATTTCTTGTAGTGTTATTGGTGGTTTTTCTATGGGTGTGTATAGGTGTTGGTTTTCTGTTAGGGGTATTAGTCTTGAGATTAATGCGTCTGCTGATTGTCTTATGTCTCTTCTGTTATGTGTTTGCATGTTTTTTAATGCTATGATTATTGTTGTTGGTGTTGGATTGTCTATTCTTGTTATTGTTGTTAGTAGGAGTCTATATTGTAGTGGTGTTATTGGTTGGTTCCATGTTGTTTCTATGTAGTATGCTATTTTTTCTACTACTTGTAGTGGTGTTTCGTTACCTGTTTTTAGTGGTATGGTGTGTGTTTTTCCTGGTGTTATTATTTGTGTTTGGGGGTTTTCTTGGAAGGTTTTTATGTGTTCTCCTGTCCAGTCTAGTATGATTACTTGATTGTACTTTGTTGTTTCTTGGGCTATTTTTGCTAGGGTTGTTGATTTTCCTGTTCCTGTTGCCCCTATTATTAATGTATGTCCATGGTTTATTGGTAGCTTGTATATCTGATGTGTTGGTTCTAGTAGGGGGTTTAGTATTTCTCCTAGAGGGATTTTTCCTTGGGGTATGGGGTTTAGGTTTATTTCTAGGGGTGTTGTTATTGTTTGTTTTGGTTGTGGTTTTAGGAGTGTTAGTAGTGCTTTTCTTGTATAGATTTTTGAGCCTGTTAGCTTGGTGTCGTTTATTGTTTCTTGTAGGCTGCTGTATTTTACTGGTTCTTGCTCTATTGTTCCATATTGTGCTATTACGTTTAATTCGTATTGCCTGTTCTTGTTGATGGTTTTTGTTTTTGCATATATCTTTGCTTTCAGCGTTACTCCTAGTTCGTGGTCATAAGTTGTTGTGAGTATTATTGCTAGTGATGTGTTTTGGTGCGGTTTTGATGGTGTAATTAGTGGTGGGAGTTTGTATGTTTGTGTTGAGTAGAGCTCTTCTATTCTTGGTGGATGGATTGGTTTGAGTTTTATTAGGTTATTGAATAGTTCTTCGACTATTCTTGGATGTATGTTTATGAGTCCATAGATTGACTTGTTTTCTTCTATTAGGTGTATTATTGCTGTATTGAGTGCTAGGAATGATACTGTATTTGGGTTTAGTGTTATGGGTTTATTTTCTGCTTCTCTTAGCTCCCTCGTTATGGTTATGTGGGCTTTTTCTACCATATACCATTCTATGCCTTCTATGCTCCTATTCTCAGCCCTAGAATGCTTAAGAGGATATTTAATATGATACATGCTATGTTAGCTTACATAATAGGAGGCGGGGGTTCTAAGTAGAGAGATGATGTGTAAAAGCCCCTCCAGGATGGCTTAAAGTCTCTTTCAGGTATGGTCTAGATCTATACAGTACCTGGTCATCCCAAAGGTTGAGAGGATCCTTCTCTTTCAGACATCCCCAAGGAGGAATGTCTTACTTAAGACATACCCTCTACCTCTAAGGAGTCCGTCCCGTATAGATTTAGACCATACCTTACTTCGAGCTCTTTAAACCGTCCTGGAGGGGCTAGATCTTATTCTCTGCACCCTTAATATATGTTATGCAACAATTGTCTTCTATTCATTAAACTGATACGTATCGTTAAGGTACATGGTATGATTAGTAAGACTTATACGCTAGCCCTGTAACAATGATCATGGACGCCTCAGACTGCAAGAAAGGGCCCGTAGCTCAGCTAGGATAGAGCGCCGGCCTCCTAAGCCGGAAGTCCGGGGTTCAAATCCCCGCGGGC
>CAYXRT010000023.1:0-30082 GCA_964467535.1 uncultured Desulfurococcales archaeon
CTGTAGATTTCCTCTACCCCTAATGCTTATAGTTTCATGTTTAGCTTCTTTTTCACCAACTATTACTATGTAGGGTATTGCCTGATCGTAAGCCTTCTTAATTCTCTTGCTTAAAGTCTCTTCAGGACTCCATACTTCAACTCTTATTCCTCTTTCACGCATCATTTGTATAATTTTATTAGCATAGTCTATTTGGTTTTTAGTTAATGGTAAAACAACTACCTGTATGGGACTTAACCACGTTGGTAATCTTCCTTCAAAATGCTCTAATATTATGGCCATAAACCTCTCAATACTTCCAAGTATTGCTCTATGAACCATGACAGGTCTAGCTTTAGAACCATCAGGGAGAGTGTACTCTAGGTTAAACCTTTCAGGTAATGCGAAATCCACTTGTATTGTACTACATTGCCACCATCTCCCAAGACTATCTCTAAACTCTACATCTATTTTTGGTCCATAGAAAGCTCCTTCCTTTTCTTTAACATTATATGATAGCCCTAATTCCTCTAACGCCATTCGTAGTGCATTAGTTGCCTTATCCCACATTTCATCTGTTCCTATATATTGATCAGGTTTTGTTGATAGGTTAAATCTTATGTCTTCTCTCTTAAACCCAAATATCGATAATAATTGTATTATTGCACTTAGTATATTCTTTACTTCATCTTTTACCTGATCTTCTCTTAAGAATGCATGACCATCATCTTGTGTAAACCCTCTAACTCTTAATAATCCATAAAGTTCTCCTCTCTTCTCCCATCTATATACAGTACCAAATTCACTAAACTTTAATGGAAGATCCCTATAACTCCTTGGCCTTGACTTATATATTAGTATATGTCCTGGACAGTTCATTGGTTTAACTCCGTATTCTTCACCTTCAACGTCAACTAATACCATTTTATCTCTATAAAGCTCATAATGACCGCTTTGCTTCCATATAATTGCTCTATATAAATGAGGCGTATATACCTCCTCGTATCCTAACTTACTATTTATTTCTCTCATTAGCTTTATCAGCTCTTCCCTTACTATGAACCCCTTAGGATGAAATACTGCTAATCCAGGTCCCACCTCTTCGTGGAACGTAAATAGCTCTAATCTTGCACCTAGAACTCTATGATCTCTTTTCTCTGCCTCCTTAAGCCATTTAATATATTCTTCCATTTCCTCTCTAGTATGAAATGCAACAGCATTTACCCTTACAAGACTTATATCTGGTAAGGGATTATGGGCAGCAACTCCAATTATTGCTATAGCCCCTACATCTCCTTCAGGTTCAAGTTCAGGTTCTAGATATACCTCTATATCCTTTATAACATACTTCTTAGTTCTACCTAAAAGAGATGCTAATTTATCTACATTTCCTTGTATAGGTTTGAGCTTTTCCTTTAACCCTAGCTCTACTGCAAGCATAGCAGCTTTCTTAGCTTCATTCATACTTAGCCATTTACCTTTTAATGGCTTAAAGTCACAATGAAAGCCTCGTTCATGAACTCCGCATCCAAGAGGTTTTAGGTCTTGCCTAATAATATTTATCGAGGCTTGTAGAAGTAGACCTGCCTTAGCTTGAAGTTTTGGATTTAACGTGTTTGGCGCATATCAGTCCCTGGGTCTAGGCTTTTATATATTGTAGTATAAATATTGTTAGTATTCATGCCTTTGAGTATTCTTCAATTGTTCATTATATCAGTATTATTTGGTAATACCTTGAGTTATTCAGCTAATAACTTTTATAGCAGTTTGAAAGAGTAGGTTGTAAGCCTATATGGTGGTTTCATGGATATATTAGCGCTAGTAGACTATGCCACTAGGCTATTAGTCGTAATACTTGTTGGCGTTTTCTCGTATGAGAAGAACTTCGTGGATTTATCTGGGTTTATTATGGGTATTATAATATGTACACCAATTATAATTCTTGGTGGATGGAATTGGTTTCTAATAATACTATTATTCTACATTACAGCAAATATTGCTACTAGATTTAAATACGATGCAAAGAAGGCTATTGGGGTTGCCGAGGAAAAAGGTGGTGCTAGGAGTTGGAAGAGCGTATTAGCTAATGGAGTAGCAGGCTTAACTGCATTAATGATAGAAAAAATTATTGGAGGACAGATATGGGCTCTAGGCTATCTAGGTGCTATAGCAGCTGCTCTAGGAGATACACTTGCATCTGAAATAGGTGTTCTTAACCCAACCCCACCAAGATTAATAGTAAGGCCATGGACTAAGGTTAAGCCTGGTACATCAGGTGCGGTTTCACCTCTTGGATATCTTATGATAATTATATCTGGATTAACTATAGGGATAACTGGTGTTACTCTAAATGTAGTACCTGAAATACATGCCAACCAATACCTATTAATAATATTCATAATAACCATAGCATCTCTAGTAGGTTCAACAATAGATAGCATACTTGGTGCATCTATCCAGGCTAGGTATAGATGTGTAATATGTGGCATAGAAACCGATAGAAAAATCCATTGTGGTAAGAAGGCTGTAAGGATAGGTGGTGTAGAATTTATTGATAATAATGTAGTAAATGTTATAGGAACTATGAGTGGATGTTTATTTGCTGTCCTATTAGGAATTCCCCTAGGGTTTAAGTGAAGTTAAGATAAATATTCTTCAACTATATCATAAACATCTAATTCAGCTTCCTTAATCCTATCTATAACATTTACATTTAATTCCTTTAACTTAGACTTAATGCGCCTTGCAATATTTTTAACATCAGATATTTCATATTCAATAGCTTCTCTTACATCTTCTCCTGAATCTATTAACTCGTCTACGTAATCTTCAAGACCTTCATATACTAAGCTAAATTCAATAACATTGACATTAACTTTAATTTGTAATTTAAAAGGTGAGTCAGGACATGAAAGGAAAATTACGTTATCTTTTCTATCAATAGTGTATCCGGTAATTTTTGCAATTTCTTCAGCTATCTGAATAACCTTATTTATTAAGCTCATTTCATACTCCTACCGTAGAGGTTGCGGTTGAGGGATATAAGTATTGGTGAAGGTATGGATTGATATACTTACACCTAAGCAGGCACTGCTTTTCGGCACTATAGCTAAAAAGCTTACCGATATAGGCTTTAAAGTCTATGTAACTACGCGTAAATATGATTACACGATGGGTGTTTTAGACGTATTGGGTGTTAAGTATGACGTTATTGGTGCTTATGGAGGTAAAACTCTATTTGGCAAACTTAAAGCAGATATTAAACGAATGAGTACATTAATTGAACTAATCAAAGACTTTTCACCAAACTATTTACTAGCCTATCCTAATCCATCAGCATCTAGAGTAGCTTATGGTCTTGGAGTAAGCTATATAGCTTTTACCGACTCACCTCACTCAGTACATGCTAGTAGGCTTAGCCTGCCATTGGCAAGTGCAGTTATTTTCCCTAAAGCAATTCCCATAAATGAAATTAAAGCATATACACATCCCTCTACCATGCTCGTACCTTATGATGGTGTTGATGAAGTATTATGGCTTAAGGAATTTAAACCTAAACCAGAAGAACTAAGAGAACTAGGTATAGAACCTTATGAATATATAATTATAAGGCCAGCTGAAATATATGCATCATACTACAAATACTCAATAGATTTTACCTACTTAGTTAAACAATTATCTAAGTACTTTAAAATCCTGCTACTACCACGTTATAAGGAAGATTTTAATAAGTATAAAGGAGTAAGTAACGTCATACTTCCTGAAAAAGCAGTTTATGGACCAAATGTTATTTATCACTCACTTCTCGTAATTAGCGGTGGAGCTACTATGACGAGAGAAGCAGCATTATTAGGGATTCCTGCAATAAACCTATATCCAGAAGAACTCTACGTGGATACCTATATCAAAAGCAAGGGACTTCCATTATTTAAAGTTAAAAGCCTAGAGAAAGCCCTTAATTTAGCATTAGAAATATCGAAAGATCCTAAGAAGTATAGAGTTAATAGTTTGAATATATTAAAGGCTATGGAAGACCCCTTTACTAAGCTATTAGAGGTATTAAAATACTATGAAGAGAATATTGATAGTAACAGGAGGTCTAGGAAATAAATGGATTAAGGTTACATGTAATGTAGTTAAAGTCCTCATAGGTAAACATAAAATATTAATTTTATTAGAGGATACCTTCATTGAAAGGCTAGTTAAAGAATTAAAGGTAAACCATGTACCTATTTCAGAAAAACCAAGAATAGGCTATGTCGCTCTAAGAGCTATATCTAAAAATAAAATTGAAGAATACATGTTGAAACTATACAATAGTTATAGATTTAATATGTTAATTTACATTCTTAGACCTAGACGTAGTACTAATGGTCTATACTATGATGAGGAGTGTAGGGTAGCTCGGGGATTAAAGCCTTTAGAGAACATAGCCTATTTAATTAAATCATCTACACGAAACATAACCACTATAGGGATAGCTAGCTCACCATACCATATAGGAGCATCTAAAATAGCAAATGAAACTACATGTGTAGAACTAGAAGATGTACCCATAGATATACTTATTTACGAAACAGATATTAATCAAATAGTAAATGCAATCAGGGAATTAAAGGGATTAGAACTATGATACTTGTAGGATATCCTATATGGCAAGGAGATTTAATATCTAGAGATGTAGTTAATGAGGTTGTAGAAGCAGAGTTTAATTTTATTGAAGTAAGCATAGATTATCCATGGCCCTTTAAAAACCTAGAAAAACTTTACATAATAGTTAAACAAGCAAGAGATTTAGGATTAAGGATAGGCGTTCATGGTCCTTGGAGAGACGTTGCACTAGCTTCTCCTATAGATGAAATTAGAAGAGCTTCTCAGAAAGTCTATGAACTAGTATTTGATTTAGCTAGAAGAATAGATGCTATATACGTTAACGTACATCTACTTTCAAAGCAAGCATTCTACATCTATAAATCTATAGAAGAAGAATTAATTAAATCAGCTATGGAGTCTGTGGGAAGATTAGTTGATTTATCTAAGACATATGGAATTGATATGACTATTGAGAATAATGCAATAGGTTTTGGCGGATCTATTGAACACTTAATACCAATGGTTAATGCGTATAAAGAAGTAAAGGTTTGCTTCGACATACCCCACGCTATTTCAGCTTATGTTAAAAGGAGTAGAGGAAGGGAGAAGGTTAATTATCTTGACTTAGTATCTATGTGGTCTGAAGAATTTAAGGAAAAGCTCATATTACTCCACATACATGGCTATAGACTATTTAGTATGCACGTAGATGATCATTTACCATTAAATATAGGTGACTTATCCATTAAGGAAATTTTAAAAAGACTTAGAGGTACAGGGTTAAGATACATACTATTAGAGGTATTTTATAATGAAGATGGTAGTCCGATAAAACCATTAAATCTAATTAGTAGTGTTAGAGAGGTCAAGTCATGGGCAAGGACAATACTATTGCTTGGGAGGTAGAATTAGGTATTGATGAAGCTGGTAGAGGTTCATTAGTTGGTGATATGTATATTGCAGGTATATGTATTCCTATGCGTGAAATTGAAAGATTTAGGTCTCTAGGAGTTCGCGATAGTAAATCACTTACACCAGAACAACGTAGAAAAATCTTTAAGAAGATTATAGGTAGAGCACTATTAGCTTCATGGACTATAATTCCCTCATCACTTATCGATGAAAGAAATATAAACATGCTATTTCTTGAAGGTGCTTTATCTATCATAAAAAAGGCATTAAGTATGTTTAGGGAATCATTAACTAGAATAGTAGTTGATCTTACAGGCGATAAGAACAGGATTATTAATGGTATTAGGAATATAGGATATCGCGGAGAAGTAATTATTGAGCATAGAGCTGATGTAAAGTATGTTAGTGTTGGTGCAGCAAGCATTTTAGCTAAAGTACTTAGAGATGAGCACATAAGGATCCTTGAGAAGAAGTATGGGGTTATAGGTAGTGGATATCCATCAGATCCTAAAACAATACTCTGGGCTAAAAGAATAATCCGTGAGAAAGGTAAAGTACCAGTAATTATTAGAAGATCGTGGTCTACGCTAAAGAAGATAGCACCTAAATACTATAAAGAGAAGAAACATATTAGTAGAGAGCAAAAGTCTCTTCTCGAATTTATCAATGTTGAGTAACACATATTTCTTTTAGACAAGGATAATAATTTTTAGGAAGGAAGATAGTATGCCAGCTAATTTACCGCCAGAGGCTAAAGCTAAGTGGATTAAGGTTATGGAAGCTAGAACTGTTGAAGAGAAGATTAGAGCATTACAAGAATTTATCTCAGCAGTTCCAAAACATAAGGGAACAGAAAACCTACTATATTGGGCTCGTAGAAGATTAGCTGAACTTAAAGAAGAACTTGAAGAAAGAAGAAGAAAGAGGACTGGTCATAGGGGTCCAAGCTTCTTTATCGAAAAGGAAGGTGCTGCCCAAATAGTTATGATAGGATTAACCAATGTTGGTAAAAGCCTACTACTATCTAAGCTTACTAATGCTAAAGTTGAGGTATCAGAATATCCTTATACAACCAAATTACCAGTACCTGGTATGCTCAAATACAAAGATATACAGTTTCAGCTTATTGAAGCACCAGCATTAATGCCTGGAGCTTCTAAAGGAGTTGCATGGGGTACTAAAGTACTAGGACTAGTACGTAATGCTGATGGATTAATGATAGTACTTGATACATCAAATAATCCATTAAAGCAATTGAAGATCATATTAGATGAACTATATAGCTCAAACATATATGTCAGAAAACCTAAAGGTCAAGTAGTTATTGAGAAGGGTAGAGGTACTACAGGAGTTAAGGTTGTATTATCTGGTAAGCTTATAGGATGTACAGTTAATGACGTAGTCAAGTTATTGGAGGGTTATAGGATATATAATGCTATAGTAAAGGTTATAGGTGAAGTAACTTTAGATGATGTTGAAAAAGCAATATTTGGTAATGTTACATATAAACCAACAATAATTATTGCCAATAAAATTGATATTGAAGGAGCATTAGAAAACTATAAGAAGCTAAGGAAAATAATTCCAAAAGTTATACCCGTTATACCTGTCTCCGCATTAAAGGGTATGGGGTTAGATGTTATAGGTGAAGTACTATTCAAAACTCTTAATTTAATAAGAGTTTACACTAAACAGCCAAATAAAGAACCCTCATCTACACCACTAGTATTAAGGAGAGGAGCAACCATATATGATGTAGCTGAACACATTCATAAAGACTTTGTAAAGTACTTTAAATATGCTAAGATATGGGGTCCATCAGCTAAGTATCCTGGAATCAGAGTTGGACTAGAACACCAACTTGAAGATGGAGATATAGTTGAAATACACCTTAAGAAATAGGCTATTAATTTTAGGTATAAAGCATTAGATAAAGCTCATTACCCTATGAACCAAGGGTTTTAGCTTCATATCAATTCAGACTCCAATCTAATGAACTACCTTAATGATCCTATATACTCCTTAAGTATCTTCACTAATTTAAGTATATCTTGCCTATAATTCTCAAATAAATGCCTACTTCTTATGAAGTTATGGTAATAGTTTGCATGCATTCTCTCGGCTAGGGCAAACCATTTAGAGATCTCGGGTTTATTTAACTCCTCGGCTATTCTTTCAATAATTTCACTATAGTCACGATGACTATAATGGGGCCATCCTTTCTTTACAGCGATAGCGTTTAATAATGATGCTATAGCACTCCAGTATTTTTCACCTGCCTGGGTAAGGTCGCCTTTCACAAGATATTCTTCGGCTTCCTTGAGATATTTCTCATGAAGCTCTAAGTAAGCCTTAATACTGATATTAGGGTCAAGATATTTTGCCAAGGCTTCAATAATAATTTCCTCAATAGTTTTACCTCTTCGTAAAGCCTCCTTTCTAAGTATGTCATATATGGTTGTAGGTAGCTCTATAGATGTATCCATAAACACCCCGTTATTTCATTGTGTAAAATACCTTATATAGACTTCGTATAGGCACTTAACTAAATCCATGATCTAGATGATTAAAGATTTAAAAAGTCTTAGCAACCACATTTTAAGAAGTAATTGAAAGAAAATTAGCTAGATTTATACACTATTATTTTGATCTTTGTTCCACGTCTAATTACTTTCATAGTATTTATGTCAGCATCGTCTGGAAGCTTTATAGTCTTTGAATATTCCCTAAATTCAAGTTCTCTCTGCCTTGTACCCCATCGTGGAAAACATATTGTAGTCTTTAACCTACACCTAACTATTAATGACTTACCCCTACCAGTTACAGATAATGTATTAAGATCTGCTCCTGGTAGGTCAAGAAATACCTCATATCTATCATCATACTCGTACATCGAGTATAGGGGTTCAAGAGTACCTTCATGAGACCACATAGGCTTCGAAGCTTCAATTCTTTCACTAACTTCCTCTATAATCTCCTCGATAGCTGATTCTATTTCCCTATGTATCCTCTCTATCTCCCTTAGAATTCTCCTTCTCATTTCATCAAAGCTCATTTTAACCCCCCAGATATTAATGGGGTTATGTATATAGCATTGGCATTTGATATTCGTAGCCTTTACCCATGCGTGTTAACATTCTATGAGTTGATTTCATCATTTCTCTACTCTTAAGCTTGATTATCTCTGCTTCTTCTAATAATTTCTTAACATCAACTTCTACTCCTATAACCTTAGATAATACTTCAAGTGCTGTTGCAGCTGCTTCTGGATCAGGAAATTCCATATATGATTCAACTAGTAGTAGGAGGTTATTCATCCTCCTCTTTAACGACTCCTTTAATATAACAGCATAAGGTCCAACAAGTAGTCCTTCTTCGAACATTGGTATATTTAACTTTTTGCCAACATCAGTAGCTGTTTTACCTGTTGCAAGCCAATATACCTTAGGCTTGTCAATTTCCATTCTATTAGGTATGGGCGTACCCGTAATGGATACGATGAAGTCAAATCCCTTACGCTGAGCATAGTCTGTTATAGCATAACTTAGTGGGTAAATTGCACTTGTAGGTATTGCTATTTCTGGTACAAGTACTACTAAGTTATCCTTATGGAAGAATCTTAGTGGAGGATAAAGGGAGCCCTTATGTACAACTACAATTGGTGGAAAGTATCTGTAGCTTTCTATACCACCATATTCCTCCATATTCAAGGTTCTAGCTAAATGACTTACACTTATAGCTCCTACAAGACCTGCATCAGGTAATCCAAGTACTAGATATGCAGGTTTCTTTAACTCTATCTCCTTAGTTTCAAAGATGGTTATACCATCATAATGTTCTTCATAATATATTACGGACATAATCTTGCCCCTACTCCTTTTCCTCCTCTTCTCTCTCCTCAATTTTCTTAGCATATTCTTCAGGTTTTAGTAGTTTATTAAGCTCATTCTTATCCTTAACCTTTATCTTAACAATCCATCCCTCACCATAGGGCTCATTATTCATTAGCTCAGGTGAGTCAAGTAGTTTCTCATTAACCTCGACTATCTCTCCACTTACAGGTGCATAGACATCAGCTGTAGCCTTAATAGATTCAATAACACTAATGACTTCACCTTTCTCAACACTTTTACCAACTTCTGGTAGCTCGATACCAACAATATCCTTAAGCTTCTTCTGAGCGTAATCGGTTATACCGATAACAGCTATATCATCGTCGATTTTAATCCACTCATCTGTTTCAGTATACATTCTATCAGTTAAAACTATATACTCCTTAACCTTTATTTCAGACACCTAGGAGTCACCTTTCAACAAATGGGAAATCCACTATTTTAGCTCTATACCTCTTCCCCCTTACTTCAACTTCAACACTTAACCCCATTATAGCATGTTTAACATTAATATATGCCATTGCAATAGCCTGGTTAAGGATTGGTGAGAATGTACCACTAGTTACTTCACCAATAACTACGTCTTCTAAATAAACCTTATATCCATGCCTTGGAACAAATCTTATACCCTTCTTAAACCTAAGCCCGTAGCGTAATCTATCGACTCCTTCCCTAAGCTTTTTCTCAAGAGCTGTAAAGCCAATATAATCTTTTTTCTTAGGAGACCAAACCCAATACCTTGCTTCAATTGGAGTAATATCTTCACCTATATCTTGACCGTAAAGCACATATCCCATCTCAATTCTAAGAGTATCCCTAGCTATAATTCCACAAGGCTTAACTCCTACTTCAATAAGCTTTCTATAAATTTTCTCAATAACGATAGGATCACCAATTATTTCAAAACCATCTTCACCTGTCCAACCACTACGGCTAATAAGAAATACCTTACCATAAGGAGATTCTACATCCGTCCTAAACTCTAATGGATTAAGTTTAACAACAAAACCTAAACCTATAACTTCCATAACTTTAGGTGACTTAGGTCCTTGAACTGCTATCATAGGTAAATCGAATGTTAAGTCCCTTACATGGGCATCAATCCTTAACCTGTCAATCCATTCTTCAATCCACTTAACTACCTTAACTCTATTTATAGCATTACACACAATAAACCATTTATCTCCAAGATTATAGATCATTACATCATCTCTAAATCCCCCTTTCTCATTGAGGAAAGCTGAAGGACCCGACATTCTATGTCTAGAAACCTTACTTAAGTCTTTAGAAGTGAGTTTTTGAAGTAGCTTGAATGAGTCTTTCCCTTCAACAATTAACCTACCCATATGCGATACATCAAAAACTCCAACATTACTTCTAACACTTAAATGCTCTTTTACAGCACTGGTATAGATCATTGGAACAGTCCATTTAGCAAATTCTCCAAAACTAGCACCAAGTTCTTTATGTAAGTCATATAACTGTACCTTATATAGCATATTGAATAAGCACCTTTTAAAAATAGGTAAGTTAAGGATTTAAATTGTTATAAAATAAGATCTTATTTTACTCTTTCAGCTATTTCTCTCAATCTACTTAGTATCCTATATTCCATTCTCTTAAGATATAAGGATAGTATCGCTAATATTAATGATATAAACCCCACAAGTGCTAATGAAAGTGCTACAAGGCCTTTTACATAATATTTTATGCCGGTGAAGAAGTAGTGATATGCAACCCATGCTCCTAATCCAAGCCCTGGTATGAGTAAGAGTGCTCCTATCATGAATATAAAGAATGCAGGATTATATCTCCATACAAGTCTTATTATATCCCTACCGATAGATAGGCCATGAATTATCTTTAACTTTTTCTCACCAATTCTTTTACGATAACTTATGGGGCATTCACATATTTTCCCAGTTGATGCTGTATGAGCAGCTATTTCAACTTCAGCACTAAATCCCTTCATCTCCCATGTAATTTCCCTTAATATATCATACTTGACTAAGTACATCCCTGATAATACGTCCTTGAGTTTAGTACCAAAAAGCATATTAAACATAAAGGTCAATAGCTTATTACCTATTCTATTAATTAACGGTATGTTGCTTCTACCCCAAACTCTAGCTCCAATAACTTCGTCACACTTATCTTCATAGGCTTTTCTTAATAAGTCATGTATATGTCCTGCAGGATAAGTATAGTCGCCATCCATGATCATTACATATGATCTATTAACATGTTCTAGAGCTGTAAAAATTGCGTCAGCCTTCCCCTTGCCCTTCTGAAGGATAACTTTAACTCCCTTATTGATAGCAATTTCCCTCGTCTTATCAGTACTATGTCCATCGACAATAAGTATTTGATCTTTACTAAGACCGATACTTAATAACTCATCTAAAACCTTACCAATAGCTTTTTCCTCATTTAATGTAGGTATTATTACGAAAACATCCTTTAGTAAGTCATTATTGTCAGCTATCATCCTTAGATAACCCTTATAGGTTTCTTTAAGCTGCCGGATTAAAGTTAAACTGTTATTCCACTACTAGAGCATTTATGGTATTAGCCTAGTAGTATATAATTCAACTCTTAAACCACGTGCACGTAGAATATTGTGCAAGTACATGTCACTTAATCGAATAAAACTGTCATCACTTACATGTATTACACATCCTATGCCTTCATTCTCTAGAACTTCTATAAGTTTTCGTTCATATTCTTGAGTTAACCTAGTCTTCCTCAATGATATTAGGTTTCTAATTGTATCCTTTGATATATCAACTTCTAGTAATAAGTAAGGTTCTGCAAACCTGCTATAGTTTTCGATAACTACGTAGTCTAATATTTTAAGTGCATTAATTAATATGTCCTTGCCACGAGTAGGGCTAATTAACTTAACCATTTCACCATTCCTAAAAATAGTAAATCCTACCTTTAATCCTCTTGAATATAATGTTAGTGCTAACATTAATATGAGGAAGGAAAGCTTATCTGCTTCATCTAGGTTAGAGGTATTTGAATTAATAAACATCATTACGGGCGATTCATATGAAAATCCAAACTCTTTAATAAATAGTTTATGAATTTTAACAGTCTTCTTCCAGTCAATATATCTTGGAATATCTCCTGGCATGTATTCTCTCGAACTATAGTATTCAATTCCAATCCTATGAGGCTTAATAGCATGTTCTACAGTTATTGTTCTACCTCTACCTCTAGCCATTAACTCCTCCCTTATAAGCCATGAAGCTACTGTTGCCCTAGGTATTACATTTAACTTTATACGTAGTAATTCCACATCTCTCTCAATAAGCCTTCGTATATCGAATACTCTTGCAGTAATCTTTAACTGTGAAGGAATTCCTAATTGCGGTTTAATTCTAACTAAAACATTATAGTTCCTGATATTATTGAGTTCTAAGGGATCTATCTTTACTATTGGAGCTTCTTTCATCAAGACCATATTTAGTGCATCCTTACATTTAATGTTTAAGCTTATATCCATAACCTTACCAGCTATTATACTAACCTCCTTAGGTCCAGTACACGTAATATGTGAGGGCATTGTACTTACATATGCCTTAACTAAAGCAAACACGATATAAATAGTCATAATCAATGTTAAACCTATGAGTAAATAATTTGATAACATTAACGACAAAAATACAAGGAAAAATAGAGAAGATAATAGGAAGTAACTTCTATCAGTTAACTTCATAACCAAACCCCTTTAAGAACCATATCTAGATACATTATCAGTGGTATTACCAATAACAATGAAATCATACCCAATAATTTACCTAGTATTAAAGGAATTAAAATCATTAAGGCAATGATTATCGACAATAATAATCTCTGTTCACGCTTCCTAATAGATACTATGTAAATTATAGCTAGAATTAAGCTTAGAATAAATGAATTAATACCATCAAATGCAATTAGTAAGAACATTAAGAAGACGTAGAACATTAACATAAGCTTTAACACATACTTCACCATTTAGGTACAGGTGTAGTCTTTAGAACTTCATCAACTATTTCTTCAGGCTTCTTACCCTCAATCAAAGCCTCCGACTTAAGCCTAATCCTATGATCTAAAGCTAAATGAGCTAATGATTTAACATCATCAGGAATCACATAGTCTCTACCCTCAAGGAGAGCTTTAATTCTTGAACCCTTAAACAACGCTATCGACGCTCTAGGACTAGGCCCTAATAATACATCTGGATGCTTTCTAACACTTCTAACTATCTCTACAATGTACTTAACGATTTTTTCATCTACATAGATTTTCTTAGCATAATTAATTATATTCAATATTTCATTAGGTGAAGTAACTGTTTCAACTTTATCAAGTTCCACTACTTCATCTATATAATCTATGTTCTTTACAACATCTGCTTCTACCTCTGGATCAGGATAATCTACCCATACCCTAAACATAAATCTATCAATTTGCACCTCTGTTAATGGGTAAGTTCCTTCAGCACCATACGGTATCTGGCTTGCTATAACTATAAATGGCTTTGGTAGCTGATGTCTTTCACCTTCAATTGTAACCTGCCCCTCCTGCATAGCTTCGAGAAGAGCACTCTGAGTTCTTGGAGTTGCACGATTAAGTTCGTCAGCTAAGACTATATTAGCAAATATAGGACCCTTAACTAGCTTTCTTTTACCTTCGACAGAATACATGTAAAAGCCTATAATATCAGCTGGTAGTAGATCTGGTGTAAACTGTATTCTCTTAAAGACTCCACCAATAGCTTTAGCAAAAACCTTAGCAAGAGTGGTTTTACCTACACCAGGATAACCCTCCAACAATACATGTCCTTCACAAAATAATGCTATGATTAGAGCTGTCTTAACATTCTCTAAACCACGTATTACCCTTGATACTTCATTTAATATTTTCGAGGGAACTTCTAATACATGTTTAGGTATACTCATTTACCTCTCCTCAATATACTAAATGCTAAACCCATTATAACGGCTACGATAAGAATAGATAAAAATGGTTGATCTAGAATGTAAGTAGTAAACGCCATAATCATAGATTTCAGAATAAAATGAATATTACTTGGTATTAATGTTTGATCAACAATTACCTTAAAACTACTACATATTCTCCTAAAGAATTCAAGGTTATCTCCAAGACCTATCATAACATTTATTCCAATACTTGGGTCAGAGACGACAATAACCCTACCATTACCATACCTAAACCCTACTATAACCGGGAATGGTCCTTTAGGTTCACCCTCATCATATGCACCATTAAAATTAAGATCTAGAAAACTAAATGAACTACTTAAAGCATATACATGAACACCACTAGAAATGTTAAGAGCTGTAGCATAATTAAAGTACATTTCTCTTAAACCTGATAATATACCCATAAACCCCATTATCTTAGGTAATTTCACGCTCTTATAATGAAATAATGGGTCGATGAGTGGATATCCTGTAAACCTCACCGGCGCTTCTAAGTACTCTAAAACACTATTACCAAAACCATAATCGTCCATTAACAATAACGTACCTCCTCTTCTCACAAAATCCTTTATACTACTTAACACCTCTATTGAGGGCTTAACGTATGGTACAAGTATTAAGACATAACCATTTGGATTCTTAGGTAATGTAAAGCTCCTAGTAATTACTGTTGCATTTAACTCCTTAACCAATACTTCATAACCATTCCAGAATGGATTATAGATATTGAAATCTATTGTTAATGGATAGTAAGTTATCAGCAGTAATGATGCTATAAGCGTAAACAACGCTATTTTAAGCAAGCTACTTCTTAAGAATTTCATTAATTACATCCCTAATCATATTTATAAATGACTCCACTCTTTCACGACCCTTAATCTTTATAGGTGAATATAGGTGCTGCTCCATCATAACAAATATCCTATAAACCTTCATATAGAGTTTTCTACTTAAATATGTGCTAATTCTTAATAAATACTCTCTTAATGTCTCACTCTCCTTAATCACAAGGCCCGTTAACCTGCCTAGTGCATTCAACAACTTTACAAACTCAGCAACAATTACATCAGTAATCTTAAGGCCTATTTCAGGTACTTTTCTAGGCTTCTCCTTTACTACCCTAGGAGGTAGAGTTATCTCCTCTACTTTTCTCGATACTAAATAAATATAGGCAAATGCCATAGATGTAGCAAATACAGCTAGAACTGAAGACGTCAATACTAAGTTTAAAGCAAATACTTTAAACTTAACCGCCTTCTCCATAAACCAAGGCTCTTTAGGCTTAACCATAATAACTAAATCGGTTAAACCAACTAAGGTTATAGGAGTTGAAGGGATTCTTAACTGAAACGTACCATTGACATCAGTCAACGTATTGTAAATACTGTTGGCTATCACTATGCTTGCATTTACATATGACAAAGGTGTGTTATTTCCTAGAACAATACCCTTAACCTCAAATCCTAGAGGAGGGTAAATAACATCAGGTACATCAACCTTAACCTCTATTGGAATATAACTAACTCTAACATACTTCCTAGCGTAGCCGGGACCATAAAGACCGTAAGGCTCAACATAAACCTCAAGAACACTACTTGCATTAACCATTAGCATTGTATTGTATGTACCATTAATATTAGTGTAATCAGCTAGTATGCATTTTCCATTAACGTACAGATGAAATAACCTAACATTAGGAGGATTAATTGATATACTTACATTAAATGCTATACCTGGATATATTGTTGAAGGAACTTCGATTTCAACAGAGGTTTTAAAATACTCTAGATAAAGTATGGTTTCATTATAACATGGCATATATATTCTCGCTTCACTAAATGTAGGTATATAACTTACAGAAACTATTACATAGTCCTTATATAGCAATGGTATATGAATAGTCTCATTGAAAAAGCCATTATTATTAGTTTTAGTTTTCTTAACTAACTTACCGTCAATAAATATGCTAATAGTCTTATTCATTAATCCATAAATCCCCGTATTGTTAAGAGCTTTTAAAAAACCATAAACATTAACAGTCGAATTAATTAACGTCTTTTTAGGACCTACATATACTTCAATCAATGTAGGTATATTCCCTATGGGCTTAAATTCCTGTATTTCTTTTACATTCTCTAGTATCATAGCTATTAGTTTGAAAAGTTCTTTAATTAATTCATGCAATAGTTCTTTTAATTTAATTACTTTATCGAGAATTAAGGAAGGTATAGGTATTTTTCCTAGTAATTCATTTAGTGCATCCTTAAGGTCTATTAGTGATATATTAGCCTTAACTGCATGGAACATGCTCATATTGGCTTCGCTTAAAGCTTCACTATACAGGTTTTTTGCTAGAAGTATTGTAGCATTATCTAAATGCTCCTTAGCAAGCTTTACTTCATTATTTGTAGTATTTAATAATTCATTAACTCTATTAAAAATATACCTTAGGTTTTGAGGTACATCAGTTATGTTTAGGAGCATGATTGTTTGAGATACATTATCAAAATCCATGTTAATTAATGCTGAGAAAGCATTAATATACAGTAACATTAATTCTAAGCAACCAATTTCTTCAGGAAGCTCCTTTGGATTTACATGAGGTTTAATGGGCTTATCTACATAAGCCATACCATTAGCTATAGTAGTAAGTAGTATTAGCATGATTAGTAACTTAGCTATGTTGGAGCCCATAGCCTATACCCTAAGATCTCCATAATCCTAAGACTTACAATAACTAAGAATATAGCTACATAAAACCACATGATCCTCCTCAGAATTCTATCAGCACTTGCACCAACAGGTGAAAGTATAGAATAAATCACAAGATACTCCAGGATGTATAATGAGATATATGCATCTACTCTAGTTTCTCCTACATACATAAGCATTATAAATGTAATTAGATACAATGATGATAATATTACTGCAAATCTCCTATGAACCCCATAAGTGCTTTCACTCAAATCTTAACACCCTTACGGTTACATCAATACTCTTCCTATCAACACTTTCATCAACTATAGTAGGTTTATCTAGAGCTTCAGCACATACGTGACCTACTATTTGAGCATATACTGTTCCAAAAGGCTTAACAAATACCTTCCTCAAGATAGGTGAAGATATATGAACCCTAAAACCACCATCAGCTTCAACAACCTTTACACTTGAGGCAATCTTTAATCTATTAACCATAATTCTTGAAAGAACCCCTTCAATTCCTGGAGCATCTGAAACTCTCTCTATAACCTCATCTTCAATGACCGAAGATCCTGCAGTAGCTATCATTAACCCTATATCATTAGAGCCAACACCATATCTAACTATAAGATTCTTAGGCAGCTTCCTCCTCAAATTCAATTTATCAGCATCACTTGTAACAGGTAATAGAGCTAGTGGTGGATTACCACTAATACTTGATGGAAGATATATAGGTTTAACATTATCTAGGTCAAGGCCTTCAACAAGAAGCTTTAAGTTCATTAATAATTGCCTAGACAATACCCTATAAGGCTCTACATTAGGCTCATATTCAACAGATACTGCAAGAAGAGTTAAGCCCATCATTAACATAGCAGCACTTAAAGCTACCAAATAAATAGATTCTATAATGAAGAAACCTAGCATTATAAACACTAAGCTTACTGTCATTAATATTGCTCCTACTACTCTATACGTATTCAATGGAAATCAACCATATTACTCCTCTAGCTAAGTAACTTTAGTGAACTATTTATGTATTAATATAATGCGAGAACATAAACATTTAATCTAAACAGTAATCAGCTTTCCATCCCTTAACATCATCTTATTACTAAAGAACTGAGCAGTTTGAGGATCATGAGTCGTAACAATAATTGTAACATTAAATAACTCATTTAATTTTTTAATTAAATTCAAAACCCGTGACCTGTTCTCCTGGTCAAGATATGCAGTAGGTTCATCAAGTAACAATAACTTAGGCTTATGAATTAAACTTAAAAGCAATTGCATAAGCTTACGCTGACCCATACTCAGCTCCAAAGGCTTTCTATTAACTAGTTCCTTAAAATTAAATATGTCTATAAGCTCATTGATAAACTGTTTATGGATCTTAAACTTCTTAGCCTTACTTAACAACTCTACATGTTCATAAAATGTAAGTGACTGGAGAAGTACTTCTTCTTGAGGCATAAAACCAATAATATCCTTAACACTACTATCACTATAAGGATCCATACCATAAACCTCAACTCTACCACGATCAGGTCTCAACACTCCCGCAATTATCTTCAACAACGTCGTCTTACCAGCACCGTTAGGTCCAAGAACGCAAAGTACTTCGCCATCTTCGACCCTTAGATCTATACCATTAAGTACCTTAATGGTAGTAAAACCTAATCTATACCACTTCCACAGGTTCTCCAGAATAATAGCAACCATTATCTAAACACCGTACATAACCATATATGACACTACTAGTAGGCTTATCCAAGAGAAATAATTGGTCACTTCTTAGTAATGATGTCGACTATTACTTTGACTAGTTTTTCTATGCTCTTAAATGCTCTCTCTACGTGCTCTCTTGTTGCCCATTTTTCATAGAAGTTTATATGCATAGAACTTGCATGCGCCCATGCGTCTAAAACCCAGTCTCCAAGATCTTTAGCAACAATCCTGCTATACTCCCAGAGCTCTCCATGGCTAGCAAGTCTCTTACCCTCCTTAGCATAGGCATATGCCTTTATTGCCAAGGCACATGCTCCCCAAATCTTCTCACTAGCTTGTACAAGATCATTCTTCCTTAACTCTTCCTTAGCCTGCTCTAGAAGTTCAAGAGCACCCTCAATATACCTTTTAGCCTTCTCGCTAGGATCAAGGTCCTGTGTAGCAATATCAGCTAGAAACTCCTCTAGACTAGCACCGACCTTCCTAGCTCTTCTCTCAAGCTCTCTAACAATACTTTTAGGCAAGGTAATAACAATAGACATATCCACTACCTCTGCTATTTCTATGTATCTTCAAAAAGTTTTAAACAGTTTTCATTGTAATTGAAGCGGCATGTAAAAGACAACTTAATTTAATGGCTTTTCCGGCTACTCAAATGCCAATACTCTCATTGACAAATCCACCTAAATCAGAAGAGAGAATTAAAGCATATTTATGGAGATTCATAGTATAATTTAAGGT
Organism: uncultured Desulfurococcales archaeon; assembly: GCA_964467535.1. Lineage (GTDB taxonomy): Archaea > Thermoproteota > Thermoprotei_A > Sulfolobales > WANQ01 > CAYXRT01. The sequence goes on from CAYXRT010000023.1 coordinate 19,544, forward strand.
ATTCGCTATCAAATATAGTGCTTTCACCAGCTTGAATAGCCGTATAAGGAAGCCATTCAAATGCGCATCTAAGCATAACACCTCTAACCCTATCACCTAACATTATAGCTATTAATCCATTAACCTTAGTAAATGGATGTGCTGTGGAAGCATTAAGACCAAGTGCTCTAGCCATTTCAACAAACCTCCAAGAACCATAAACTACACTACCCTTACCAAGAGAACTAATCATGCAAACGGAAATGTATTCACCATAATCATATAAAGCAGAACCACCAAATACAGCACTACCCATTAAATGCAATATAAATCCAAGAGATAAGAGGATAGCAGTAATTGAAAGCAGAACTCTCCTCTTATTAACAGCGTTTAATAACACTATGACTGGTATAGCTCTTCTAATAGCCTTAATTATTAATACTAAACTTCCATAAATAGGCTCAAAAACAAGACTATAAAGACCTATTGCTAGTGTAGGAGATATAAGCATTCCAAGCTCAATAGGATTCTTTCTAGGGGTAAAAAACAATAGTAATAGATAACCAGCAATAACTAAATACTCTAAACCACTAATTGGGGGAGTATTAATAGCATAAATATAACCCATCCTAGCATAAATATAGAATGCTAGCATAGTCAAAATACCAAGATACTCAATCAATGAAACAATCCTTCTACCCCTATAATAAGCATAGGGAATTGCAATAGCTAAGAAGAAAAAGCTTAACAATACATCATCAACACCTATCCTAACCCTTTCCATAACACCAATAAACTTTGAACCCTGAAAAACCTGATATAAAGCCATAACAACTATTGACATAATAAGCCAAAAAACACCACTAACCCTAAACACGCCCTTCAACTCATAAATAAATGACAAGACCAGAATAGAGGTCAACATAAGCGATGAATATAGAGATACATAATGATGGCCTAAAGCTATACCCAAAGACACTAACAACGACAATGGAATAAGCCTTCTATTAAATAATGCAATATACATTAAAAGCATTAATAGAAAGACTACAGAAGACTCCTTTTGAACACTAGATGTAAGCGACATATATGTAGGCTCAAAACATAACATCATAACTAACAACACTAAACGTAAAAGTGAACTACAATACCTCCTCAATATTAAATAAAAGACTATTATACTTAAACCATTAACAACCAAGACTACAAATGAAGTAGAAACAACATCTAAGCCTAAAACAGTTGAAGTTAAAGCTAAAATCACGTTAACTAGAGGCCAATTAGTATTATATTCATCCCAAACCCTAACCCTACCCTCAACAATAGCGCTAGACGCTATCCTAATATGAATCCACGTATCAGGAAATGCAGGAACACCATAAACTATAAACGAAGCAGTAGATGTAACAACAGACACCAATACAATTATTAAGACCGTAATGAACTTAATGTTCAAAATACTTCCTCCTCAAATAAACAATTATAGATATACCTAATACAATTAAAGATGTAAAACCATAAACTAAACCAACTTGAATGCAAGGCCTAACACTAAAAGCTATAAGAGTTAAACCTAAATCAACATGACTTACAAGATACAGTATAGCACATGCAATAGGAGTACCTATAGTTAAAGCTAGTAGGTAATTGAATATTACAAGCCTTCTTATAAATGAACTAGGTATCATCAGTAAATTCAAGTTCTTAACCTCCCTCCTAATATTAACTATATAACCCATACCAATAAACCATGGAATAATAAGTACTATCAATGAAAGAGCAAGTACAAGCGATACAAATACAGTAACATTTAAACCTATGATACTAGTTAAAAGTCTATCAACATACTTAACACCTACACCAGCCCTAGTCAAGAGCAAGGGATTAACCCTACCCATAGGCTTAGAAGGTGGAACAATAACAGTCCTTGACCTACCAGCAGTACATTCAAAACTCAACGTTACACCTCCACCAATAAGCTTAAACACATAGTTACCAGGAGGTAATGTTATGTTAAATGTACCATTAATCCTACCTACATAGATAACTATACCCCTAGACTCAACCTGAATAATACCATGAAATAAGCTACCATTAAACCATAAAGCCTTGATATGAGTTTCTAACCCCTTAACAGCCTCTAATAATGGATGTAGTACAATATCTGAGTCAAGGTACAAGGTATAGTTTCTACCATAAGCATAAACAGTTACTAGCCCTCTAGGAAGAACAAATTTCCTTCCAAAACTAGTTACATTCCCTTCAACAACCTTCCCATCGATAAAGGCTCTTGAATTAAAATCATATACTGTGACAATATAATAGTCCTTAACTTTACTTACATTCAAGAATACAGTAATGTTATCTCTATAAATCATGACAGAAGCAGAAACCCTACTTTTCCCCGAAGTAAACACTAAGTTATAATATCCAAAGGGAAGCTTAAGCTCATTAAATCCCTCAGTAACCTTAATACTCTTAAACAACCTACCATCAGAACATATTACGTTTAAAACACCATTAACGGGAACATATACATTTACATCAAACACTTTACCTACATACTCTAAAATACTAGAATTACTCACATGTACTGCTGAAACAACATTATGTGGTCTCCCGTGAAGCTTATGTGCTAAGTCAATAGGTAAGATAATAACCTCATTTAACCTTCCATTTAATTCACATACCTTATCAATCCTTACAATTAAAACTCTTCTACTACTAGCACATGAAAGTAAAACTACATCACCAGCCTTTAAGCCAAGTCTATGAGCTAAACTAGAACCAACAATAACACCTCCATACTCAGAACCAACAAGCATCTTATAACCATTTCCATCCAAACCAACAACAATGACAGGTATACCATTACATACCGCAAGAACATATTCAACAGAATAAGAATAAGGGTCAACACATCTCAATGAAAGAGCTATATGTAAAGGTACATAACCAGTATATATGCTTAAAGAATTAGGATCACTAATCCTTAAACCACCTATAGGTCCCTCAATAAACTCAAACAATGTAGTAACATAACCTACCATTATAGAAGTAAACATACTTGAGATGATGAATGCAGCAATAATACCAAGAACAAGTAGAGTAAACTTCCTAACACCAAATACCTTAACTAAAAGCACTACGTAAACCCCTACTAAACCCCACATACATTACAATATACGTAACCAATGTAAAAGGCAATAAAACATCATATGAAACACGGACTCTACTATAAGGTAATGTAAATACTAGTGATATAAGATACGTTGTTAACGATGATAGAGATGCACCAATACTAAGACCAAACAAAATAATTACACCAGTTAAAATCAATGATAAATAATGAACACACTTCTTAGTAGGAACACCCATATACTCCAAAACCTGAAATACCCTACTACACTCAATAGATACTCCATAAGATGTAAATAGCATTGAAATAGCAGCTACGATTATAACAAGATAGTCAAATACAGCTAATAACATCATAAAATCATGAATACTATAGTCAACAACAATGGGTAGAGAAGGTAGCGTTACGGGAGTTAAATTCCTTGATTTAATAAAATTTAGAAATGCATTATCTACTGCTAGGTATATTGAACCCTTAACTCCACTATCATTACATAAAACTACAACTCTATCATTAATACTATGTATGCTAAAGCCAATAACACTAAACCCTGGCAATAAGTTATACATGGACTCCTTAACGGTATCAATATATGTAGACACTATGGAATGTACTATTAAGGGAATGGATATTATGAGGGAGAAGATAACTATATATCCTAGTAGATTAAGTTCTCCACGAGCAATAAGTTTAAGGATAGTTAAGGTTATGGAGATGTAGCGTTGAACCATAAATGAACCCACCTACCATGAAATGTAAAGTTCCTAGTAGTTTCATTATATATCCATAACTCAAATACCAATCTCTGCCTACCAGGCTCAAACACCTTAAATGTATACGGGATTGTAAGATTCTCATTATGAACTGTTAAGACATAGAAGTAGTCAATAGGAGGTTGAGGGCTTGGACCAAGCTTACCACCCCTATCAACTTTAACTAACACCTTATACAATGCCATATGACCTAAATAGTTATGTATATAGACATAAAGCTTAATTTCATCACCAACAACTACAACCTTAGGATAACCACCTATCTTACCCTTAGGTCCAAGTAAACCTATTGCCGAAAAAGGCTCAACAACTGCAGGTCTAAGAAACTGTGCTATAGCAAAAACACCAGCAACAATAACAATTGCAAGGATTACAGCAAGAACTTCAGGATCATATAATAGCGTTTTCCTAACCTCACGATCACCCCTATAAACAACAACACTCCTACCCCTAAACCTAATCCAAATCAATGGAACAATCCTTTTAATAACCATATATAATGCAATAACAATTCCTACACCAATAGCAACACGAACTCCAAGACCAATCCACCTCTCCATAATTATCTCATTAAGCCTAGACTCAATATCCCTCGCTTTAGACAACACATCATTTATAATAGAATAAGCCCTCTTAGTATCATTACGATCAAGATAAACCATAGCCTCCTTCAACATAAATGCAAGCTTAGATACATTAATACCTCTATCCTCAAGAAACCTCAACTTCAAATAAACATCCATAAACTCTCGTGGAGGATTACATTTCATAACCCCAAGAATAGGATCATCATGATACATAGAAGCTAGTATACTAGGAAGCAAAAGTATAAGCATTAATATACTAATAGCTTTAAATAACATAATACTAACTACCCCTACATGAGGATACGTTCATGAAGTATAAAAAACTAAACGCTGAAAAAGATATTCTAAAAATAATTAGAGCTAAGAAGAGAGCATCAGTAAATGAATTAATTGAAAAAGCATCAACACTAGGACTAGATAAATGGACCATAGTAATATCATTGATTAAGCTATGGAAGAAGGGTTACATTGATATAAGAGATGAAAATATAAGAGGCTTCAAAGACTACATTTTTGGAATTGAAGGATTATGGTACTGGATTATACTATCATTAATAATAGGTACATTCATATTAGTTCTCCAAACACCACCACAACTAATAGCATTAAGGTACGTCCTAGGCTCAATTTACGTACTATACCTACCAGGATACACATTAATAGAAGCACTCTACCCTAGACCCGAAGAACTAGAACCCCTAGAAAGACTAGCACTATCAATAGGCTTAAGCCTAGCACTAGTACCACTCGTAGGCCTAATACTAAACTATACACCATGGGGTATAAGACTAGAACCAATAACAATCTCACTAGCAATACTAACACTCATACTATCAACAATAGCTATCTATAGAAAATACACATACTTTAAACTACAAATAACTAAAACAAGCTAAAGAAAACAAGTTCTAATGTAGGTAAAGTTCATTTACAACCATACTATAAATATACGTGAGGCCATAACATGAAATTTAAAATAGACAAACATGCACTAATCATAAGCACAATATTCATATTAATAATCATACTACCCATAATCTATGGACTAGCAACATATAATTGGGACTTAGTTAAGCTCCTAACCTCAGGTATAAAAATACCTAAAATCGACTTTAATGCATCATATAAAGGATTTAAAATAAGCGACAACAACATTATAATTAGCTTAATAATAGAGAATAAAGGCGATATACCAATAGAGATAACCAACCTCGAAGGAGACATATATGTAAAAAACATTAAGCTAGGTAGATTAAACCTACTATCACCTACATTCATAGACATAGGCGGTAAAAGCGAGTTAAAAGTCATAGTAAAACCCGACATCGAAGGCTTTGTAGAAGTAATTGGAGAAATACTAAAAGGGGTAAAAGTTCTTAAAGCAGAAGTTAAAGGAATGTTAACAGCTAAGTCTTTTGGAGTAACTGCTAAAATACCAATAACCTACACCATAAACCTACCAATAAATCAACTAATACCAATAACCTATAAGTTTAAGGAGGTAAAGATAAGCAAGAACATACTATACACCATTATTGAAGTAAAATGCAATATGCCACTTAAAGTTAAGGACATGAAATTAACAGCATCAATTAATAAAGTCCAGATAGGAATATGCAAGCTACAAAAACCCATAACCATGAAGCCAGCTGAGACAAAAGAAATAGAACTAATACTTAAATTAGAGGAAAAAGGACTAGAACTATTAATCCAAAAGATCATCCAGCAAGGAAAAACAATAATAGATCTTCAAGGACAAATAACCATTAACGTTATGGGTAAAGACATAAACATACCAATAAAAATACCCTACACCCTAACACTAAGCCAACTCTATAAAGAAATAGATATTACAAGATACATAAGCATAGAGTTCAAGGACGTAACAGTAAAAGAAGATAAAATATACATAGACCTACTAATTACAAGTAAGATTAAGGTACTAGTTGAAAAACTAGCTACAGACGTATTCCATGATAATTTAATTATAGGTAGCTTAAGACTAGATAAACCCATACTACTAGAACCAAATAAACCAAAAACAATAAAAACAATACTAACCATACATCCGAAAACACTACCCATCCTTATAAGTAAAGCAGCAAAGAATATAGACATAGAACTAGTACTTAAAGGAAATAGCACTATAAGGTTCATGAACATAGCCATAAACATACCAATTAAAACAAAAATAAAAATACCACACCACCTACTTAAACCAGAAAACTACTTCAAAATAATACTCAAAGACCTAACAGTTGAGAATGGAGTTATTAAAGGAATACTAGAATTAAAGAGTAACATAACATTAAAGCTCCTTAAAATAACAGGATCGATAAAAGTAGATGAAACAACAATAGCTCAACTAGAATACCTGAAACCCAAAATAATTAAGGAAAAGACTAGTACAACAATAGCTATAAACATAAAGCCAACACTAGAAGGTCTCTTAAAACTAATTGAAAAAGCGATAAAACTAAAGAACATACCATTAAACATAAACCTAACAGCATCATTAAACATAGCTGGAATAAACATTACAATACCATTTACATCTACATACAATATTAGTAGAGAATTCTTTAAAATAGAAAACTACATAAACATAACCTACGACTATAAAATAATTAACGAAAACATAATTGTATATACGAACATATCATCTAAAATACCATTAGAGATAACAAACATAAACATAACCATAACATACCACAATATCATAATAGGGACATCACAGTATAGTGAAGTCATAGAAATACCAGAAGACATGTTTAAAGAAGTTAAATTAAAGATAAACATAACACAAAATGGAATAAGACTATTAATTAAAAAAGCATTGAAAGGAGAAAACATTAAAGCAATACTAAACATAAATACACAAATACTTATAGCAAAAACAAAGCTATCTTATAGAAAATCCTGGAACATAATTATAGATACTTCAAGCTTTAATCCAAGAAGATACATAATCATAACATTAAAATCTATAGGCAGAGTAGATAATAAAACAATAGCTAAAATAATCATAGTAAACAACATGAGTAGAAACATAGTATTGCAATTAGTGAATTTAACAATACAATACAATAACACGATCATAGGATACATAATACTAAATAAGACAATAACAATACCTCCACAAACCATAATCACTATAGAACCACAAGTACTATTAAACCATACAATACTACAACAACTTCTAATGCAAAACAAGACAATAATAAAAGCCATTACCATAGGAAATATAACTTTAACAGTAGAAGAAGTAAAAATAACCATACCCTTAGCTCAAGAAATAGAAATAAATATCGAAGAACTATTAGAGTTAAAGCCGCGACGATGAGGTAGAGTACCGTGAAAGCTAGAATCAATATTCCTGGACTAATAGCTGGAATCCTATTACTACTGGGAATAATGTTATTTAGTAGGTTATGGGTTCTTAAAGCAGGTGAAAACCTTTTATCACTAACAGTGTCTTTAACAGGCATAAACCTAGTAATTATGGGTAAAGAAGCTAGTATACCAATAGTTAAATATTTATCAATATCAATACTACTATTCTCTACATTAACAGCGGTTATGCTAATAACAGGTTCAATCCTAGCCTCTAAGAAGATAGGATTATCAATACTAAGAGCCATATCATTAAATCCACTCATATTCACAATAATATTTACAGTAATAATATTAATTACACCATACATTATAGTAAACTACCTATCAAGCCTCCTAGGCCTAAAAACACCCATACAATTCCTAGGAGAAAGTACAGCCAACATGACATTAACTACTAGAGGAATAGAACTTAAACTATCAATACCAATTAAAGGAGAACTACAACAAGGATACTACATATTATGGATAACATCAATAACAGCATTAATATCAAGAATCATAAAGGCAAAATAAAAATTAAAGATAACTCATAATACTAATAGTAAAGGTAATACTAGTAGTTTTAATTCTATAATAATACTCCCCCAAGAACAGCAAGTACAGCTCTATTTACAGGTAGTGATCCTATTGAAGGAAGCACTTATTAACTAGCCCATTGAATTAATCGTATTAGGTTTTAAGATCTATGTCGTTAATTGCGACAGGTCTTGCAGAATTACTAGGAAGAGAGGTTGATCAAGACCTCGTATCTAAAGCTAAGATCATTTTAGGTAAATTAATTTTACCAAAAAAGGTTACAGGTGAAGTAATAGAAAAATACATTAGAAAAGCTCTACGAACAGGTGCTTGGAGAAACCTAAAACCTATATCACGTGCACTCCTAATCGTAGCTCGTAGATTTAAGCTTATCAAATCTCCTGTCCTTAAACACTTACTCTACTCTATATTCATTGAAATAGAGCTCTACACAATTAAAGGAAAAGCCCTATTCTATGGAATAATCCTAGCAGTAAAAAACTCCCTAACCCACCTCATAAAAAGCATAAACACCCTACTCTACCTAGGAATATCATACCTAAACAACCCACCATGGTACAGGATATACGGATAAAACAAAATACATGCCAGACCTACTAACACACTACACGTTAAGCTACCTAATAGCAAGCAGAACAACTAAGCCAAAACAAGCACTACTCATAGCCATGGTAGGGCTACTACCAGACATAGACGTACTACTAAGAATTCATAGATGGATAACTCATAGCCTAATACTAACAACAATGGTAGGAGTAGCATTAACCCTAATGACCCTACACCTAGGACAGCCATACCTAAAATACATGCTTACAGCACTAACACTCTACACAACACATATAATAATGGACTTGTTTACAGCTGTAACACCAATACTATGGCCTTTGACAAGTAATGCATACATGATAAACCTAGAATTAACAGGAACAATAACAGGTCAAAGAATAACACTAACACCAATAATAACAGTAACAATGGAACAAGTAGATTTTACACCAAAACCAGTACTAGAAGGACCAATAATAACACCACTCGGAGCAATAACAGCATTAGCCACAACAATAATAGTCCTAACAGAATACATTACGTTTAAACAAAAATCAAAAAGAGGGAAGAATGAAATAGTTAAGTAAACTATGAGTGAACCCAGATTTATTAATAGAGTTGAAGAGCTAAAAGCACTTGAAAAACTAGCTACAAGCATTACCACCCTACCAATATACCTCTACGGACCTGAAGGATGCGGTAAAACGAGGTTATTAAAGGAGTTTATTAAGAGATTTAATGGAATAGCAGTATACATTGATGCCCTGGAAGGAGAGAGTATAGAAAAAGCACTCATAACAAACCCTGTAATCAAGGAGTTAAGAGAATTTGCAAAGGAGGTTCTACCAGGAATTTCAAGTACCATTGGAGCATACCTAGCTAATAAAATAGCATCAATACTAGAAAAAGTATCTACAAAAATAAGTATTAAGGATAAACCACTACTCATAGCAGTAGATGATGTTACTAGAGCTATAGGATTAAGTAAAATTGAATGGTATGTTAAATGGCTTTATGAGTTAATTAAAAAGCTATGGGAAGACTATAAGCCTAAATCAATATTAATAATAGCAACAACAAGTGAAGGACAAAGCCTCGACCTAATACTAAGACATACGTATGCATCAACTAGACTTATATGGAATTTAGATCAAAAAGCATTCAATGAACTAATACAAGAACTCAACCCCCCAAATCAAGCCGCTATAGAAGACTTATGGCGTGTTATAGGTGGAAATCCAAGAGCGTTAATAGAGATAGCATATAATTATAAATGGAATATAGATACCTGGCTAAATGTATTAAAGAGAAAACTAACCAAAACACTAATCACCATTCGCTCAAGAAACCTAGTAAAAGAATTAAAATATGTTATAGAAAACCCAGATACAATACATGACAAACCTTCACCTAAAATGGAAGAACTATACAAACTACTCATAGAAGAAAACCTATTCATATACAAGTATATGCCCACTTTAAATGGTGGAGAAATACCAAAAGATCCCAACTTAGGCATAGGCAAGTATTATGCGTGGCAAATACCCGCATATAGTCAAATACTTAAAGAATTACTATAGAC
>CAYXRT010000024.1:0-27360 GCA_964467535.1 uncultured Desulfurococcales archaeon
GGCGGGCTTTTAACCCGTAGGTCCCGGGTTCAAATCCCGGCGGGCCCGCCACACTTCTAGAATTTGAATTGAATCATTCCTTTTCCTTAAGCCATCTTATGATCTTTTGCGTTATCTTATCGTTTAATGGCTTTAGTCCTTTCTTTAGCCTATAGAAGTAGTTTGCACTAATCCCTAAATCGCTCGGCTTTAACCCTAGTTCTACTGCTTTAAGAAATAGTCTTCTTCTTTCCTCAAGAGGTATGTCTAGTTCAGGACTTTTGGGTTTAGGCATATGCCCAAGCCCGTAAAGAAACTCTTAACCAGATATTAAATAGTTTACGGTAATTACGGTAAATACAGTATATGACCCAGTCATATACGGGACTTACGGTAACCATTTTAGTAGTATGTCCAACCTGTTAGACACGCAGGCGAAAATCTTGCCGCCAAAGGGTTATGTCTCAATCTCAATTAGACAGGACCTATATAATAGACTCGAACAGCTTATGGTAATCTACAATGCAAGAGCAGGGAAAAGAATCTACAAGTCAATGCAACAACTAATAGAGCATCCTGTAGAGCTGGCAGAAAAAGAACTAGGATTAGAGAAGTAGGATCCTAGAGTGATACATTCACTAGAGCTACAGCTATTCATATTCGCTATATTTTTCCATACAATAAGCTATGTTGTTTAAGACGCATTCAATTGCTTTTATTAATTTATGTTTAGAGTTTACGGTTATGGATTCATCATATTCCTTCATTTAAACCACTTAGTGAGTTTAGCTATATCTTCACTATTGTAAGATTTTTTTAATTTCTTAGCATATTTTTTTGATAGCTTATCTGCTAGAAAGAGAGGCTCTGGTAATGTATGCTTTACCGTAAGTTTTCTGATAATCTTTATAGCTGTTGGTAATGTAATTTTATGACCTACACTTACGTATATGTATGAACTTTTGACCTTCATTCTATAAGCTACCTTTAACCCATTTAAAGTAAGATATTCTTCACCATTTTCAACAACTAAATTACCAGTGAGTTTATGTCGGGCAATACCTATAGTTGGCTTGTCTAAAACTACACCAACATGGGAAGCAATTCCAAATCTTCTAGGATGCGCTATACCATGTCCATTGACTATTACTATATCGGCTTCACCAAATCTATTAAATAGCCTTTTCAACGTTTTTATAAAGATGGGTACCTCTCTAAAAGCTAAGAGTCCGGGGATGTATGGTATATCAACTTGATCTACGATTATGGTATAACCTATAATGTTAAGGTTGTTAAAGGATTGAAGAACTCCACATGAGCATGCTTTATCCCCCACATAAGCTGCATCTACTGCTGCTATAGTCCTTATAGAGTCTATATCTAGAAAATCCTTTTCAAGGACTTTACTTGAGAGGAATTTCTGTAAATTCTTAGCCTTAGATACATTGAAATTCCTCATATCTAAAGCCTTATAAGTTCTTCCTTAAGCCCTTGAGATGTTATCATTAATAGGTCTATACCATCACCTGAAAGTGCATCTCTAGATATAGCTGCCTTTATAGACTTAACTACTAATTCTCTTGCCTCAGAAATCGACATTTCAGGCTTGTACTCTGATTCTATTATTCCTATGGCAATTGGTGCTCCAGTTCCTACGCTTGCATAATCATCCTCTATGAGGGATCCTAAAGGATCCATGACAAATAAATGAGCACCTGTATAGTCTATTCCTCCGAATAAGGTTTCAGAAATCAATGGCATTAACTTATATGAGTAAAGAATGTTTGCAAGTAGTTTCGCAGCAGCGCGTACGGTCATAGACCTACCAGTTACAGTTTCATAATACTTTACTTCCGCTAACATAATCTTACTTATAGCTTGAATGTCAGCTACAAGACCTGCACATGCAATTCCAAATCTATCTCCTATGGCAAATACCTTCTTGCCTACCTTACTAAGAACGTATCCACCATAACTAAATCTCTTTTCTGCTCCTAATACCACTCCCTCTTTTACTTTTACACCAACGGCAGTTGCTCCTGTACCATACTGATACATATTCTCCCCTCTTTAACCTTCCATTTAAGGGATAATAAATCTACTAGTACTAGTTTATCCAGCTAATGAATACTTTCGTTAAAGTGTGCGTTTAAGGTAGAGTCATCCCTATATTACCATTTATTATTACCTTCAAGAGCCTTTATCGATGATAATATGAAGTGCCCGGCATGCCTATCCTCTGAAATATTATGGGATATGAAAACGGGATCTATAGTCTGTACAAACTGTGGATTAGTTATAGATGAAATTTACTATGGATTTGACATACCTGTTCCAACATGTCAAATCGAAGAATACGTGAATGAAAACGGGCATAAAAAACTGACATATAAAGAACTTAAACTCAAGATAAACCACAAGAAAATTAAGGAAGTAATTAAACTACTTGATCTCATTAGAAAGAAGCCCCACTTAAGATTAGATACAAAAGCAGTTGAAGAATTTATTGTAGGTAAAAGACCTCCAGTTAAATTATTAAAAAGAAGAGTTAATGAAGTGAGGATAGATAATGACGTAGAAAAAAGGATAGTAGGTATAATAATTGAAAAGATAATAAATCCCGATCCTATACTGGCTTCTCGTACCGATAGAGCAAAAATAGCATTAGCATTAATAATAGAGGATTTAGCAGTAAGGGGTAATGTGAGAAGAAAATACATATCCAAAGTAACGGGATTAAGCAAAACACATATCCATAGGTTGATAAGTTTGATAAAGAACAGAAGAGATGTATTATGTAAAGCAATGAAGTATTGCAGCTTGTATATGTCAATACGATAATCCTATACCTCTTACCTTAACTTTAAAGGGTTTATTTAAGTCTCCTTCAAATGATATAGATGCACCCGTCAATTTTGAAACTATATGTATATTTGTATATGCATGAAGGGTCAATTTAGCACCTGTTACAATTGATTCTCCACGAGCTAGAGCTAGATATGGTATTATGTTATCGGACATATGTCTATCCAAAGCCTTATGAGTAGCCAGGTCCTCTAATAACTTAGAGGCTGCCTCCTTACCTACAATCTCAGCTCTTTTACCTCTTGCACCTAAAGAGTCACCACCCATAATACTGTATTCTCCCTGAGCCCATAGAACAATACCGCTTCCAGGCCCTAAATGGGGGTCCTTAGAAGGCTCATAACATTCAATTGATATCTGAGGTTTTAAGCCTAAAGACTTTTCAATTAATTCACTAGCAGCCTTAGCTTGTCTTTCAGCTACATGACAAGGTAGTTTAACTGCGTGTGATAATCCTTCAATCTTAACTATTTCTCCAAGACTAGTTAATGTAACCGAGTTCAGCTCTCTTGGCGGGATAACCTCAATACGTACTCTACCTCCTCCTCGTGGATAATGGCCTCTTCTTAACACCTTAATTTCTACATTCTCTATACCCAGTTTTGATAGTACTGGTATCATGACGTTAATTACATAGTCTATTGGAGGACTCCAAGGTACATCGGTTCCCCCTATAATTTCTATGGTTGACGGTCTATCAGCATACACTAATACAGGTAATAATGCTTGTAAGACTAATGTTACGCTACCTGCAGTTCCTATATTAAAGCTATAATTACCTCCCCTTAGGTCTCGGGGCTTAAAGATTAATGTTGTAGAGCCTTTAAAAGCGCCCTCAACATCAGCATTAGAGATCTCTGCTAATGCCTTAACAACCGTTAAATGCTGTGGACGAAGTCCAGGATTACTTCTCTTAACTCTTATATTAATTACTTTAACTGGTTTTTGAAGTACTATCGCGAGTGCCAATGTAGTTCTTAAGATTTGACCTCCCCCTTCACCGAAACTTCCATCAATTACTAACATGATTTTAACCCCTTAGTCTCCTTGAATTAAAAGTTTAAGCCTTTCAACACCATTTATGTATTCTATATATTTAACTACAGATGGTGTTAATAGCTCTCTCCAATTACCTCCTTCAATCATTAATCGTCTTATATAGGTACTTCTGTAAACCTCTCTGTTATATGCTGGTGGAGTTTCAACTTCGTAGCCTGATTCCTTAAACAGTCTTAATACTAGGGGGTTTCTAGTTATTGCTACATGAAATTCGGGTGTGAGAGCCTCAACGTACTTAACCCATACCTTATTCATAAATATATCTGGTATTGGAATTAGGTATATTCTTGTCTGATCTATATTTAAGTCGTTAAGCATTAGCTTTAACATGACAATTCTTTCTCCCGCTGTAAAGGGATTTTGAAGAGTATGGCTTTCCTGTGCTGTACCTATGGCTATTATTAACTCATCTACTCTCTTAAGAGCCCACTTAATAACTTCACCGTGACCTTTATGTGGTGGTTGAAATCTACCTGGGAATATACCTCTGCGTATGTTACGTATATTGATTAACTTAGCTTCAAGCATATCTTATCGCCCATTTTCAAGTTGAAGGTTCTCTTAGCGTTTCCTCTATTTATACCTAATTCAAGTAGTCCAAAACTATTTATGTAAAGACATGGTTTACCAGGTTTTACATCACTAAACGTTCGCACGAATTTAACTTCCATAGTCTTATCATGAAAAGTTAAGTTAATGCGTTTTCCATAATTAACTTTCTCTTTAAATACAAAGCCATTGACATTTAACATGATATTACCGAAATTATCTATGTGAATTACTTCGGCTTCTATATAATTGCGGAAATCTCTAATTATTCTTAAGTCTAAGTCAACTATTTTATCTACATCAATTATTTTACCTAATTGTAAGGGGTCTACACCAACCGATATATATGCTGCACATGGAGCAAAAATATCCCTACCATGAAAAGTATAGGAGAGGGGTTTCAGGAAAAATTTCTGATTAGTTAATTCAATTATTCTAACAATACCATCGTCTTTTGCTGCAGGTATTAAGACACCATTATCTGGTCCTACAAAGAAGTAGTTCTTAGTCTCTATTACAATGGCTTTACGCTTTCCGCCAACTCCAGGATCAACAACAACGACATGGATAGTGCCCTTAGGGAAATACTTGTAAGATGCCAGCAGTTTGAATGCTGCCTCTCTGATATTAAAGGATTCTACTTCATGCGATAAATCAACGATTTTAGCTTGAGGATTTATATTATATATTACTCCCTTCATTATACCTACGAATGGATCCTTTAAGCCGAAATCAGTAAGTAATGTAATTACACCACATGGTCTTAGCATAGCTACTTACCCTATACCCTTACTAGCCGATTAGATACTAAATTTTAAAAATATTATAATGTTGGAGGAAAATTTTCATTGGGCTAGAAAGGGCGTCATAATGAATCTTAAAGAATTATGGATTAAGGTGCGAAAAGTAATCAATAAGAAATACTCAAAGATAAGGTTCAGTATAAGAGATAAACATAAAAAATTAGCTGAAAAATACGGCTATCAACCATATATGATTGCTAGATATGAAGAAATGTTCGACAATGAATTAATAGATTTCTTGGAAGGAAATGAAATTAGAATACCATCTTCTATTAGATGTAATGACCTCAAAATACAGTGTAATGAATTGATAAAGAAATTAAAAATGAAGGGTATGATCTTAGCTCCAATACCATGGGCTCCCCACGGGTTTTGGGTGCTTAGCTCACCCATAAGTATAGGTTCAACACATGAATATCTTAGGGGCTATTATCAAATTCAGGGTCCTGCATCAATGATTCCGGCTTACATATTAGATCCTAAATATTATGATGTAGTTCTAGATGCTGCAGCTGCTCCTGGAGTAAAAACTTCTCAAATGGCTCAATTAATGAAAAATCAAGGAATTATAATTGCAGTCGATAAATCCCGAGAAAGAATGAAAGCCCTTAGATCAAATATCACAAGGCTAGGAGTATATAATGTTATAGCTATAAGATCTGATATAAGGAGCCTTAAATTTAATAAGGTATTTACAAAGGCCTTATTGGATGCGCCATGTACAGGTGAAGGCCTAATACCCATGATACCTGAGAGAAAGAAAAGTAGATCCATGGATGATTTAAAGTATATGAGTATACTTCAAGCTGAAATGCTATTAACAGTCTTGGAGTTTGTTAAAGAAGGAGGGATAGTAATGTACTCGACGTGTAGTGTTGCGCCTGAGGAGAACGAATTAGTAATAGATAGTGTGTTAGAGGTATATAGACATGCTTCAATAATTGCTGTTCAGTTTCCCATAGGAGATAGAGGTTTCAAGGAATACTTTAAGCTGAAGTTTTCCGTAAATATGGAAAACGCGATAAGATTGTATCCGTATAAGCATGGAACAGAGGGATTCTTTATAGCGAAAATAGTAAAGGAGGGTTAGTTCATTTATGAGAAGGTTAAAGCTAGTCATACCTGACAGTAATTATAAGAACCAGGTATTAAGTAGGCTAACGAAGAATTTTAAAGCAGATATTATAGGAAGGCTCTTAACTATGGGATATAATGAGCCAATAATCCTTGAAGGACCTTATTCTGAAGCATTCTTAGTAAATAGCAAACAACTAAGTATAATCAAAGACCTTATAGCTGTAGGTAAACACCCTTATTGTTCCGGAATACATATAGCAACTATATTTGGTAGAGTAAAGAAACGAATAGAGTATTCACTTGCATTTACTGAGCTGCTCTTGAAAATAGGGTTAAGAAGGTCAATAATAGTTATTAACGATTGGGGAGAAAGGCTGGTTCTCTATGGACGTGACGTATTAGCAGGGTCAATTATTGATATTTACCCTCCGATATATAAAGGCTCTAATGTAATTATTGTCAATAGGAATTTTGAATTCATAGGTATAGGTAAGTCTCTATATAGCTTCAAGGAAATAATGAAACTAAGAGAGAATAATCCTCAGAAGGTTGTAGTAAAAAATAAAAGGGATTTAGGATGGTATTTAAGAAGAGGGATGTAATCTGAAATAAAGATTAAAGCTTATTACTAGGGTTGATGATAAACCTAGACGGTGAACATGAAAATGCCCCTGAATAAGGGAGACTTTATACTTGTAGAATATACTGTAAAGGTAAAGGAAACAGGACAAATAATAGAAACAACAAATGCTGAAGAAGCTAAAAAAGCTAAGATATACGATGAGAGTAGAACATATGAACCATTACTCATAATATTAGGTGAAGGAAGAGTTATTCCCGGTTTTGAGGAACATTTATTATCGTCTGAAGTCGGTGAAGAAAAGGAAGTTGAAATACCTCCAGAAAAAGCTTATGGAACAAGAGATCCAAGTAAAGTAAGAATTGTTCCACTAAGAGAGCTGAGAAAACACGTTGATGTAAGCTCTCTTGTTCCTGGAGCCATAGTTAACATAAATGGGGTACCAGCTGTGATAAGGAGCATAACAGGGGGAAGAGTGGTAGTCGACTTTAATCATCCTCTTGCAGGAAAAACTCTAATTTATAGGTTCAAAATAGTCAAAAAGATAGATAATGAAGAAGAAAAAGTCAAGTATCTACTTCATCGACAACTTAAAAACATAGAACCAAATAAATTTAAGGTACATAGAAGAGACAATACATTAATCATTGAAATACCCCGTGAAGCGATCCTCATAGAGAATATACAGTACGTTAAATCAATTGTAGCGAATGAAGTATTTAAGTACGTAGATCCTAACCTAAGTGCTGTTGAATATGTTGAAAAGTTTGAAAAAACTAGTAAATAATCCCTAATTAATCTATAACTCCCGTAACTCTAGCAAGTCTTTCTGCTGCTTCCCAAGTAAGGCCCTTTTCACCTAGAATAGTGTAACGTTCAGGTCTAACCTTATGGGCTATGGTAAGCGCCTTAATTACGTATTTGTCTGGGATGCCAAGCTCCTTAGCTGTTGTAGGGGCACCTACTTTCTTGAGTACATTTTTTATTTTCCTCCAGTTAATTCCATGAAGATATGCCATCATTATAGTTCCTACACCGACCTGCTCACCATGCAGTGCAGGTTTAGGGGCTACTAAATCTAGAGCATGGCTAAATAAATGTTCAGAGCCACTTGCTGGTCGAGTAGAACCAGCAATACAAATGGCAACACCACTACTAATTAAAGCCTCAACGAGTATTCTAATGCCCTCGACGGATCCTCTAGCTATTTCATCAGCATAGTTAACGACATGTTTAGCAGATAACAAAGCTAATGAAGCTGCGTAAGCACCGTAATATTCATTTCTAAGCTTATGAGCTAACCTCCAATCCCTTACAGCAGTGAACTTTGCAATTATATCTCCTGCTCCAGCTGCAATTAGCCTTTTAGGAGCCTTAGATATCACCTCAATATCAGCAACAATAATACTAGGTTCAATAGCCTTAACCGATATAGGATATGCTAAGCCTTTAATCGATGCAAAGGGAGACGAAATACCATCATGTGATGCTGCTGTAGGTACACTAACAAGGAACTGGGACGTTTTACTAGCTACAATTTTAGCTATATCAATAGCTTTTCCTCCACCTAGACCAACTATGATGTTGGGTCTAACGCTTCTTGCAACGTTAAGTGCTTTATCCACATTTTCGGCATCGGCCTTCGATGCAATAAATGTAGATACCTCGAAACCCTCATCTTCAAGTACATCAATTACTTCTTTACCTACAATATTAATGACGTGAGGACCTGTTATTATTAATACTTTATTTCCTTTGTGGGAGAGGTCTTTAATGTATTTAGCAATATTTCTTCTAATACCATAACCTACAACTATCTTCTTAGGCAAATCCATTATATGTTCATTATGGTAGTTCTTATCCATAGATAAAGTCCTCCTCTATAGGTTATAGCCTACATAATCTTTTTAACTTATATACTTCTCCCTAGTTGAATGACATAGGGGTGCTCATATGCATTACCTACAACATAGTATAGGTTCGTCTCATCTATTAACAGGAACTACAACCGTAGGGCTAGTGACGAAAGAAGCCGTAATATTGGCTGCAGACAAGAGAGCAACTTCAGGATACTATATTGCTCATAAGAAAGTGAGGAAAATTCTTAGAGTTGACGATAGAATAGCAATAACAACAGCAGGATTAGTTGCTGATGCTCAAATGCTTGTAAGCTGGGTTCAAAATGAAATAAAGTATTATAAATTATCACTAGGAAGACCTGTAAGCGTTAGAGCTGTGGCATCAATATTATCAACAATATTACATAGTTCAAGATATTTCCCATTTATTGTGCAACTTCTTGTAGGAGGATATGATACAGCACCCCATCTGTTTATGCTGGAGTTCTTTGGAGCCGTAACTGAAGAAAAGTATACAGCAACAGGTTCAGGTTCACCTATAGCTATAGGTGTAATAGAAGAAGGCTATGATCCTTCCATGAGCATAGAAGAAGCCGTAAAATTAGCAGTGAGAGCTGTAAAGTCAGCTATAAGAAGAGATTCAGCAACAGGAGAAGGAGTAGATGTCGTTGTTATAACTAAGGATAAATATGAAGAGATTACAATGAAGTAAACTATAGAATTAATATACCTTAACTTTATATTTTCTGATACTTATAGATAATCACAGCGTAGCATATATTAACAGGTATGTATAATAATGACATTCTAAACATGTAGTGCATATAGAGGTAAGAAGGTAATGGGAGAACCAACTGATATAAGGGCAATGATTAGAGAGACCGTTCTAAAGATGATACCAAAAGCCGCTGTAGTAACACGAATAGAATTCGAAGGACCCGAAATAGCAGTTTATGTTAGAAGGCCAGAGCTTATTATGGAGAATGGTGAGTTAATAAAGAACTTAGCAAAGAAAATTAAGAAGAGGATAGTAATTAGAACAGATCCTCTCTATAGAAAGAGTAAGCGAGAGACCATTGAGATAATACAATCATTAGTGCCTAAAGAAGCCGGAATAAAAGAAATAGAATTTGATGATGTTATGGGGGATGTAATAATAAAAGCCGAAAAACCAGGTTTAGCGATAGGTAAAGGAGGGGCATTAAAGAGAAAGATACTTGCATTAACGGGCTGGAGGGCACAAATAGTAAGAGCACCTCCTCTTAGATCTAGGATCCTAGATGCAATCCTATCATATCTTGTTGAACAAAATGAGTATAGACAAAGATTCCTAAGGCTTATAGGTGAAAGAATCCATAGAACTGTTTTATTTAAAGCAGGTAGA
The DNA here is from genome assembly GCA_964467535.1 of uncultured Desulfurococcales archaeon. Taxonomy (GTDB): domain Archaea; phylum Thermoproteota; class Thermoprotei_A; order Sulfolobales; family WANQ01; genus CAYXRT01. Next base: position 10,156 of record CAYXRT010000024.1, read on the forward strand.
ATAAGGATTATTGCACTTGGAGGTTTTATGGAGGTAGGTAGATCAGCTATATTGGTGGAAACACCAGAAAGTAAAATACTATTAGATCTAGGCATAAATCCTGGAGCCTCCAATCCTCCGCAAATGTTTCCACAATTAGATCTTGATGAAGTAAAGTTAGAGGAAATAGATGCGGTAATAGTAACCCATGCACACCTAGACCATTGTGGTTTAGTTCCTTTGCTATTTAAGTATGGTTATGAAGGACCTATTTATACTACTAAGGCAACTAGAGACTTAATGGCTCTCATGCAATTGGATTATCTAGATGTAGCTAAAAGAGAGGGTAAATACCTGCCATATAGCGATAAAGAGGTAAAGAAGGCCCTACTGCACACAATAACATTAGATTATAATGAGGTTACAGATATAGCACCAGATGTTAGACTCACTTTTTACAATTCAGGACATATATTGGGAGCAGCTATGGTCCACCTTCATATAGGGGAAGGTATGCATAACATAGTATATACAGGTGACTTTAAATTTGGTTTAACTAGGCTTCTAGAGCCAGCTAACTGCACGTTTCCTAGAGTAGAAACATTAATTATGGAGGCAACTTATGGAGCTCAGGATCAGCCATCTCGTGTAGAAGCCGAGAGGCAGCTTATTGAAATAGTTAACAAGACAATAGGAAGAGGAGGAAAAGTACTCATACCTGTCTTCTCTGTAGGTAGAGGACAAGAAATAATGTTAGTACTAAATCATGCTATTAAGAATGGTATACTTAAGGAAGTACCAATATATGTCGAGGGAATGATAGACGAAGTAACTGCATTACATACGGCATATCCTGAACTCCTATCTAAAGAAGTTAGAATTCAAATATATAGAAATGAAAACCCCTTTACTGCAGACTATTTTAAGAGATTAGAGGGACGTGAAGCAAGAAAGGATATAGTTGAAGGAGAGCCATGTATAATTCTAGCAACTTCAGGAATGTTAACTGGAGGCCCAGCAGTTGAATACCTAAAGTTACTTGCAAGTGATCCAAAGAACTCACTAATATTCGTAAGCTATCAAGTAGAGGGAACTCTAGGTAGAAAGATAAAGGATGGAGCTAGAACAATACCTATGATAACAGAGAATGGAAGAGTTGAAATGTTAAAGATAAATATGGAGGTCTATAGTATTGAAGGTTTCTCAGGTCACTCAGATAGAAAACAATTATTAAAGTTCCTATCAAGTATTCAACCTAAGCCTAGGAAAATAATACTCTGTCACGGAGAACCAAATAGCATATCTGCTCTTGCAAGTACCATTAGGAGACTCAAGCCTGTTCTAGGTTTACCTATAGATGTTGAAATAATAACACCTGTGGTCCCAGAAAGCATTAGGCTATTATAAGACTATGATATGCAAAGTATTTTCATTTACCTTACTCTAACTCTATTAATTTTCTTATTCTGCCATGAATACCTCCTTAGTCTAGAGGATCTACCAAAACCGCAAGCAGCACAATAACCTTTAGCCACATTAAATGAATGTCTGCCGCATCTTCTACATCTAATGTGTGTTTTCCCTTTACTCATCTTGCCGAAAGCAGGCGTACCTTTACCCATGACTATACACCCTGTTGATTATCATACCCGGTTAAACTGAAGGAGATATTAATACTACGTTATCTCCTCTGATTACTATTGTGCCAAGCTTTCTTGACGAGCCATCCTCCTTTAATTCTTCAGCGTCCTCTAATACAATGTTTAAATGCTGGTCAAAACTCCTTAATCTTCCACGTACTTCTCTGCCTCCTTTTAGTCTCACAAGTACAACAGTACCGATGGACTCAGCTAGCATCTTCCTAGCTGACTCAGCCATACTCTCAAACCTAGCACTTAAATCATCTAGACTGGGTTAAAAATATTACTTTGTGGAAGATACTTGATGAAAGGGTTAGAATATGAGTATTAAGGTGACCAGGCATTACCTTTCAAAGAAAGGCATTAAAAGCCTTCTAAATACCATTGCTAAGCTCTACCCCAATCACTTAAGGTTCCTTAAGACCATAGAAAAAGTAGAGGAAGCTTCAATAAAAGATCCACCAATAAAAGTATATATAATTAATGACATAGCGTCATACATCTTAATAAATAATACAATAATACCAAGTCTCATACTATTGTATAGCATTGTGACTAAGGAAGGTGTAGAAGCCATATTAAAGGATGGAAAATACGTTGTAGTAGATGAGGGAGCTATAAAACCCATACTAAGAGGAGCAGATGTAATGGCACCAGGGATTATCGATTATACCGAGTTTAAAGAAGATGATATTGTCATAGTCCTAGAGCCTAAAGAACATAAGCCATTAGCTATAACAAGGGCTCTAATAAGTGTAGAGAAGGAAAGAATGCCTAAGAAGGGAAAGGTACTTGAAAACCTTCATTATGTAGGAGATAGGATCTGGAAGATTACATTACATTTAACAAGGATTGGTGGACCGGCCGGGATTTGAACCCGGGACCTCCGCCGATCTCGGATATACATCATGCGAGGGCGGCGCTCTTCCAGGCTGAGCTACCGGCCCGAGAATCATGATCCATAATAGGTTAAATAAAGTTTATTAAAATAGTCTCCATATATAACCAACACTCATGTAGTATATGATTATGGACATAATTCTTATTACTTCTTCGAATAAATTTTTAACTCAGGGATTTGATAACCAATAGTAATAGGCATTTAGATACATGAGTTCATATGCATTAATATTAGATATATTAGTACTCATAGTATGTGCTAAGATACTTGGTGAAGTATTCGACAAGTTATCTTTACCTAGGGTCATCGGTGAAGTATTAGCAGGGATAATTCTAGGACCTTCAATTCTAGGTTTTATAAGTCCCTCATCTGAACTTCACATTTTAGCTCTAATAGGTGTCATATTCTTCATGGCTTCTGCAGGCTTAGAGATAGATCTAAGGAGATTACTAATGCATTTTAAAGAAGGCTTCATAGTCGCGACCATGGGTGTATTAATACCATTTACTCTTGGAATGTTGATAGGCTATCTATACAACTTAAGTTTTATACAAGCATACGCGTTAGCTACGTGCTTATCTATTACAGCTATAGGATTAAGTATAAGGGTTTTCATGGATTTAAAAATGCTTAAAAGTAGAGTAGGATTAACTGTTGTTAACGCTGCCGTCATAGATGATGTTATTGGTTTAGTACTTATGAGTATAGGCTTTTCATTAGCATTAGGTGAAGTAAGGACATTTCATGTAGCTGCTTTCTCTTTTTCGACATGTACTATCTTTATAGTCTTAAGTTTTCTACTTGGAATAAGGTTGTGTAAAAGTGTGCGCTTTAGAATTATGATTGGCAAGTTTCTTAGGCTAGGTAGTAGTAAATCTATTTCACTTCAATTAGCTATATCGATTATACTTATACTGCTCTTTAGCTTATTAGCACGTTCCGCTACTCTTCATGAGATAGTAGGAGCTTTTGTTGCTGGAATGATACTTAGATCTTTATTACCAGAAGAAGTTGAAAAGGAAATTTTAGACTTTACCTTTGCCTTCTTTGCTTTACTCTTTTTTGCATATATGGGTATCGAGTCGGATTTAAGAGCTATAGTAGTTATTTCAGATATGGTTATAATGATAGTAGTATTTGCTTTTATAGGTAAAATTCTCGGTGGTTTCATGGGTGCATTACTATCAGGTCTTTCTATAGAGGAATCCATTACGACTGGAATAGCAATGAATAGTAGGGCTGCAGTTGAACTCTCCATTGCAAGGACATTTTATATTCTAGGCATCTTTAATATAGAATTGTTTTCAGCAATAATCTTAATGTCAGCTATAACGTCAATATCAACACCAATAATACTTAAGATAACTGTAAAGAGCCTACTAAGAAGACGATAACCCCAGGTAAGTAACATTCCTACAATTTATGTTATGACCTGTGATGATAATAGGGGTGGCGGGCCCGCGGGGATTTGAACCCCGGACCTCCGGCTTAGAAGGCCGGCGCTCTATCCTAGCTGAGCTACGGGCCCTGTCGTGTTACTATCTTGTTGAATAGGGTATTTTTAACCTTATCACCTTATTGGGCATGAGTTCCCTAATTATATAACCTGCTAGATCAAAGACCTTCTTAGCCTTTAATAGTATTACTACATCGCTAGTGCACACAATATATTTTTCAGCTATACCTATTATAAAGGCATCATTTTTTATGACTGTTTCGGCATCTCCCTTAATGTTATTTCTCCTTAACAATTCTCTTATGAGAGATGCCAACTCGCCACTTTTACTGACCTGTTTATCCAACGTAATAAGTGTATATGATGCGTTTAGTTTCCTAAGATTAAATATGAGTATCTCTAATGCTTTCCTGAAATGCTCGTCATACTTTACTCCGCCATGAACTGCTAGTAAATCACGGAGGAAAGTATCATCAGATTCATAAACATATTCACACATTACTGCTGCCTTAATTGTTAATATGACATTGTATCCATCAATAAGTAGTGGCTGTCCGCTAATGTCTTTAGGATTAACTATCTTCCTTAGAATAGTATATACATGTGTATCATTATGTACTGTTCTATATAGTAATAGTCTCTCTTTCTTAGTTAACATGTATCTTGTTGTCACAGTATTTAATGCTAATGTTTGAGGGTAACCCCTATTCAGTAGGTATTTATAGTCCTTCATAGCTTCAAGTACTACTTCTCTTCTTATTTCATCAATGAAGCTCATAGTTTCAAACTTCTTAGATACTCAAGTATTATGGTTTCTATTTTTTCCAGAACTTTTCTTAGATCTTCTTCAGCTCTAAATATTATATGGTCCCTCTTACCACCACCTTTAACCTTAAGTTTTGTTTGTACTATGCTTAGTAACTTTCTTAGATCTATGCTTCTAGATAATTCACTGCTCGCCGATACTTCAACAAGGGATCTTCCATCCATATCTCTTAACGTTATTAGTAGTATATTGGGAATATGCTTAATAACTCTTAATATCAAGTCCCTTAGCATTACCGAGTCTTTAAATTCATCAATTAATATGTAGTATCTAATGCCATTAACTATTTTGGATTCTTTCATTATCTTGTCAACATATATTTGTATCATTTTTCTACGGTATCTGGATACTGTTTCTCTTAGGTCATTATAATCTTGTATAAATGATTTTAATCTTAACTTTATCTCACTTGGTGATGTGTTAAGCATGCAGCTTAGCTCATATAATTGCTTTTCTAGTCTGGCAGCATATTCTGAGATCCGTGTTCCTGCAACATATTCAAATCTAATTACTCCATCCTGTATTTTCTCAACGTTTATTATCTTAATTCCTCCGACTTCAGATGTATTAGCTAAGTGTGTACCAAAACATGCTTCTACATCCCATCCCGGTATTTCTACTATTCTTAGCACAGGGTCTTCGGGAACCCCTCCTTGATAAATCCTAAAACCATATTTGCTTTCAGCTTCATTACGTGATATGTAAACTGAGCGTACAGGTAATCCTTCTTCTATTACTTCATTAGCTAGTTTCTCTATTAACGTAATTTCTTCTCTAGTAGGTAGCTTATGGTGCGTTACATCAAGTCTTGCTTTTTCTTCTGTTTTTTCAGCTCCAGCTTGCCAAATATGTACGCCTAGTACTTTCCTTAAGGTTCCTAATAATATATGTGTTGCTGTATGATGTCTCATTAACTTATATCTTCTATACCAATCAATAATGCCCTTTACAATTATACCCTTCCTTACTGGAATAGGTTTTTCAAGAACATGAACTATGACTTCACCGGTTTTTTGTACATCTATTACCTTTACCTTGTTACCATTAACTATTATATATCCTCTATCGGCTTCTTGGCCTCCGCCTTCAGGATAGAAAGCTGTTTTATCAAGGACTATATATTTGCCTTTAGCTTCAATCACTTTCGCCTCAAATGTTTTTAGGTATGGATTCTCATGGAATAGCTTTCTTGTAGGGGTTAGCTTTTTAGCCCATTCAATTATCTCATTAGGTAACTTAGCTTTCGTAATTGCCTTAATAGGCGTTTTAGAATGTCTAGCAGCTACTAATGAATAGAAGTTTGATGGCACACGTATATTGATGTTCATCCTTGAAGCATATTCCGATGCTATATCAGGGGGTATACCATGTGAATCGTATAACTCGATTAATTCATCTATTCCCAATACTTTCTTCTTTCTAATATAGCTAGCTACTATTGAATAACCCCTCTTAAGAACTTCTTTAAACTTCTCTTCTTCGGATTCTAATACTTCATAAATGTAATCCTTCATGTTCCAAAGCTTTGGAAAGTCCTGTGACCAATACTTGATTTGTAATTTTACTAATTCCCTTAATTTAGCATCAGCTCCTATTCTAGTCAATGTTCTTAGAGCTCTCCTAATGACAAGTCGAGCGAGATATCCTTCACCGGCATTTGAAGGAACTACTCCGTCTCCAAGCATCCAAGCCAAGGTTCTACTATGATCAAGTAGTGTATATACAACTATTGCATGTTTTAATTGTTCATCAACTTCTCTTAATGGAATGCCAAGTTTATTTGCTACTAACTTCCTATGATGTAGTATTGTTGAAGGATTCTTAGGGTCAATACGGGCTGCATAAAAACCTGCAATTTTTAACAATTCCTCATCTGGCTCGGGAATATTTAGTATTTTATGATATTTTCTTACAAGCTCGCCATAAATTGTATGGAAAGCTGTTGGAGTTCTTTGCGTAAACCAAGCAATTCTTTCAACACCATAACCTGTATCAACTATCTTTAAAGGAAGTTCAGCATATTCCCCATTAACTACCTTGTATTGCATAAAAACTAAGGTAGCTAACTCCAATCCTCCAACAGTTACCTCAAATGAAGGACCAGCATTTCCTCCTCCTTCCCACCACGACTCCTTAAATATTAACTCTTCTTCAGGTATACCTATTTCTTTGGTGAAGAACTCTTTTGCAAGTTCAACAGTTCTATCCTTCCAATAAACCCATTTATTCGGATAATTGAATGCATGATGAGCTGCCATTTCAAAGCTTGTTAAGTGTCTACCAAATGTTACTCCTACACTATCTATATCTTCTAATCTAATACAAGGCTGAGAAATTACTAATGGATTTGCAGGCGGTGGAACCTTTCCTTCCGTTACAAACGGTTGAAATACTACTATACTAGCAATAGTTAAATATAGATCTTCTCGCCATCGAGCAACAACAGGTCTAGGTTCAACATATTTGTGTCCATGTCTTTCAAAGAACTCGATAAATTTTCTCCTAGCTTCCCTAACCGTAAGTGGTGGTGATTTAATTTTGAGTTTAAAGAACTCATAATCTGTGCATGGTGAATCCTGACATACATTACGTGATGGGTCCTTCGTCCAAAAGTATACACCACATACCTTACACTTCTTCTTTACATAGTTAGATTCTATAAGGGTCTTCAACCTATATACATTCTCATTTATAATTGTGTCCATTGTCTCTTCTCTCCGATACCTTAACTCTTGCTGTATTTTATCTATTCTTCGTAGAATATAACTCTTATAATAAGTACTAATTAGGATGGTAATGTATTAGTTAATCTACTTAAAAACCTATTTTACTGTGTACTATTTTTATTTAATTATTTACTATGCTTTAGCCGAAGAGAGAGCTTAAACCAGCTGCAATCTCTTCTTCACTTAGTTCTTTCTTTTCTTCTTCCTCCTTCTTTTCTTCTTCCTTTCTCTCTTCAGTAGCGGCTTCAGCTGCTGGGGCTGATGGTGCAGCTGAGGGTACAGCAGCCACTGGAACTGCTGCTGTCTTTAATACTTCATCTATATTGACTTCCTTCAAGGCAGCTACAACAGCTTTAAGCCTAACTTCGTCGATTTCTATTCCTACCGATTCAAGCACTCTTCTTAGATTTTCCTCATTTATTTCCTTCTTAGCTGCATGTAGGAGTAGACTTGCATAGATATATTCCATGATTCTTCCCCAATGACCTTCTCTTCACCTATTCTTCATAATTTTAGGGAGTATTTAAATCTTAATATACTTCATAGGTTAAAGAATGATTATGAAAATATCATTAACCAAATAGAGCTGATAGACCTTCAGCTATTTCTTCCTCTTCTTCTTTCTTTTCTTCCTTCTTTTCTTCCTCCTTCTCCTTTTCTTCCTCCTTAGCTTTTGTTGTTGGAGCTAAGCCTAATTCTGGTACCTTATTAGCTAATATTTGTGCTAAGGCATTTGCTTGGGCTACTGCCTTCCCTATAATTAAATTAATAGTTTCTTTGGTTATTATCAATGCTTCTGCGGCTAATACTAATGCCTCGTTATAGGCTTTAGCTATACTAAGTCTTATTATTGTAGACTCGGGGTATGCTATTGATGTTCCTAGCTTAAGAGCATTAGAGTGGGCTTCAGCAATCAGATTTTCGTACTCTTTTACATCAATCTTGAGTTTTTCGCCTGGAATTATAAGGCCACTATCATACACTACTTTAAGTTCAATACCTACATCTATGGGTTTTATATCTAATTTCCTAAGTAGTGATGCTAGGTCGGGCGATATGGTATCTCCTGGTTTAGCGACCACGGTATCCCTAGCAATCCATATCCTTCCCTCTCTTGTTTGTGTTGGTATTCTAAGTTTACCGAATACTGAAAGTATTGGACCTGGAGTTAACCCAGTATCTCCTGCTGGAATTACTATTACCTTTTCAGCCTTGTCCCCTGGCTTCGCATATCTAGGTATTTTTGTTTTCTCTAGAGTCATGTTAAGCTCAAAGGGATTCATATTAGTAAATAAGAATATATTAGAACCTTCAAGGTATTTAACAAGCTCCTTCATATTCTTTGGTTTTACTTTCTCTAAAGCCTTTCTGAATAAAGTGTTTTTAGTAACTCTAAGAACTACTTTATCTTTTAACATCTTCCTTATTACTTGGAGCTGCGCTGTAGGGACACCTTCAAGTTTAGCTATTCCTATTATTTTGTATTCTCTTATTAACTTAGTGAGTTCTTCAACTTCCTTGATTTTCCATTCAGGAATTTTTCTCCTCTTGATACTTAAGAGCTTGGCTGGGCTCATGTAATTTTCACCTCTACAGGTAATCCCATTGTTGTTTTTACTATTACTTTAGCAATATTATATCTAGGATTCTTTAACTTTCCTTCAAGTGTAGTCAGGACTGTTATAATGTTTTCGGCTATATCATTAGGATCCATATTTTCTACTCCAACTCTACACATTATTTGAGCTTGATCCTTAGTTCTTATCAATATAGCTGATTTATATTTCTCGATTAATGCTTCTATATTTGCAGCTGGAGGTACAGGAACAGGTATCTTTCCTCTAGGTCCAAGAGCTGGTCCTAAAGCTCTACCCGTTATAGGCATTAAATCAGCTCTTACAAGAACCCAATCACATTGTTGAGCAATCTTCTTTGCTTCCTTCCTATTCCCCATAAGCTTTTGTAAGTCCTCCCTTGTAAGTACCATGAAAGCTCCTGCATTCTTAGCTTTTAATGCCATTTCCCCATCTGCAGCAACACATATTTTAATATCCTTAGTTATTTTCTTCGGAAGGAATATTATTTCTCTTATTCTACCTTCAGGCGATTTAATGTCTACATCTCTTAATACTACGATAAGTTCTACTGCTTGTTTAAACTTCTTTTTAGGAGCTAGCTCTAGTGCTTTTCTTACAGCATCTACTATGTTTTCTCTTGGTATGAAGCTCAAGGGGGTATCACCATTCATTAGCTTTCCTTTAACCACTTCTCTTCATATTTTGCTAGAATATGGTCATATAAACCTTTATCAACTTCTTTGCTAACCTGCTTAGGATCTTTTCCATCAATAGTTATTCCTATGCTCCTAGCTGAACCTAAAATCATTTTAATAGCTCCTTTTAGAGTCTTTGCAAGTAATTGAGGTTTCTTTAATAATGCTATTTCAACTATTTTCTCAAATGGTAAATCTCCTATTTTTTGATGCATAGGGTCTCCAGAGGGCTTATTAGCACCAACAGCCCTTAAGAGTAATTCCGTTGTTGTAGGTATTTTAGGCTCTACCTTAACTTCCTTAGTCTTTGTGTTAACAATTACATTAACAACTATGTTCATTCCTTCAAATTTCTTTGTAACTTCATTTATCTTGTTAATTACCTCGTCGATACTTATACCTAGTGGTGAAAGAGTTGATGTCAGTGTAGGTGAAGGCTTAGCTTTTCCTCCGGTCACCGTTATTCTTATTCTCTTAATATCCGTACTCATCACTTTTCACCACGCTTCAACGACCTTATATAGTCACCAGGTACAGTTACCTGTAATGGATAAGCAGCCTCTAAAATGTTTAGTGTAACCTCGCCTTTAGCCTTGTTAACTCTTAATACCTGTGCTTTAAGGCCTCTAAAAGGTCCAGCTACGATTTCCACTAACTCTCCTTCCTTGACTTCCTCTAATATAGGCTTAGGACTTATTAATCTCTCTAATTCCTCAGGACTAACCATACCCGCTGCTGTGCCTTTAACATGTTTTAGCTCTGAAGCAAGATTGTATACCACGTGAATTCCCGGAGCCTCTATAATAACATAGCCTTTAACTCCAGGTGGTACAATAATAGCTCCTACAGGTAGCTTTGTACTTTGTGCTCTCATCTCCATAAGTAGTGCTACATTCATTTCCTGACCTGCAGTTACCCTTACAGCATAGAATGCAGTTCTTCTTCTTTTACTCGCTGCTGAAGACATTTAAAACACCTTTCTACATGAGACCTCTAATGAATGTAAATAGTAAATGTATAGCTAAGCCCACTAGACCTATAATAGTAAAACCTAGCAGTACTAGTTTGAGGGATTGTTTAAAGTCTTCTACGTCAGGCTTCTTTGACAGCATAAGTATTTTTCTCCAAGCCTCTATTAATTCTTCGAGCCTCAATTTTATTGCCCTATAAGTGGAGAGGAATAAGATGTTAAAAATCTATATCATCTGTACATTCTTTATTCAACATTAAAAGAGCTTGTTAATGAACCAGCTGGAATTAAATTCTAATAGATCTTCGTATTTTTGACCAATACCTAGGTAGAGTATGGGCTTCTTAATTTCATAAACGACACTCAGTATAGTACCTCCCTTGACGTCGGCATCTACTTTAGTTACTATAATACCATCAACACCTACGTATTCATTAAATAGCCTAGCCTGCTCTATAGCATCATTACCAGTTAACGCATCTACTATTAGGATTTTTAAATGAGGTTTTCCAACTCTGATTATCTTCCTTAACTCTTCCATTAGATCAATATCTACATGCATTCTACCAGCCGTATCTACTAGCACCATGTTATAGCCTTTCGCCTTGGCATGAGCTATTGCATCGTAAACTACCGAAGCTGGATCATCACCATAAGCTCTCTGAATAGTGGGAACTCCAATTCTATCACCATGTGTTTTTAATTGCTCTAGAGCACCGGCACGGAAGGTATCTGCTGCGACAAGCAGTGGTTTTAATCCGTAATTCTTGGCTTTGAAGGCTATCTTAGCTATTGTAGTAGTCTTACCTACTCCATTGACTCCCATAAATATTATTACGTATGGCTTCGTTTTCTTAGCTTCCTCGAAAATATTAATTTGTTTATCGACGTTCAATAACTCAAGTACTTTCTTCTTCAATTCGTTAATAACATATTCTCTAGTGTTTTGGCCTCTTGGAATGCGAATACCTAGTAAAGCCTGTTTGATGGTGTTTATCAATTCCTCAGCTACATTTAGGGCTACATCACTTTCAAGTAATTCTAATTCTAGATCTGAAAGAATTTTATTAAGTTCCTTTTCACTAATTCTCTTTGTTGAGACCCTTTCTACAGCTTTACTTAAAACTTCCTTAAGCTTTAAGAACAATATAGTTACCCTTGTTGACCTCTAAGCTCACCAATTTTTGCACGTATAGCTTCCATATATTGTAATACCTTATTTAGTTCTCCTTGGATGCTTTGTATTATTTTTGTGAGCTCCGTTTCACGTCTCGATAAAACCTCTATAGCTCTATCGTAATCTAGCGAGGCATAATAACCAGCGCCTATATTAATTATTATATTTTTCGGTTTAGATACAGGTGCTCTAATGTATGCATTACCTCCCCTGTCAAGACTAATTAATACTTCAAACTCGCTTCTCTCTTCAGCCTTCAATATATTTATGGTCTCTTTGGCTAATCTTATTTCAGATAAAGCTCCAATTACTGTGTTTAAGTCTCTTTGAAGGCTTTCTGCATAGTTTTGAAGTACAACATATTGTTCAATTAATGCCCTAACCTGTAATTGTGATTCATTGGTCTTACTCAACCTTTACCCACCTTTCTAATCTACTTAGTGCTATTATATATGGATCCTTTACTTCTTCTAATTTTACCTCCCTTATAGACTCTATTTTTATATGTCTTCTCTTTAATTTATGTCTGCTCCCTAGATCCGATAATACCTTCTCTATTGCATGCTCAGGTTTAACTGCTCTAACCAATATACCAAATTTTTGCCATGTAGGTACTTTATCATGAGCTATGAGCATCTTTCCCTCAACATAGTATATTTTGATCTCACTTGCCATTAGCGATCACCTCACTAATCCATTGACTTAGAGGTTCTTAAACGTTTAAGATTGTTTGTAACCTCATCATCTCTGGCCCTGTTGTAGCTTCACCAACTAATGCTCCATGATCATTAGCTATGATCCCTGATCTAAGAAATGATACACCAAAATTTACTGTAGCAATACCTACGTTGACTTTAAATAATTCCTCTAATCTCTTTATATCTTCCTCAGAGGCGTCTGGATGGACAGCACAACCTCTACTATTTAAGACTGCAACTGATCCAACAATAGGTAATTTAGCAATAGTACCTTTAACTACTTCTTCGACTCCTAGGGTATCCTTTATAATGCTCAAAGCTTCGTCTTCAAGCTCTGGGTGAACTAATGCTACCTTATTATTAGCTAATACTATATTTCCTAATGCGGTAAACCTTGAATGAAGTATTCCGACATTTAAATCAAGAGTCTTCTTAATGAACTTATATTCTTCATCTTTAATTATTCTAGGGAGTAAAATACCATTATCGTTACCTGCAATAAGTATCCCTAGTAGTGAAGAATCAGCTACTTTAACTTCATATACTTCGACGTTTAAAGTTTCCATAATAACTTTTTTACATTTTTCCTCGATATTAGGAGGAATCAACGCCAAGTGATTATTTGCAAAAACGTATACACCTATGTTTATATTTCCATAAATGCTTAATTTATTTAATACCATAGTCTACTACCTTATTGATGCTAATAGTACCTTTGCTGTTTTTTCATCTATCCGTATAACTCTGACAGTAATTCTGGGTGGAGGTTTTTCTCTACTGCGACTCCATATATACTCATTAACGGCATTATCAATTAGTACTCTTTCCACTCCAAAGTGTCTAGCTATGAACTTCCTTATTAGTTTGATAGCTCGATCAGCTCTATTCTTCCTTCTACCCCAATAAACCCTTCTTAATGGTATAGTATATACCATATCATGTTTTTCTTTCAAGGTAAACACCTTAAACTTTTAACTTTGTACGTCTCCAATACCTTCTTCGTGGATGAGTTCTGAATCTACCTTTCGTCCTAGCTATAACCCATAGTGGTACTGGAGAATTGGATTTCAAGGCCCTTGCTAGACGCAGTTTACGCGCATGAGGTTTATTATGAGCCATGGGATAGATCACCTCCTAATAATACGTATCTTTATATCTCTATGAGTTTGTTCATATACTTGTTGGAGAATGGCTTTAACTACCTCATCTGTTATTGGTGGTTTAACTCTACCGCTTTGAACCAACGCTATTAGTTGATCTTCAACGAATCTAGCAACATCGGGTCTGACAAGCTTAAGATTATTTAATCTCTCACGGGCTTTAGGGGTCAATATTCTTCTTAAGATCTCTTGTCTTTGAATCTCAATAGCTTCACGTTCTCTTCTAATTCTTTCTTCCTCTTGAAGTCTTCGCTGTAATTCTAATAATTTCCTTCGTTTAATCATTTCAAGTTCTTCATCATAAGCTTCACTCATAGCCTACACCTCGTTAATTTATATTTTTATCTCTAACCTTTATACTTAGCTAGCTCAGGTCTTATCTTTACTAATTCATTAAATACCTCATAAGCTATACGGTCCAAGAGACTTCTTCCAGCATCTGATAATACTCTTCCTTTACCGGGTATCTTCTTTACAAGTCCTGCTTGCTCCAATTGTTGCAATATTTTTCTAGCAATACCTCCCGAGCCTTTATAGAAATGCTCAGGCATTACACCTCTATTTTTCCTACCCCCATATATTGTTCTCAATTTTTCAATACCTATAGGGGTGCCTCGAATATACATTTTTCTTAATATGCTAGCCGCCCTATAATACCACCAATCAGGGTTACTTGGTGGTCTTTCCTTATGTCTACCAGTCTTAACAAATAGAGCCCAGGTTGGTGGTCTAACTTCAGGTACCTCCTCCTTTAGATACTTAGCTAACCTTTGTATGAACTTATCAGCAGGTACTTCTAGTACTGTTACCATACCTGATACACCATGAGCTCACAGGTTTTACTTTATAGCACTTCTGAATACTCAGGTTTCAGTTTTTATAAGTTTGTATTATTTATGTGTTCTTCATCGCCTTCCACCATTCTTCTTAGGCGTCATTAACTTACTCTTCTGTTAGATACTACTGTTAGATACAAGGTTCACATCAACACTAATTGAGATAGTGTGATATAGCAGAGAAACTAGAAGTAATAACGATAAAAGTAAATTCAAGAGGAATGACTAATCCTAGGGAACGTAACAAGGTAATGAAAATATATGGGCTAATAAACGCATGACAAGCGTATGTCTAGTGACAGTAAAGGGATTAAGGCAATTAATCCATGGGGGCCTTATAAAAATTATATGCTTTCATATAAGCTCTGTTATGGTTTTTAAGCTTTAGTTACAAAGATATGAACTTACATGAAAAATTTATTTTCTTTGGAACGATGTTTACTTCTGATTTTTTCTTTAGGCTTATATAGTACAAAAGTTCTACCTCTAATATCAAGTAGTTGAGCATTAACAAGTTGTGCGATGTATTTAGCTAGTTCCTTTCTATCTTTACCTTCAACAGCTATACATGACTTAAGTAATTTAACTTTAATAATGCCTTTCTGCTCTAGCCTTCTCTTAATTTCATTAATAATGCCTTCGTAAACTCCTTTTTTACCAATAATTACATCAGCAGATCTCTGCTGCACCATCTCCTTGAGCTTCCTTAACTTTTTATCCATATTTCTATTACCTCTTAATCCTATATCTATGAACCCACCCACATAGGAGACATGTAATTACTATTCTTGAATTTTTACCCTCACTTCTAATTCTAACTCTACATGTAAGACCTGGAACTAACGGTATAAAGCATTGCTTACATATCATCCTCTTTACCTTTCTGGGCAACCTAACTCTTGACCTCATGCTTAGCTTCTTTATGAGCTTGCAATATTTTCTTGCGAATTCTATATTGTTATTACGTATGCTTAGTATAGCTAAGTTAAACAATTCTTTTACTCTCTGATATACTAGATCTCTAATGATAGACCTTTCTTTATATCTCAAGTATACATACCTTAAGTGTAATGTATGGTGTTGTTAAATCCAAAATTATAATAATGAATATTAGGTATAAAACTTAAATGGTAGTAAGGTCATGACTCTATATCATGTAATATTAGCTGAATCGTCTTTAGAGCTCGTACCTAAGGAGCTATGGGGGCATCCAGCAGTAATTAAGACTGCTAAGAGAAGAAAGAAAACACCTAAAGAAATATTATTAGATGTCTCTCTACACTATGCTGCAATGAAAGGGTTAAAGAATAGAGAAAAGAGAGGTAGACCAGATATAGTACACATAACATTACTCGAAATTCTTGGAAGCCCATTAAATATTGAAGGTATGTTAAGAGTTTATGTTCATACAATAAACGACTACGTTTTATTTATTAGGTCTGATACACGAATACCCAAAAATTATAATAGATTTGTAGGATTAATGGAACAATTATTCATCGAAGGTAGAGTTCCCCCGAATTCCGAAACTCCATTAATATATTTGAAAACCATAAAATTAGGTGATTTATTAAAGAATATAAGAGTAGATAGAGTAATATTATTATCTGAAGAAGGAGAGAGAAAAAAGCCTAGGGAAATAGCCCTAGAGCTTTCCAAGTATAATAATCCGGCAATAATAATAGGTGGCTTTCCACATGGCGATTTCAGCAAGGAAACATATGCTTTAGCTGATGATATATACTCAATATACCCTAAAGCACTTGAAGCATGGATTGTTGCATCAAGAATAATATCAGCTATAGAAGATATAATGGGAATATGCTAGTCCAACATTAGAATGGTGCCGCGGCCGGGATTTGAACCCGGGTATCCCGCCAGGTAAGAATACCTGGTCACGGGCTCGAGAGGCCCGCATACTTGACCGGGCTATACTACCGCGGCACCTATTGAAACTGGTTAATTAATGTACTTTTAAATTTTAAGCAACTTAGGCTTCCTCAATTATTCTTACTTTATTCTCTATTCTTAAAGATTTAATGATCATTACCATCTTCCTTAGCAGTACAATGGATATTATTAGGAATATTTGACCCCAGTCAAGCTCTATGAGTGATTTAATGCCATTACGTGTTTGAACTTCTAAGTATATGCTTAAGGGTAGAGGAATAATTCCTCTTACCTTAGAAGCGTAAGCTAGTAGCGAAATGTAATTAAATATGACAATGTTAATGCATAGGTTTAATAATACTACATATGTGTATATCTTAAGTGCTTTATGTCTGTTAAGCATGTTTGATACGAGTGCTACTACTATGCTTCCTATAATTAACATTCCCACATACGTTCTGGTGTTATTGCTAAATAACCCGAAGGTTAATATGAGTATTAATATGAATGATGCCATAAAAGCTAGTTTTTGTAAACTTAGAGGTTTATTGTCTTCTTCATTTATCCTATTTCCATCTTCATTCATCTAACGTGGCCTCTTATCATCATATGTCAATCATGGCGGGCCCGCGGGGATTTGAACCCCGGACCTCCGGCTCCGCAGGCCGGCGCCC